>JAKEFM010000091.1 GCA_022616055.1 Planctomycetota bacterium
CGATGGAGGAAGCCGCGGCGAGCCTCCTCGCCCGGTACCGGGAGCCGGGCCTGTTCCGGTTCGAGACGAGGGTGAGGCGCGGGACGAACGACCTGCGCGTGTCGACCTGGCTCCAGGGGGGACTCCTCCTCGAGGCCCTCGGGAAGTACCGGCTCGCCGGAGGGAAACGGCAGGTCGCGAGGGAGATGGGGGGCCTCGCGCGGTTCCTCGCTCAGAACGCCCTCGACGGGCGTCGCGGCCGGCTCCACGGGTTCATCGAGGTCGATGGGGAGACCGGGCGCGTCATCGGGACCCGAGGCTCGGTCCCGCCGCCGTACTCGATGTATCCGGTCGCGGGACTCCTCCGCGCGGCGGAGGCGACGGGCGATCTCTCCCTGGTCAGGGTGGCCAGGAACTGGGTCGACGCGCTACGGCCGAGCCTCCCGGACTTCCGGCCGCGGTTTCCCGCGAACGGAATCTCGATCGCGCTGCGCTCTTTCCCCTTCGCGCGGGTCGGGCGCCGATCGCTCAGCGCAGGACGACCTCGCCGAAGTACTCCTCCTCCCCGCGGGCGAGCCACACCCGGAGGACGCCTTTCGGCGGGATCCCCTGGAGGAGGGAGGCGAGGTCCTCGGGCGTCGCGACGGCGGTCATGCCTCCGGAGCGGGGGGGGAGACCGACGCCGAGGAGGAGATCCCCGGTCTTGAAGCCGACCTTCTCGGCCCGGGACTTCGGAACGAGGCCCGCGACCCGGAGCGCTCCTTCCCCGCGGGCGCGGATCGGCTCGACGGAGCAGCCGAGTCGCTCCCGAAGGTAGCGGTTCGCGGCGGACCCGAGGATGACCGACGCCGTCCACTCCTTGTCGCCCCGCCGGAGGCGCAGCTGGATCCGCTCCCCGGCGCTGCGGGGGAGGAGGCGCTTCGAGAGTTCGAGGGTGCTCGTGACGGAGGTACCCCCGGCTCCGACGACGCGGTCGCCCGCCTCGATCCCGGCGAGGGCGGCGGGCCCGCCGGGCTCGACGGAGGCGACCGTCGTCCCCTCCCCCTCCTCGAACTTCATCCCGAGCCAGAACCGGGTCGAGCGGTCGAGGTCGAAGAGGTTCCTGTGGAGGATGTCGAGGACGCGGTCGACGGGGATCGCGAAGCCGATCCCCTGCGCCTGGGGGAGGATCGCGGTGTTGATGCCGATCAGCTCGCCCCGGAGATTGAGGAGGGGCCCGCCGGAGTTGCCGGGGTTGATCGCGGCGTCGGTCTGGAGGAGGCCGCGATAGCTCCTCCCCTCGGCCGGCAGGTGCAGCTCCCGGTCGACGGCGGAGAGGATCCCGGCGGAGACCGTGCTGGCGTGGGCGTTCAGCCCCTCCCCGAGGGCGTTGCCGATGGCGACCACCGTCTCGCCGATCAGGAGGTCGTCGGAGCGGCCGAGTCGGACGGCGTGGAAGGGCTGCGGCCCGTCGATCTTCAGGAGCGCCAGGTCGTTCTCGCGGTCGACGCCGACCGCCGTCGCGGAGTGCTCCCGCGGATCGTCCTGCCGGTCGAACCGGACGACGATCCGGGCCGCTCCGCGCACGACGTGCTCGTTCGTGACGATGTAGCCCATCGGGTCGATCACGACGCCGGACCCCTCGAGGTGGTCGGCCTCCTCCATCGTCCGGCCGCGGGGAAACCAACCCCAGTCGGCGATCGTCCGTTCCACCGTCCGCGTCGTCCGGATGTGGACGACGGCGGGGCGGGCGGCGAGGACGACGCGGACGACGGGCGTCGCCCGCTCCCCCTCGCCCGGGTCGCCGTCCTGATCCCCCTGCGCCGGTCGCGAGTCGGGAGCCCTCGTGTCCCCCGGCGGGAGCGCGAAGAAGAAGAGCGAGGGGACGAGTGCGCGGGCGATCCCGAGGCCCAGATACATGTAGGGGGAGGAGAGGGGCGTCGACCGGCATGGTACGGCCCGGAGCCCTTCCCGGTTGGTCCGCCGGAGCCGATGCCAGGATCGGGGGTGGAGGTCGTCGGCTTGCGAATGCCGGCGGCGGTCGCTGGCGGGTGCGGTCACGTGCGGGACGACGGGGCGTCGCATGTCGAGCGCCGCGGTTGCCGCCGCGTCCGCCTCGAACCCGCCGCGGGGTGGCCGCGATCCCAGGCGACCGGACGGGCGCGAACCCTCACGGGAGTGCCCCCAGATCGAGCTGTTCGCAGCGTGAAGAGCGACCCTTTTCCGTGCAGCCCGCCAGACATAAGCCGAGACTCCGCTGGATCTTGCATAGGTACGGAATCGATCAAGCGAGAGTGCCCCGGGGGAACTCTCGCTCGACGAGGAGTGCCCCGGGGCGAAATCGATCGAGCGAAATGGCCATATCGCGCGATCAAGACGGTCCCGGGGACCGTTTCGCTCGAGGAATAGGGCCCTATTGCGCGCTCAATTCGGACATGATGGCCGAATCGCTCGCGCGATAGGGCCTTATTGCTCGTTCAATTCTTCCCCCAGGGAGATATCGATCGCGCGATAAGGCCTTATTGCTCGTTCAATTTCGTCTCCGTGGCGAAATCGATCGAGCGATAGGGGCCTATCGCGGCCCTCGGACGAGGCTCCCGGAGGAGTCGGTGCCGGAGCGAGCGCCGGGATGGCCGGAAGAGGCGCTGGGCCGTCCCTACCTGCGCGGGTACGGTCGCTCGCTCGAAGTTCTCGACTACGGACCCGTCGGGGCGTCCCAGGCCTCCGCCGAGGTCCCCGACCCGAAGCCCGGGTGCGCCCACCGGCGTCCCCGGAGCAGGGAGAGCGCGCCGATGCTCTTCATGGTCATCGAACGGTTTCGGTCGGGCCGAGCGCCCGACGTCTACCGACGATTCCGGGATCGGGGGCGGATGGCTCCCGAGGGGGTGCGGTACGTCTCGAGCTGGGTCGACCTCGGTTTCCAGCGCTGCTTCCAGGTGATGGAGGCGAAGGACGAGGCGCTCCTCAGGGAGTGGACCCGACACTGGGAGGACCTGGTCGAGTTCGACATCGTCCCCGTCCTGACCTCGGAGGAGGCGGCCGCGGCGATGGCGCCGAACCTGTGAGGCGACCCACGTGGGTCGAAGGAGCGGGTGCGACCGGGGAAAGGGGTTCCCCCGTCACGCTCCAGGCCCCCCGCTCGTCAGACCATCTCGACTCGGGCGCGGTGCCAGCCGCCCGCCGCAGGCAGGAGGACTTCTAGGAGCGCGGAGGAATCGACGACGATCAATGGCGCCCTCGCTCGCCGCGAACCGCCCGGATAGGGGAGATCCGGGGCTTCACCGGGGAGCGGCTCGCGATCCGCGCGCGCAACTCCTCGACCGTCGGGCGCTCCGCCGCCCGGCGAACCTCGCGCAGGAGGTAGTCGGAGAGCGTGAGGCCCTCGAGGGCCGCGCGCGCCTTGAGCTTGCGATGCAGGTCCTCGGGGACGTGACGGATCTGGAGCATGCGGGGCATGGAAGAACGTTATTCGCATGTGCTGTGCACGCCCACCAGCTGAGGGAGAGACTGCGGAGATGGCGTCGGATTCGTGAAGCGACCCACGTGGGTCGCGCGAGGCTCTCGCCCCCCGGGAAGGAGCCCTCGCGCAGCCGCGCGACTTCAGTCGAGGTCCTCGAAGCCGCCGTGCCGGTGGGCGGACATGACGGGGCTCCCTCGGCGGGAGTCCGATACGAAGAGGTAGCGGTCCGCCGCCTTCCGGAAGAGGAGGGCGAGCCGCTCCCCGCCGTCCTCCATGACGGAGCCAACGAGCCCGCGCGCGGCGCAGGCCTTCGCACAGGGGCACTCCTGGTACCAGCCCTCCCGCATCGGGAGGAACGCCTCGACGCGCGCGCCCGGGTCCCAGCTCGGCCGCTCCCCGAGACGCGCCGGGCGCCGGGCGGGGTCGAGGACGAACGGCCGGGCGCGCTCCGCGTCGGAGGCGAGGCCTCGAAGCTCCTCCGCGACCGCCGTCGCGTGATCCCGGATCGTCTCCGGCGTGAACCGGAAGCCGGGCCGCCCGTCGGAGCGGGGACCCGCCCAGTCGTCCGCGGGCAGCCGGACGATCCTTCCCCTCTCCCCGATGGAGGAGCCGTTCGGGTATCCGGTGCAGGCCATCTCGTCGGTGCCGCAGGCCGTCTCGCAGGAGCAGGAGAGGTAGGCGCCCGTCTCGTCGACCGCGACGTGGCCGAGGGAGCCGACGAGCGGGGCCCTGCGGAGGGCCGCCGCCGCGTGCTCGCGGAGTCGGTCCGCCACCTTCCTGAGGTGCCGCGCCATCTCCGCCGGCTGGACGAGGAACGTCCGATCCACGTCGACCGCTCCGCCGCACGGAGGGCTACGCCGCCCGGTCGGCCCGACGGAGTTCGGGCGGCGGGGCGGGAGCAGGGAACGCCCGGAGACTCTCCCCCTCTCCCCGGAGGGGCTCGAAGGTGCAGCGGTCCCTCATGGCCCCCCCTCTTCGGCCGGCCGGCCCGCGGACTTTCGGAGGCCCCCGGCCCTCGGAGCCCCGATAGAAAGCTGCTTTCGACGACCGCGCTTCTATCTCCTCCCGGGCAAGCGGTTAGGCCCGCGAGCGATCGTGCACTCGGGCCCCCTCTCCACCGGTGGCGGGAAGGCCCCGGTTGCGGAGGAGCGCGCAGGGACGAAGAATGCGTCCATGCGCATATCCGCAACCGAAGCGCTCGCGGTCCGCGGCCCGGAGCCGTCCCGGGTCCTCGGGGCGTTCGCCGAGCCGACCCGATTGCGGATCGTCGCGATCCTCCTCCACGTCGAGGAGATCTGCGGCTGCGAAGTCGAGGCGGTCCTCGGGACGACCCAGTCCCGCGCCTCCCGGCACCTCGCGACGCTCCGCGCGGCGGGGATCGTCGAGGACGAGAGGCGCGGCGCCTGGGTCTACCACCGGCTCGCCGCGCGCGCGCCTCGATGGCTGCGGACGATCCTCGAGGCGGTCCACGACGCCGTCCGGGCCGATCCGGAGGTCCGGCGGGCGCTCGACCGGCTCGAGCGACGGGGACGTTCGAGGGAATGCGACGGACTCCCCCCGAGGGGGAGGGACCGGGTCCGGTCCGCCCGCCTCACCTGCTGCGGATGAGAGAGAACCGCCTCTGGCAGCGGTGCCTCGCGGAGGGGATCGGCGCGGGGTTCCTTGTCTTCGCGGGCTGCGGGGCGATCGTCGTCGACGCCGTTTCGGGCGGAGGGGTCACGCCCGTCGGGATCGGCGCGACGTTCGGGCTCGTCGTCCTCGCCCTCGTCTACGCCCTCGGACATGTCTCCGGTGCCCACCTCAATCCGGCCGTCACGGTCGCCTTCGCGGCGTGCCGGAGGTTCCCTCGCGGAGAGGTGCTCCCGTACGTGGCCGCCCAGGCCGTGGGCGCGATCGTCGGGGCCTCGCTCCTCCGCGTGCTCTTCGGAGCCGTCGGAGGGCTCGGGGCGACCCGTCCGGCCTCGAGCGCGTGGCAGGCCCTCGGCCTCGAGGCCGCCATGACGGCCGCTCTCATGTTCGTCGTCGCGGCCGTCGCGACGGACGGTCGAGCCGTGGGCTCGATGGCCGGAGTCGCGATCGGCGCCGTCGTCGGGCTCGAGGCGATCTTCGGCGGACCGATCTCGGGCGCGTCGATGAACCCGGCCCGATCGCTCGGTCCCGCCGTCGCGGCCCTCGACGGCCGATTCCTCTGGATCTACGTCCTCGCGCCCCTCGTCGGCGCGGTCGCCGGGGCCTTCGCCTACGAGGCGGTGCGGGTCGAGGAGCCGCGCCGGTGAAGTCGGTCCTCTTCCTCTGCACCGGGAACTCCTGCCGCAGCCAGATGGGGGAGGGGTGGCTGCGGCGCCTCGGGGGGGACCGATTCGAAGGCGCGAGCGCGGGGACGGAGCCGTCGGTCGTGAACCCGATGGCGATCGAGGTCATGGAGGAGGCGGGCGTCGACCTCTCGGGCCACCGCTCGAAGCACCTCCGGGAGTTCTCCGGGAGGCATTTCGACTTCGTCGTCACGGTCTGCGATCGGGCGAAGGAGTCCTGTCCGATCTTCCCGGGGGCGCCGACCCTCCTCCATTGGTCCATCCCGGACCCGGCGGCGTTCACGGGGACGGAGAAGGAGCGGCTCCGGGTGTTCCGGGACGCCCGGGACGAGATCCGGGATCGGATCCGGCAGTTCCTGGAGGATGTGGAGGGGAACCGACGCGGCGATTCCGACAGGCAGCCTCCCCGGTAGGGCTTCCGATTCAGCTCACCCGAGGATCTCCGGGCCGAGCCACCGGGCGGCCGCCCAGAGGGCCGTCCCCGCCGCGAAGAGCCCGATCAGGTAGGGGCGCTTCCCCGGGGGCGGAGCCGTCGTCGGGGAGCCCGGGTCGACCGCGTCCGCGGCGCGGTCGAGGACGCGCGCGATCGCGCAGGCCGCGAGCGTTCCGAAGTAGAGGAGGTGGATCCCGATCGCCCCGCCTGGATGCCCCGCCAGGGGAACCGCGAGGACGATGAGGAGCGCGGGTCCCGCGAACAGCCAGAACGCGCGAAGCAGGCACCCGGAACGGGCGCCCTCAGGAGCGAGCTGCTCCATGGGTGAAGCCTCTCCGAAGAGGTCCGCGGAGACGCCGGGACCGCGAGGCGGCCCCGGCCTGAGACGACGCGCGGACTAGCGGAGAGGTGGGGCGCGCGCGGGGGCCCCTCGCGGAGAGAGGGTGGATTTCCCGGGCGGCAGGGGCGAGCCGCGGAGCGGCCCGAGGACTTCGATCGAGAACGAGTAGCCGAAGGCGGCGAGGACGAGGGGGCCGGCGTTGCCGCGGACGGGGCGTGCCGTCCGGGTTTCCTCGGAGCGCGGCAGGGACCGCGCGCCGCGGAGGGAGGGACGGGCGGAGAGTTCGACCTGGAGATTCGACCGTTCGGGGCCCGAGCGCCTCGCTGCGTGAAAGCTCGGCGTCCCTCCGGGCCCGCCGGCCCAGGCAGCGCCTCCGACGACGGGCGCGCAAAGCGCCGCGATCGCGAGCAGCCTCCGTAGGGCGAGGCTCCAGCGAGTGTCGACCCGCATGCCGGCGTTCTCGATCGCCAGGGTACGCCTCCGGGCGCCGAGGGACAAAGCCAGGCTCCGCTCCTTTCGTCCCCTGGCAGACGTACGATCCGCCCCCTCTCGCCGATCCGGACACGCGCGATCCGATCGTGCCGTTTCCGGGACCGATCCGGTTCAGCGCGACCCGGACGCGGGACGCGAGCCGGGTGCCACGGGGATCGGCTCGGCTCCGAGGCGCCGGAGGAACTCGGGGGACCACGTGGCGATCCCCTCGCCGCGCGCCCTTCGCTCCTCGGCCACGGGGTTGTAGGTGGCGAGGAGCCGCGCCGGATGGCGCATCCCCTCGACGAGGATCGCGCGCCCGAAGCGCTTCTCGACGAGGACGGCCATCCTCCAGCCGACGGTGTAGAAGGCCCCCTGCTCGCCGAAGAACGCGAGACCCTTCTCGCGGATCGCCTCTTCGGTCGCGAGGCGGCCCTCGAGGACGTCGAGGAAGAACGCCTGGAGGCTCCCGAGGTCCTGGTCGAAGCGCGCCACGTCGCGGTCCCAGCGCTCGCGATCGGCGGCCGGGCTCCGCTCGTGGGGGTGGACGTCGGGTCCCCCGGCGGCCGCGAGCATTGCAAACCCTTCCCCGAAGGCACCGACCCAGGGAAGGACCTTCTCGACTTCGGGGGAGTGTGCGGCGTCTCCCGCAGGGAGGCTCGCGAACCCGATGTGGTGCAGCTCGTGGGCGACCATGTTCTCGAACTGGTCGCGGGTGAGCGAAGGATCGACGGCGAGGAAGATGGCCGGGTTCGTCGCGGGCTCGAAGACGAAGCTGTTCTTCCGGGGCTTGACGACGGGGAAGACGGTGGCGCGCACGCGCGCCTCGGGAGGGAGGTAAGCGAGGATCCGGCGCGCCGCGGAGTCGAGGTCGGCCTTCTTCCACTCGTCGAGGGTCCTTCGGAGGGCGGCCCGCTCGCGGGCCAGATCCTCGGAGAGCAGGAACGCCCGGAAGTCGTCGTCCGTCGCCCGACGCCCAATCTCCTTCTCGCGCCGCTGCAGGCGGCGGTAGCCGTCGGTTCCGGACACGGCGGCCCACTCCTCGTCGGAGATCGCCGCTCGCGACCTCGCCCGCCCGGCCAGGTCGAGGGCGGCGTCGGCTTCCGCGGCGTCCAGATGGAGGTCGATCCGGTCGTCGGCCTCCGGCTTCGACGAGACCTGCGCGCAGGCGAGGAGGACCGCGAGAACCGCCGGTCGGTCGACGCCGGCTACGAGGCGCCTCCTCGGACCCTGCGTCCGACCTCGAGGATGCGGCGGAGTCGGCGCCGCTCCGTTCGCTCGATGAGGAGCGTGAGCCCCACCCCAACCGCGAGACTCGAGACGAACCACGGCCACCGCAGCCCGTACCCCCAGCAGATGGCGACACCCACAGGCACCGAGATCGCCAGCTGCAGGAGCAGGAGCCGGTGAAAGGGAATCGGGCCCGACTTCACTCGGGGGATCTTACTCCCTGCGCCTGCGCCGTCCTCGCCGAGCGGCGGAACTCCGCGAGTGCGAGCTGCTCCGACGGAGTGCCGGGTCAGGCGCGAGCACAGGATTCCCCGACGTGTGGCGCGCCTATCCCGTAGACCGCCGCGACTTGGAGATGGTGGGCGATACAGGATTTGAACCTGTGACCCCCAGCTTGTCGAGCTGGTGCTCTAGCCAGCTGAGCTAATCGCCCGGCGCCGCGAAGGGGGGGAGGATAGCGGCGCTCACCAGCGGGGGCCAGAGGGCCGATAGCCTTTCCGCCACCGCTCGCGGGCTCCTAGAATCCGCCCCCTTCGCGTCGGTGGGTGAACCTTGATCCTCGGCGTCCCCAAGGAAATCAAAGAGTCCGAAGACCGGGTGGCCCTCGTCCCGGCCGGGGTCCACGACCTCGCCCAGGAAGGGCACCGGATCCTCGTCGAGAAGGGGGCGGGGGTCGGGAGCGGCATCCCCGACGAGGAATACAAGGGAGCGGGGGCGACGCTCGTCGCGGGGCCGGCCGAGGTCTACGCCGGCGCCGAGCTGGTCGTGAAGGTGAAGGAGCCCCTCCCGGCCGAGTATCCGCTCGTCCGGTCGGGCCAGACGCTCTTCACCTACTTCCACTTCGCCGCCTCGCAGACGCTGACCGAGGCGATGCGGAAGTCGGGGGCCACCTGCCTCGCGTACGAGACGCTCGAGGTGGGGGGGCATCTCCCGCTCCTCACGCCGATGAGCGAGGTCGCGGGGAGGATGTCGGTCCACGAGGGGGCGAAGTACCTGGAACGCGCGATGGGGGGGCGAGGGGTGCTCCTCGCCGGAGTTCCCGGCGTCGAGGCGGCCGAGGTGCTCGTGGCAGGCGGGGGCGTGGTCGGATCGAACGCCGCTCGCATCGCGGCCGGGATGGGGGCCCGCGTCACGATCCTCGACGTGAGCCTCGAGCGGCTGCGGTATCTGGCCGACGTCATGCCCGCGAACGTGACGACCCTCTTCTCCACCCCGTACGCGCTGCGGGAGCGGGCCCGGACGGCCGACCTCTTCATCGGCGCGGTCCTGATCTCGGGGAAGCGGGCGCCGGTGCTGCTGCGCAGGGAAGACATCAGGAAGATGCGACCGGGCTCCGTCATCGTCGACGTCGCCGTCGACCAGGGGGGATGCGTCGAGACCTGCCGGCCGACGACGCATCGGGAGCCGACGTTCGTCGAGGAAGGGGTCGTCCACTACTGCGTCGCGAACATGCCCGGGGCGGTCGCGCGGACCTCGACCTACGCGCTGACGAACGCGACGCTGCCGTGGATCCGGAAGCTCGCCGAGGAGGGGCTGGAGAAGGCCCTCCGCGGGGATCGCTCGATCCGGTCGGCCGCGAACGTCGTCCGCGGCCAGGTGACGCACCCGGGAGTGGCCGAGTCCTTCGGCCTGCCGAGCGTCTCCCCCGAGGAGGCTCTGCGCTCCCGGGCGTGAGTCTCGCCTACGTCCTCCTCCTCGCCGTCATCCAGGGGCTCACGGAGTTCCTCCCCGTCAGCTCCGACGGCCACCTCGCGCTGACGAGGATCCTGCTCGGCGGAAGCCGCAGCGGCCTCGTCCTCGAGCTGGTCCTCCACGCCGGCACCCTCGTCCCCCTCCTCGTCCTCTACTGGGGCGACTGGTCGGGGATCGCCCGGGCGCCGTTCCGCGGCGAAGCGGAGGAGAGGGGGCGGTCGCTCCGGCTCCTCGGCCTCCTCGTCCTCGGAACGGTCCCCGCCGCCATCGCCGGGTACTTCTTCAAGTCCCGGATCGAAGCCCTGTACTCCTCCTCGCGGACCGTCGGCGTCGGATTCCTCGCGAGCGCGACCGCTCTGGCGATCGGGGCGAGGGCCTCGCGCGGGGCGAAGCGGGAATTCGCGTCGGTCGGGTTGAAGGACGCCCTCGTCGTGGGCCTCGTCCAGTCCCTCGCCCTCCTCCCGGGGCTCTCCCGCTCGGGAGCGACCGTCGCGGCCGGCCTCGTCCGGGGCCTCGCGCCGGCCTCCGCGGCGCGCCTGTCGTTCCTCCTCGCCGTCCCGGTCATCGCCGGGGCCTGCACGCTGGAGGGGGTCGACTGGATCCGGGGGAGGGACGTCGCCGAGGTCGGGCCCGGGAGCCTCCTGATCGGCGCGGCGGTGGCCGCGATCGTCGGAACCCTCGGGCTCAAGGCCTGCGTGGGGCTCCTCGTCCGCAATCGCCTGTCGTGGCTCGTCGGATACTGTTGCGTGCTCGGCCTCGCCACCCTCCTCTTCGTGACGGGCCGGCCGGAGGCGGGATGAAACACGCGCTGATCACCGGCATCACGGGACAGGACGGCTCCTACCTCGCGGAGCTCCTCCTCGAGAAGGGCTACCGGGTCTTCGGTCTCGTCCGGCGCGCGAGCACGGAGGGGACGTCCCGGATCGCCCATCTGGCGGGGAAGGTCACCCTCATCCAGGGGGACCTCCTCGACTCGGGCTCCCTCGTCCGGGCGCTGGAGGAGAGCCGGCCGCAGGAGGTCTACAACCTCGGCGCCCAGTCGTTCGTCTCGGCCTCCTTCGGCCAGCCGATGCTCACCGCCGAGGTGACCGGGATCGGGGTCCTGCGGCTCCTCGAGGCGATCCTGAGGGTCGACCGCTCGATCCGCTTCTACCAGGCCTCCTCGAGCGAGATGTTCGGGCGGGTGCGCGAGGTGCCGCAGCGCGAGACGACGCCCTTCCACCCCCGCAGCCCCTACGGGGCGGCGAAGGAGTTCGGCCACGCGATCACGGTCAACTACCGGGAGTCCTACGCCCTCTACGCCTGCTCGGGGATCCTCTTCAACCACGAGTCGCCCCGGCGCGGTCTCGAGTTCGTGACGCGGAAGGTGACCGACGCGGTGGCGGCGATCGCGCTCGGCAGGCAGAAGGAGCTCCGCCTCGGCAACCTCGACGCGAAGCGCGACTGGGGGTACGCCGCCGACTACGTGGACGCCATGTGGCGGATGCTCCAGCAGGCGAGCCCCGAGGACTACGTCGTCGCGACGGGGGAGAGCCACACCGTGCGCGAGCTGGTCGAGGTCGCCTTCGCTCGCGCGGGGCTCGACTGGAACAAGCACGTCGTCCTCGACCCGACGCTGCTCCGCCCCGCGGAGGTCGACGCCTTGATCGGCGACGCGACGAAGGCGCGCGACAGGCTCGGCTGGAAGCCGGAGGTCGGTTTCCGGGAGCTCGTCCACCTCATGGTCGACGCCGACCTCCAACGCCGCCGGGGCGCGTGAGCGGCACGCGCCTCGAGAGGGTGCTGGTCACCGGCGGGACCGGCTTCCTCGGTCGCCACCTCCTCGACGCGCTGCGCCCGCTCGGGGGACGGCTCGCCGTGATCGCCCGGCGTCCGCCGCGCTCCCCCCTCGCCGGGGTCGCCTTCTTCGCCGGCGACTGCGCCGAGCCCCGCTCCCTCCCGGCGACGTTCGCCGCGGTCCAGCCGACCGCGGTCCTCCACCTCGCCGGGCTCGCCTCCCCGCGCGAGGCGGAGGGGGATGCGCAGGGGGCCTTCGCCGCGAACGCGCTCGGCACCCTCCACGCCCTCGAGGCGGCGTCCGCGACCTCGCCGGGCGCCCTCTTCTTCCTCGCCTCGAGCGCCCATGTCTACGGGCCCGCCTCCGGCGGGCTCCGGGAGGACCATCCTCCGGAGCCCCGCTCGGTCTACGGGAGGACGAAGGCGGCCGCCGAGACCCTGGCCGAGGCGTACGCCGCGCACGCGGGGCTCGACGTCCGGATCGCGAGGGTCTTCAACCTCGTCGGTCCCGGGCAGGGCGCCGACTACGCGCTCGGCTCCTTCGCCCGGCAGATCGCCGCGATCGAGAAGGGGAGCGCCCCCCCGAAGGTCGTCGTCGGGAACCTCGACCTGCGGCGCGACTTCCTCGACGTCCGGGACGCGGCCCGGGGGATCCTCTCCCTCCTGCTCACTCCGGCGGGACCCGACCGGGTCTTCAACCTCGGCTCGGGGCGGGCGGTCCCCGTGCGCCTCCTCCTCGAGGCCGTCCTCGCCGAGACGACCGAGCGCCCCGCGGTGGAGGTCGACCCGGCGCGACTGCGTCCGGGAGAGCCCGAGGAGGTCTTCGCCTCGATCGATCGGCTGGCGGCCGCGACCGGATTCGCGCCGCAGATCCCGCTCGGGCTGTCGGCGGCCGACGCCCTCGCCCAGGCGCGCGCCGAGGCCTAGCGACCCCGGGCGAGGATCTTGCCGGAGGGGGCGTCCCCCTTCCGGAAGCGGTCGAGGTACGCCTGGAGCGTCCGCCCCGGGCACTCCGTCGTCCGCAGCCCGTAGTCGGCGCGGATCTCGCGGTGGGAGTAGACGCGGTTGGCGGCGATCCGGAAGCGCGTCATGCACTCCCCGAGGATCGCCCGCAGCCCCTCGGCCTGCCTCGGCGAGATCGGCTCCTCCTCGAAGTTGCCGAGGAGGCATATCCCGATGTTCCCGCGGTTGGCGTCGCGGTTGCCCGCGTGGGCCCCCTGGACGGAGAGGGGACGGCCCTCCCAGATGCGCCCCGTCCGGTCGACCACGTAGTGGTAGCCGATGTCGGCCCAGCCCGACTTGTCCTGGTGGATCCGCTGGATGGTCCGGATCTCGGTCGCCGTCTCCCTCTCGGAGGTCCCGGCGAAGGAGGTCGCGCTGTGGTGGATCGTGATCCGCTTCGGCGTCCCCATCGGCTCGACGTCGCGCCCCATCGGGCTCGGTCCCCAGGAGGCCCGCGGGACGACCTTGAGCGTGCGCCCCGTGGGGGCGGCGACCTTCCCGGCGGCCGGGGCGGGGACGATGGAGGGGGCGGGGATGGCGACGAGCTCCTTCTCGAGCTGCTGGAGGGTGGCGCGGTCGGGGCTCGCGATCGACCGTCGGAGGTCCGCCGCCTCCTTCGCGCGCCCGAGTCTCTCGAGGCAGATCGCGTGGAGGAGGCGCGCCTCGTCCGCCTCGGTCCCGGGCCGCGCGCGGAGCACGGCGCGGGCGAGGGAGCGCTCCGCGGAGGGGGCGTTCCCCTCCCGGAGGAAGGCCTCCCCGATCCCGCGCTCGTTCGAGGCGACGAGGCTCCCGGCCTCGTCGCGCTGGAGCGATCGATAGAAGAAGTGGCGCGCGCGCTCGGGGCGCTCGACCTCGAGGTAGGCGCGACCGAGCTCGTTCGCCAGGCGCGCGTACTCTCCGGAGTTCGAGCACTCCCCGAGCCGGTTCCCGAGGCGGTCGATCCGCTGCCAGGGGGTGAGGCTCGAGGAGAGGGGAGGGGGAGCCGACGGGGGGGGGGAGGAGTAGGAGGAGGAAGAAGGGTGCGACGCGCAGGCCGCGAGGCCCACGGCGAGGAACGCCGCGAATCCTCTCGCCCCCCCGCCTCGAGAGGCGGGGGAGAAGCCGCCCGCGGGATTCATGGGGATTCTCTTACCGGTTGCCTCGGACCGGCGTCAAGCCAGGGGACTTCAGCCAGGTCCGAGCGCTCCCTATCGGTGTCCCCCGGTCAGGGCTGGAGGACTACGGATAGCCCCCTCTGGGCGTGGAACGCCGCTCCGTCCGCGGCGTGGTCCCCGCCTTCAGCCCCCTCGGAGCCCGGTCCGATACCGGGAAGGGTTCCACCCTCTTCCGATGAGAGAGCCGCCGACCGTCGTTTCGCTCGAGGGGGACGTCGACTTCGCGAACCGCCAGAGGGTCCGGGCGAGGCTCCTCGAGCTGGTCGGAGCCGAGCGCCCCCTCCTGCTCGTCGACCGCCTCCTGAGGGTCACGCGGCTCTCCCTCGCCTTCGAAGTCCTCCCCGATCTCGCGACGGGCCTTGAATCCTTCTGATCCCCGAGCCGAGACCGTCCGCGTGCGGGTTCCGGCCTGCCCCGAGTTCCTCGCCCCCGTGCGCGCCCTCCTCGAGCGGTGCTTCGAGGCCTTCCTCGGGGAGGGGCTGATGAAGGAGGCGGCCGACGAGCTCCTCCTCGCCGTCCAGGAGGCCTTCACGAACGTCTCGCGCCACGCCTACGGAGGGGAGCCGAAGCCCCTGGAGATCGCGCTGACCGTCGACCGGGAGAGCGGGGAGGCTGAGGTGACCGTCCGCGACAAGGGGCGCCCGTTCGACCCCGCCTCCGTCCCTCCTCCCGACTTCGCCCACCCGAGGCCCGGGGGATACGGCCTCCACATCATGAGGTCCTTCACCGACCGCTGTGCGTTCGGGCGCGAGGCGGGGACGAACTGGGTCCTCCTCGTCCGGCGTCTGCGGGTGCCCTGCGAGGCGCGGGAGAAGGCGAGGGCGCGATGATGCGAAAGGGGATCGAAGGCCTCCTCGAGCGGGCCGCCGCCCTCGCCGCCGCGGGGAAGGGCGCCCCGCCCGCCCTCTACCTCGTCGACGCCTCGGGGAAGGAGATCGCCTCCGCCGTCCCGCCGGGGTCGCACCCCCGCGTCGCCTTCGCCGCGCGACCGGGCGGGGCGATCGAGCCCCTCGGCCTCGCCGCTCCCTGGACCGCCCGGATCCAGGCGGTGCGGACGTGGGGGACGAGCGGGCCGAGCGTCGCCCTCCTCCACCGGTCGCGGGGGAACGGCAAGGCCCTCGACCGCGCCTTCGACTTCGCCGTCGAGGCGATCTCGCTCTGCCTCGACCGGGTCTTCGAGATCGAGAGTCTGTCGGGCGCCCTCACCCGGCTCTTCGAGGAGCGCTCGATTCTCTCCGAGATCGGGAGGGAGATCGGGGAGGCGGACGATCTTCGGGAGTTCTGCCGGAGGCTCGCCCCGCGCCTCGCCGAGGTGCTCGGCGCGCAGAAGGTCGCCGTGGCGTTGCGGTCGCGGGACCGCTCCGAGTTCGTGCTCCTCGGCGTCCACGGGCTCGGGAGCGGGGCCGAGGGCCCCTGGAAGGTCGGGCAGGGAGTGACGGGCCGGTCGATCGAGCGGGGGATGAGCCGCCTCCTCGAGAACGTCTCCGAGCTCCCTCCCGACGCGCTCCCCTTCGAGGCGCAGGGGCGGCGCGACCTCTACGTCACGCCGGTCCGGGAGGCCTCCTCGGGCCGGGCGATGGGGGCGATCCTCGCCCTCGACTCGGTCAAGCCGGCGGGGTTCGGGAGCGAGGAGACGACCCTCCTCGACTTCGTCGCGGAGTACGTCGGCTCCGTCCTGACCGGGATCCGGGGGATCGAGCTGAAGAAGGAGATCGAGATCGCGCGGAGGATCGTCGAGGGGCTGCTGCCGGGCCGGCCGCCGGCGATGAGGGGGGTCGAGCTGGCCGGCAGACTCCGGCCGGCGAGCGAGGTGGGGGGGGACTACTACGACTTCCTCCGCCTCGGGGACGGGCGCGTCGGCCTGGTCGTCGCGGACGTCTCGGGCCACAACCTGCCGGCGACCCTCCTCATGACCTCGGCGCGCTCGGCCTTCCGCTGGGAGGCGGGGGGGGGCCGATCGGCCGCCGAGATCCTCTCTCGGGTGGCCCGCCACCTCCACGACGACCTCGTGCGGGCGGACCTCTTCATGTCGATGGCGCTCGTCCTCCTCGACGAGGAGGGAGGCGGGATCGAGTACGCCAACGCGGGCCACCCCGCGCCGCTCCTCCGCCGCCGGGACGGCTCGTTCGAGGAGCTCTTCGCCGAGGGGCCCGTGGCCGGGGTCATCGCGGACGCCCGGTTCGAGGAGAGCCGCCACGATCTGCGGCCGGGCGACTGCCTCCTCCTCTACACGGACGGCCTGACGGAGGCGGCCCGCGACGGGGAGTTCTTCGGGATCGACCGCCTCCGGCGGGCGCTCGAGCGGGGCGCCGCGGCGCGCAGCGCCGAGGGGGTGGTGGAGGCGGTCTTCGGCGAAGTCGAAGCGTTCTGCGGAGGGCCCTCGGCCGACGACGTCACGGTCGCGGTCGCGAGGGCCCTGGACGGACGGACGAGGGCGGAGGCGCCCTCCGAGGAGGCGAGATGAACGGAAAGCGCGTGCTGGTCGTCGACGACGAACCCTACATCCTGCGGTCCCTCTCCTACGTGCTGCGGAAGGAGGGGTACGAGGTCCGCGAGGCGCGCTCCGGATTGGAGGCGCTCGAGGCCGTCAAGACGGAGCGGCCCGACCTCGTGTTCCTCGACGTCATGATCCCGGAGGTGAACGGCTTCGAGGTCTGCCGGACGATCCGGCAGAATCCCGCCCTCGCCGGGGTGCGGATCGTCATGCTGACGGCCCGCGGGCAGGACCACGAGCGCGGCAAGGCGAGCGGGGCGGACCTCTTCCTGACGAAGCCCTTCTCCCCCTCGAAGATCCTCGAGGTGACCCGGACGTTCACCTCGGGGGAGACCAACTCGGAGGACCGGGCGGAGCCCCTTCGCCGCTAGGAGCCTTGCCGCGGCGAGCGCGGCGGGGTCCAATCGACGCTCGCCTTGAGCCGACCGCGCGGCCTCGTTCGCCTCCTCCTCCTGCTCGGGAGCCCCGCGCTCCTCCCCGGCCCGGCGCTCGCCCCGGCCCAGGACCCCGCCCCGCAGGAGGAGGCGGAGGAGGTCGAATCGACGGAGGAGGGGGAGGCCCTCCTCGCGCGCGGGGAGTACGAGCGCGCCCTCTCCCTCTTCGACCGGATCCTCGCGCGCGCGCCGGGGGAGGCGGGGGCGCTCCTGGGGAAGGCGAACGCCCTGCGGTCGATCGGCCGCTACGAGGCGGCGATCGAGGCGCTCGAGTGGGGGGCCGCCACCCCGGAGGCGCTCCGCGCGCTCGGGGAGGCCCGCGCGGCGCTCGGCCGGCGGGAGGGGGCCGAGGAGGCGCTGCGCGCGGCGGGGAAGGACCCCTCCGACCTCGTCTCGCGGGAGGCGCTCGCCGCGTTCCTGGAGGAGGTCGGCCGCCGCAAGGAGGCGGAGGAGATCCGGCGCGACCTCGCGCGCCTCGCGACGAGGACCGTCGTCGAGGACTCCGCGCGGCTGGTCGCGCTCGGCCGGGCGTACGCGGCGCTCGGCCGCGCCGAGGACGCCTCCGAGGTCTTCGTCGAGGCGCTGCGCCTGGAGGAAGGAAGGGGGGATGCGGCCGTGGCGCTCGGGGACCTCTACTTCCGCGTGTACCGCGACGCGCAGGGGAGCCCGAGCGCCGTCGAGGAGTACAACCAGGTCCTGCGACGCAACCCCCGGAACGTCGAGGCCCTCCTCGGATGCTTCCGGGTCTACCGCTCGAACTTCGCCCGGGATGGCTCGAAGACGGAGGGGTTCCTCCGCAAGGCCCTCGAGACGAACCCGAGGTGCGTCGAGGCGCTCGTCGAGCAGGCGGCGCTGCGGATCACGGACCGGCGGTTCGAGGAGGCCCGCGCGAGCCTCCTCGAGGCCCGCCGCGTGAACCCCCTCGACCGGGGGGCGCGGGCCAACCTCGCCGCGCTCGACCTCCTCGAGGGGAAGCGGGAGGCCTACGAGGAGGGCGCGAAGGCCCTGGTCGAGGAGTGCCCCGGCTCGGGGGAGCCCTCGGCGACGGCGGGGAAGGCGCTCGTCGAGCTCTACCGGTTCCCGGAGGCGGTCCCGTTCCTGCGGGAGGCGGTGCGCCTCGAGCCGGGCCTCGCGGAGGCGTGGACCGACCTCGGGCGCGCCCTCGCGAACTGCGGGAACGAGAAGGAGGGGATCGAGGCGCTGCGCCGCGCCGAGGGGACCGACCGCGGCTTCCTCCACCCCTGGCGCAAGAACATGCTCTCGGTCCTGGAGAAGCTCGAGGGGACCTACGAGGACAAGGAGGCCTCCCCCTTCAAGTTCCGCCTCCATCCCGAGGAGGCTCCCGTCCTCGGCGAGCTCCTTCCTCCCCTCCTGCTCGAGGCCCTCGAGGACCTCTCGAAGCGCTACGGGTTCCGGCCGGAGGGGGAGGTCCTCGTCGAGGTGTTCCACGAGTACGGCGACTTCTCCGTCCGGACGGTGGGCTTCACCGGCTTCGGGGCCCTCGGGGTCTGCTTCGGGCCGGTGGTGACGGCGGTCTCCCCCCTCGCGGGTGAAGTGCGGGGGAAGTTCTCCTGGGAGGCGACGGTGTGGCACGAGTTCGCCCACGTCGTCACGATCGCGCTCTCCCGCGCCCGCGTCCCGCGCTGGCTCACGGAGGGGCTCTCCGTCCTCGAGGAGAAGCGCCGGGACCCGGGGTTCGACCGGGGGATGGACCTCGAGCTCGCCAACGCGCGCGCGAGCGGGACGATCTACCCGATCGAGGAGCTGAACGGCGCCTTCCGGACGCCGAACATCCTCTTCGGCTACTACCAGGGGGGGCTCGTCTGCGAGTGGATCGAGAAGAACTACCCCTTCGAGACCTTCCGGAAGATGCTCCGGCTCTACGGCGAGGACAAGAGCACGCGGGAGGTCCTGCGGGAGTCCCTCTCCCTCGAGCCGGCGGAGTTCGACAAGCGCTTCCTCGCCTTCGTCGACGAGAAGCTCGAGGACGTCCGGGTCGAGCCGACGCGGACGGAGGAGGGGCTCCGGCGGCTGCGCGCGCGCGTGCGGGAGGCGCCCCAGGATCTCGACGCGGCGATCTCCCTCGCCTGGGAGCAGGCGAAGCGGCGCAATCCCGTCGACGCGGAGGAGGGGCTGCGGCGCGTGCGGGCGCGCTCGCCCGACCACGCCAAAGCCCACCTGCTCGCGGGGGAGCTCGCCTTCGCGCGGGGGCGCACGGACGTCGCGCGGGCGGAGTACGAGGCGGGCTTCGCGGGCGGGGCGGAGGAGTTCTTCGCCCGCGCCCACTACGCGAGGCTCCTCGAGGGGGAGAAGGAGTTCGACCGGGCGATCGAGGCGTGGCGCGCGGCGAAGGCGGCCTTCCCCCGGTTCAGCGCGGACCCCACCCTCTCCCCGCACCTCGCCCTCCAGCGCCTCCTCGCCGGCGCGGGCCGGACGGAGGAGGCGCGGAAGGAGCTCGAGGAGTTCGCCGGGCTCGGGGTGAAGTCGTCCGATCCCTTCGTCGAGCTGGCGACCTACGCCGAGGGGAGCGAGGACGCCGCGGCGGCGGAGAAGTGGCTTCGCCGGGCGATCGGCGTCGAGCCCTTCCGGCGCGACCTCCACGCCCGCCTCGGCCGGGCGCAGCGCACGCTCGGGGCGCTCGAGGCGGCCGTCCGCTCCTTCCGGGTCGCGCGCGCCGTGCGTCCCGAGCTCGACGCGCTCGCCGGGCGCGGGGAGCGGGAGGAGGGGGCCGACGCGCGGGAGCGGGCCGAGCTCTTCCGCGAGGAGGCGGAGACCCAGCTTCTTCGGAAGGACCGGGCCGCCGCCGCCGAGGCGGCGCGGCGCGCCCTCGAGCTCGACCCGGGCGACGCGCGGGCGGCGGAGATCCTCGATCTCGCCGGGCGACCCTCCTCGGGTTGACCGCCGCCGCCGCGCTCTTACACTCCGCCGCCTCCTCCGTCCCGACCTCCTCCCTTGCTCGTCCCCCTGTTCCGCCGCTCCTCCCTCTCCGGCCACCGCGACGGTCACCGTCCGGGGACGAGGGCCTTCCCGCTGACGGAGGAGAACCGCCACGCCGTCCTCGCGGCGCGGGAAGCGGCGGCGAATCCGGGGGGGATCTTCAATCCGCTCCTCCTCCTCGGCCCTCCGCGGGCCGGCAAGTCGGGGCTCCTCGCCGCGCTCGCCGCGGACTTCGCGCGCCAGGGGCTGCGCCCCTGCCTCCTGCGCGTGCGCGAGCTGGGGGCGCGCTTCGTGCGCGCCGCCCGGAGGGGACGGCTCGAGGATCTGACGCTCGGCCTCCTCGGCCACGGCGCCCTCCTCCTCGACGAGGCGGAGCGGTTCGCCGGCCGCGAGCGCCTCTGCCGCACCTCGGCGGCGATCGTCGAGTCGTTCCTCTGCCGGCGCAGCCCCGTCGCCGCCGCGAGCCGGCTCCACCCCCGGGAGCTCCCGGGGTTCGATCCACGCCTTGCCGCCCTCCTCGACGGGGGATTCCGCGCCACGATCGGGGAGAGGAGCGGGAGGCCGACCCTCGAGGGGATCGCGGCCGATACGGCGAGGAGGACCGGCGTCGAGCCCGGGGCGCTGCGGGGACGCGGGCGCTCGGCGTCTCGCGCCTCCGCCCGGGGCGAGTTCGTCCTCGCGGCGCTCGAGGCGGGCTTCACCCTCCCCGAGGTCGGCCGCTTCCTCGGCGACCGGTCGGTGGAGGCGGTCGGGCACCTCGCGCACCGGGCGCGCGCGCGCGTCCGGTCGGCCGCCGCCGCGCCGGTGGGAGCGATCGTCGCGGCGGTGGGAGCGATCGCCGCGCCGGTCGGAGCGATTGGAGGCGCGTTCGCGGGATGAGGCGAGGGGTCTTCCTCGTGCTCGACGGGCCGGACGGGGCGGGGAAGACGACGCAGGTCGCGCGGCTCGCCCGACGGCTCCGGCGCAGCGGGAGGCGCGTCCTCGTCGTCCGGGAGCCGGGCGGGACCCCGCTCGGCGAGGCGCTGCGGCGACTCCTCCTTCACGGCTCGATCCCGATCGGGGCGGGGGCGCAGGCGCTCCTCTTCGGGGCCGCCCGCGCGGAGCTGCTCGAGCAGGTCGTCGGCCCCGCGCTGCGGCGCGGCTGGGTCGTCCTCTCCGACCGGGGGACCCCCTCGACCTTCGCCTATCAGGGGATCGCGGGGTCGGTGGGGGGGGAGCGCGTCCTCGCGCTCGCCCGGGCCTTCCACGGCGAGCCGGAGGCGAACCTCCTCCTCCTCCTCGACGTCCCCCCCGAGGTCGCGAGGGCCCGGCGGCGAGGGCGGGATCGCTTCGAGCGGAGGGGGCTCCCCTACGCGCGCGCCGTGCGCCGCGGATTCCAGGCCTTCGCCCGCCGCGGCGGCGGGCGCGTGCGCCTTCTCGACGGGTCGGCTCCGAGGGGCGAGGTCGAGGAGGCGATCTGGCGTGCCGTCCGCCCCCTCGTTTCCTGACGTCGCGGGGCACGAGGCGAGCCGGGCCTTCCTCGGGCGTCTATTCGGGGAGGGGAGGCTTCCTCACGCGATCCTCCTCGCCGGTCCGGACGGGATCGGGAAGACCCGGCTCGCCCGGGGGCTCGCGCGGGGGAAGCTCTGCGAGAGAGGGCCGGCGCAGGGGTGCGGGACCTGCGGCTCCTGCCGCCTCTTCGAGTCCGGGGCGCACGCCGACTTCCTCCTCGTCGATCCTCCCGGCGCGACGATCCCGATCGCCGCGATCCGGGGCGGGGAAGGGGAGGCGCAGGAGCCGGGAGCCGCGGGCCCCGGGCTCGTCGACTGGATCGGCCGCAGGGCCTCCGGTCCGAGGGGGAAGTGTGCGCTCGTGCGCGACGCGGGGCGGATGAACGTCTTCGCGCAGAACGCCCTCCTGAAGACCCTCGAGGAGCCGCCGGAGGGCTCCCTCCTCCTCCTCACGGCGACCTCGGTCGACTCCCTCCTCGGGACCGTCGCGTCCCGCTGCCTCTGCCTGCGCCTCCGACCCCTGAAGGTGGAGGAGGTCGAGCGCCACCTGCGCGAGCGGGGGCTCGGCGCCGGGCGGGAGGCGGAGGCGGCGGCCTTCTCGGGGGGCTCGATCGGCGCCGCCCTCGCCTACCTCGAGGTCGCTCCGGGGAGGAAGGCGTGGGAGCAGGCGGAGCGCCTGATCTCGGGGGAGCCGTTCTCCCCCTCCCTCCGGGACGAGCTCTTCGCCTCCCTCGGCGCGAAGTCGGCGGCGGCCGACCGGCGCGCCCTGGCCCGGACGTTCCTCACCTGGACCGGCCTCCTCCTGCACCGGCGCTGGAGGGACGCGGTTGCGGGGGGGGGCGGGGCGGCCTATGTTCCTTCCCCGGATCCGACGCGGGCCCTCGAGGATCTCCTCGCGACGGCGGGTCGTGCCCTCCGCGACCTCGAGGCCAACGTCGAGCCCGGACTCCTCCTCGACCTCCTCGAGGCCGACGTCACGCGCGCGTGCAGGCTTTCGCCTCCGTCCGCTACGGCTTGATGCGCTACAAGGGGACGTTCCGGACGTCCCTCCTCGACCTGCGCGCAGGGGAGGAGTGCGTCGTGCGGACGCCCAGGGGACAGGAGGGAGGGGTCGTGCTGGCTCCCCCGCGGACCGCCGCGGACCACCCTTGCAGCGCCTGCAGCCTGACCGGGGACCTCCTGCGGCGCGCGAACGAGGAGGACCGGTCGCAGGCCCGGGCGCTCGCGGTGCGGGGGACGGCCCGGGAGGCCCGGATCTGCCGGGAGAGGATCGCCGCCCAGGGACTGCCGATCCGCCTGGCGGGGGTCGAGGCGCTCCTCGGCGGGGAGAGGCTCGTCGTCTACTTCGTCTCCGAGGAGAGGATCGACTTCCGCGCCCTCGTGCGCGACCTCTCCGAGCGCCTCGCGGCGCGCGTCGAGATGCGCCAGATCGGGGCGCGCGACGACGCCCGGCTCGTCGGGGAGTACGGCCACTGCGGCCGGCGGCTGTGCTGCAAGGCGTGGCTCCCGGAGATCAAGCCGATCTCGATGCGGATGGCGAAGGTCCAGAAGTCGACCCTCGACCCGACGAAGATCTCGGGGCAGTGCGGGAGGCTCCTCTGCTGCCTGCGCTACGAGGACGAGGTCTACACGGAGTTCCGCCAGACCCTCCCGAGGCGCGGGGAGCGCGTCGACACGCCCCGCGGGCCCGGCGAGGTCCTCGAGCAGGAGATCCTCCCCCGCCGCGTGCGCGTCCTCCTCGGGAGCGGGGAGCGCGCCGTCTACCCCGCCTCCGAGGTCGTGCGGCGCCCCGAGCCCGGCCGCGGGGCGAGCGCGGCGCAGGAACCGGAAGGCGGGGAGTGAGGCGTGGAGAACCTCGAGGCGCGGCTGCGGGCGCTCGCGGGGAAGGACCCGCGCTATCCCGCGATCGCCTACGCGTTCGTCTTCGAGGCCCTCGAGTACACGATCCGGACGACCGGGAGGGACGCCTCGAAGGGGGAGGCGCGGCACGTCTCGGGCCGCGAGCTCCTCGAGGGGATCCGCAGCTTCGCCCGGGAGGAGTTCGGCCCCCTCGCGCGGGCCGTCCTCGGATCGTGGAACATCCAGAAGACGGAGGACTTCGGCGAGATCGTCTTCAACCTCGTCGAGGAGAAGCTCCTCTCGCGGAGGGAGCAGGACACGAAGGCCGACTTCGCCGGCGGGTACGACTTCGCCGAGGCGTTCGAGGAGCGGCCGACCCTGGGCGGGGAGCGGCCGGCGGGAGGCTAGCGGGGCTCGCCGGGGGCGGTGGCCCCCGGCATCGGCGGCTGCTCGGCGGGCCGCGCCATCTTCGCGAAGACGACCCGGTACTCCGCGACCTTGTCGGGCTCCGTCCCGATCTCGGTCAGGAGGATCCGGATCGCCTGCTGGAGCTGGGTGTCCTCCTCGTAGTCGCCGAGGAACATCGTGCCGGGGAAGACCTTCTTGCGGTCGTCCGCGACGACCTGGCGCACCTGCAGGCGCACCCAGCGGCGGATCTCGTCGCGGTCGAGGGACGTCTTGAGGGAGGCGTAGAAGACGTCGAAGTCGGGGTAGGGGGAGGTCTCCCCCCCGTCCCCCTCGGCGAGCTTCACGAAGAGATCGCGGTTCCCCTCGAAGTGCTCGTCGACGTAGCGCCGGAAGGCGTTCGCCTCGAGGAGCCGGTCGAGCTCCTCGATCTTCCAGGCGGGGATGCGGGCGAACTCGACCGCCGCGTCGGGGAAGATCCCCCCCGGCTGGACGACGCGCCCCTGCTTGTCCGTCTCCGTGTGGATGCTGCGGCCGCTCGGGAGGAGGTAGCGGGCGACGGTGAGCTTGATCCGCGGCCCGAGGTCGTGCTTGCCGTTCGGCACGACGTTGTCGGAGCTCTTCTCCCACTCGTCGAAGATGCCGTTCTCGTTCTCGTCCTGGAACTGCTCGTCGGGGAGCCACTGGAGCGGGATCAGGGTCTGGACGGAGCCCTTCCCGTAGGTCGGCTCGCCGACGATCTTCGCGCGGCCGTGGTCCTGGAGGGCGCCCGCCACGATCTCGGAGGCCGAGGCGGAGAACTCGTTCGCGAGGACGACCATCGGGAAGTCCTCGGGGATCGCGAGCTTCCCCGTGGAGACGTGGTCCTCCTTGCCGTCGCGCTCCCCCTCCGTCGAGACGATCTTCCTCCCCTTGGCGAGGAAGCGGCTGGCGACCTCGATCGCCGCCTTGAGGAGCCCCCCCTCGTTGTTCCGCAGGTCGAGGACGAGCCCCTTCATCCCGCGGCGCTTCAGGTCCTCGACGGCCCGGTCGATCTCGGGGGCGGAGTTCTCGGCGAACCCGACGAGCTCGACGTAGCCGACGCCGGCCGGGAGGAGCTCCGACTGGAGGACGGGGACGGAGATCTCGGCGCGCGTGATCTCGAACTCCCGCGGCTCGGGCCACCCCTGCCGCAGGACCTTCACCTTCACCTTCGTCCCGGGCTTCCCCTTGAGGCGCTTGATCACCTCGTCCTCGCCGTGGCCGCGGGTGTCCCAGCCGTCGACCGCGAAGACCTTGTCCCCCGAGCGCAGCCCCGTCGTGGCGGCCGGGCCGGGGTAGATCGGGCGCACGATCGTGAAGACGTTCCCGATCGTGCGGACGAAGGCCCCGATCCCGCCGTACTCGGGCTTGAGGTCGAAGGAGAAGCGCTTGTACTCCTCCCCGCTGAAGAAGGTCGAGTGGGGGTCGAGGAGGCCGAGCATCCCGCGCGCGGCCGCCGCGATCAGCTCCTCGCGCGTGAACTGGTCCCCGCGGATGTGGAACTGGCCGATGTCCCGGATGATCTCCTCGAGGATCTGCGGGTCCCCCGCGTCGAGGGGCTTGCGGGGCCGGGCGGTCAGGTCCTTCTCGTAGGAGTCGCGCTGCTTCTTGAGGACCCTCTCGTAGAAGCGCTCCTTCCCCTCCGCCTCGAGGAACGCCCGCGCGAGGTCCCCTCGCGGCGTGGGCTCGGCCGACATCCGCTTCAGCTCCGTCCGGGAGGACTCGAGGTCGCCGAGGGAGGCGAGGGCGAGCGCGCCCTCGGCCCGCAGCCCCTCCTCCTCCGACCGCAGGAAGGCCCGCAGCTCCGCCTTCGCCCGCGTCTTCTCGGCCACCCCGCCGAGCCGGAAGAGGCTCGTCGCGGCGCGCAGGCGCACGAGGGGAGGAAGCTTCCCCGCCTCGATCTTCGCCAGGAGGGCCTTGCCGAGCTCCCGCCCCTCGGACGAGAAGGGGGGAAGTCCGAGGAGAGTCGCGGAGGCCTCGGCGACCTCCTCCGGGCTCTCCCCCTCGAGGAGGGGGAGGAGGGCGTCCTTCCCCGCGGCCGCCTCGCCCGCCTCCGCCAGCGCCGCCCCGAGGGCGAGGCGCGCCATCGGGCCCGCCTCGGGGAGCTCGCGGGAGATCTCCTCGCGGATCGAGGCGTTCTGGCGGGCGGCCCGGCCGAGCTCGCGGCCGAGCTCGAGCGCCTTCCCGAGGCCGACCTTCTCCGCCTGCGCGACGACCTCGTCGGCGGCGGGGGGGGGAGGGGTCTCCTGTCCCCGGCACGGGAGGGCGAGGAGGAACGCGGCGAGGCCCATCTCCAGCGCGGGGAGCGGGAGCCGCCGGAGGCGGGTTGCGTGGATCCGCATGGAGTACCTTTTCGGCGTTCGGTGGACGGAGACGGGAGCGGGTACGGACGGCGGCGATCGGATGGTAGTAGGGGTCCCTACCCTTTCAAGCGAGGCGCCTTCCGGCGGGGGAGCGCTCCGGCTATTCTCCGCCGCCTCTTGGGCCGAGCGCGCAAGTCCCTCACGCACCTCTCCGAGTCGGGGGAGCTCCGGATGGTCGACGTCTCCGGCAAGTCCCCGACCCGCCGGCGGGCGCGGGCCTCCGCCTCCGTCGTCTTCCCGGCCGGCTCCCTCGCCCGGGTGCTCCGGGAGGGGAGCCCGAAGGGGGACCTCTTCGCCGCCGCCCGCGTCGCGGGGGTCCAGGCGGCGAAGCGCACCTCCGAGCTGATCCCCCTCTGCCACCCCCTCCCCCTCTCGCGGGTGGGGATCGACATCGAGGTGCGGGGGGGCTCGGAGCTGGCCGTCGAGTGCGAGGCGAGCGCGGAGGCGAGGACCGGCGTCGAGATGGAGGCGCTCACCGGGGCGGCCGTCGCCGCGCTCACGATCTACGACATGGTGAAGGCCCTCGGCCCCGGGATCGAGGTCCGGCGACTCCGGCTCCTCGAGAAGACCGGGGGCCTGTCCGGGGACTGGCGCGCGGCGGGGAGGTAGCCGGTGGACTGGAAGAGCCTCGGCCGACTCGTCCGATTCATGGTCCGTCAGGACCTCGTCGAGGTGGAGGTCGAGGAGGAGGGGAAGCGCCTGCGCGTGCGCCGCCGGGACGGGAGGCCCGCCCCCGAGGGGGGAGCGGGCCCCGGGCCCGCCGCGGCCGCGGCCTCCCCCGTCCCCTCGGCGGCCGCCGCCCCCGCCGAGCCGGGGATCGCCGAGTTCCGCTCCCCGATGGTCGGGACCTTCTACCGGGCGGCGAACCCGGAGGCCGAGCCCTTCGTCCAGCCCGGGAGCAAGGTCGAGCCCGAGACGGTGATCTGCATCATCGAGGCGATGAAGGTGATGAACGAGGTGCGGGCGGAGACGGCCGGCGAGATCCTCGAGGTCCTCGCGGAGAACGGCCAGCCGGTCGAGTTCGGCCAGCCCCTCTTCCGCATCCGGACCGGCTAGGCGCCGCCTTGTTCCGACGCCTCCTCATCGCCAACCGCGGCGAGATCGCGCTCCGGATCCTGCGGGCCTGCCGCGAACTCGGGATCGAGACGGTCGTCGTCTACTCCGAGGCCGACCGGGACGCCGCCTACCTGCGCCTGGCGGGGGAGACGATCTGCGTCGGGCCCGCCCCGGGCCGCCGCTCCTACCTCGACGTCCCGAGCATCATCTCCGCGGCGGAGATCGCCGACGTCGAGGCGATCCACCCCGGCTACGGCTTCCTCGCGGAGAACGCCCACTTCGCGGAGGTCTGCCGCTCCTGCAACATCCGGTTCGTCGGGCCCTCCCCGGAGGCGATCGCGGCCGTCGGGGACAAGGTCCGGGCGAAGGAGATCGCCCGCGCGGTCGGCGCGCCGGTGATCCCGGGGAGCCCGGGGAAGATCGCCTCCGAGGAGGAGGCGCTCGCGACCGCGCGCGAGATCGGCTACCCCGTGATCCTCAAGGCGGCCGCGGGGGGAGGGGGGCGCGGGATGCGGATCGCGCACAACGACTTCTCCCTCGTGAACGGCTTCCACGCCGCGCGCGCCGAGGCGGAGGCCGCCTTCCGCGACTCCTCCCTCTACCTCGAGAAGTACGTCGAGCGCCCGCGCCACGTCGAGATCCAGATCCTCGCCGACGAGAAGGGGACGATCCTCCACCTCGGGGAGCGCGACTGCACGCTGCAGCGCCGCCACCAGAAGCTCGTCGAGGAGGCCCCCTCCCCGGCGGTCGACCCGGAACTGCGCGCGCGGATGGGGGCGGCGGCGATCGCGATCGCGAAGGCGGCGAAGTACACGAACGCCGGGACCGTCGAGTTCCTCCTCGACCCCTCGGGGGACTTCTACTTCATGGAGGTGAACGCCCGCATCCAGGTCGAGCACCCCGTGACGGAGGCGGTGACCGGGCTCGACCTCGTCCAGTCGCAGATCCGGATCGCGGCGGGGGAGCCCCTCGGGTTCCGGCAGGGGGACGTCCAGATCCGCGGGCACGCGATCGAGGCGCGCGTCAACGCGGAGGACCCCCTCGAGAACTTCGCCCCGAGCCCGGGGCGCATCCGCCACTTCATCCCCCCCGGGGGGCCCGGCGTGCGCCTCGACACCCACGCCCACGCCGGGGCGGAGATCCCGCCCCACTACGACAGCCTCGTCGCGAAGCTCCTGGTCCACCGCGCCGACCGGAGGTCCGCGATCTCGACGATGCGCCGGGCCCTCGAGGAGTTCGTCATCGAGGGGATCAAGACGACCCTCCCGCTCCACCAGCGCCTCTTCGCCCACCCCGACTTCCTCCGGGGGGAGGTCGACACCGGGTTCGTCGAGCGGATGCTCGGGTCCCGAGGTTCATGAAAACCGAGGCCCCTTCTCGATAATGGGGCCCGGGTCCCCCCCGTGGCGACCAAGCGTTCCCTCCACCTCCTCCTCCCCCTCCTCGGCTCCGCCTGCACGTCGGCCGTCCCGGTGCTCGAATCGCGCCCGGCGCGCCCCGCCCCTCCCTCCGGAGGGACCGAGGCCCTCGTGTGGCGCAGCGCCGACCCGGTCTCCGTCGTCCCGGCGGGCGCCGAGGGGGCGCGTCCGCTCTTCCACTACGACAAGAGCCTGCGCGTCGGGCGCGGCTCCTGGCTCCTCGTCGGGCCGGGGGGGCTGGCGACGGTCGCCTTCGCCGACGGCTCCTTCGTCTCCGCGAGCGGGGAGTGCGCCCTCGAGATCCTAGGGCCTGGGGAAGGGGGGCCGGGGGAGGGGGGAGGGGAGGGGGAACCGAGCGGAGTCCTCTTCCGCACCTCCTCGGCGAGGCGCCTCACCGTCGGCCTCAAGGGGGAATCGAGGGCCGGGCTCCCCGGAGGCGCGCTCGCGGAGGGGGACGGGGCGAAGTTCGTCACCCGATCGGTCGAGGGGGGGCCGGTCAAGGGGGGGAAGGTGCGCGTCGAGAGCCGCGGGCCCGTCCCGATCCGGATCCGGGTCGGGGGGGAGACCGTCGTCCTCGACGGCGCCCGCTCGATTGACCTCCCCTCCGGAGGGATCCCGGGAAAGACGGGGCCGTAGGTCATGCCGCGCGCCGTCGTCACGGGCGGAGCCGGCTTCCTCGGCTCCCACCTCTGCACCCGCCTCCTCGAGGAGGGGTGGGAGGTCCTCTGCCTCGACAACCTGATCACGGGGGACGCCCGCAACATCGAGCACCTGATCGGGCGGGAGGGGTTCCAGTTCGCGAAGCTCGACGTCACGAACTACCTCCACGTCCCCGGCGCGGTCGACGCGGTGCTCCACTTCGCCTCCCCGGCGAGCCCCGTCGACTACCTCGAGCTGCCGATCCAGACCCTCAAGGTCGGGGCCCTCGGCACCCACAAGGCCCTCGGCCTCGCCAAGGCGAAGAAGGCGGCCTTCCTCCTCGCGTCCACCTCGGAGGTCTACGGGGATCCCCTGGTCCATCCCCAGCGAGAGGACTACTGGGGGAACGTGAACCCGATCGGGCCCCGGGGGGTCTACGACGAGGCGAAGCGCTTCGCCGAGGCGATGACCATGGCCTACCACCGGGCCCACGGCGTCGACACGCGGATCGTCCGGATCTTCAACACCTACGGGGAGAGGATGCGCCTCCACGACGGGCGCGCGCTGCCGGCGCTCCTCACGCAGGCCCTGCGCGGGGAGCCGATGACCGTCTTCGGGGACGGGACGCAGACCCGCTCCTTCTGCTACGTCTCCGACCTGATCGAGGGGATCGTGCGCCTCCTGCGCTCGGGGGAGCACCTCCCCGTCAACCTCGGCAATCCCCGGGAGATGACCCTCCTCGAGTTCGCCGAGACGATCCGCCGCCTCACGGGGACGAAGAGCGGGATCGTCTTCTGCCCCCTCCCCATCGACGACCCGAAGGTCCGCCAGCCCGACACGAACCGGGCGCGCACGATCCTCGGCTGGGAGGCGAAGGTCCGCCTCGAGGAGGGGCTCGCGCGGACGATCCCCTACTTCGCCCGGCGCCTGGAGGAGGAGATCGCGCAGGCGCGCCGGCCCCCCGCCCCGAGAGCGCCGGGCTCCTAGCCATGTGCGGGATCTTCGGAGCCGTCGCGCGCGAGGGGGACGTCTCGGGGGCGCTCCTCGAGGGGCTGCGCCGCCTCGAGTACCGCGGCTACGACTCCGCCGGGCTCGCCGTCGTCACGACGCGCGGGGACCTCGAGGTGCGGCGGGCCGAGGGGAGGCTCGCCGCGCTCGCCGCGCGCCTGCGGGAGTCCTCCTTCGGCGGGAGCGCGAGCGTCGGGATCGGCCACACGCGCTGGGCGACCCACGGCGCCCCGGTCGAGCGCAACGCCCATCCCCACCGCGACTGCGGGGGGGAGCTCGTCGTCGTCCACAACGGGATCATCGAGAACTACCTCGACCTGCGCCGCGACCTCGCCGCGCGCGGGCACCGCTTCGCCTCGGAGACCGACACGGAGGTCCTCGCCCACCTCGTCGAGGAGAACCTCAAGGCGGGGGCCGGCGGGCCGGCGGACGCCGGGGCCCTCGCCCGCGCCGTGCACGTCTCCCTCGCCGGGGTCCGCGGCGCCTACGCTCTCGTCGTCCTCTCCCGGAGCCACCCCCACACCCTCGTCGCGGCGCGGGCGGACGTCCCCCTGTGCCTCGGCCTCGCGCGCGACGCGACCTACTGCGCCTCCGACGTCCCCGCCTTCCTCGACCGCACCCGCGAGGTGATCTTCCTCCACAACGGGGAGGTCGCCGAGATCACGGCGGGGGGCTACGCGCTGCGGCGCCTCGAGGGGGAGCGGGTCGAGCGCGCCCCCACCCGCATCGACTGGGACGCCGCGGCGGTCGAGCGGGGGGGCTACCCCCACTTCATGCTGAAGGAGATCCACGAGCAGCCCGACGTCCTCGCGGCCGCCGCCTTCGACCGGCTCGACGAGGCGCGCGGGGACGTGCGCTTCGAGGATCCCCTCTTCGACGACGACGAGCGCTGGAGGAAGGTCTCCCGGATCGACCTCGTCGCCTGCGGCTCGGCGCTCCACGCGGGGTTCGTCGGCCGCTTCTACTTCGAGCGGCTGGCGCGCCTGCCCGCGCAGGCCGACTTCGCCTCCGAGTACCGCTACCGCGCCCCCCTCCCGGCCGACGGGGCCTTGTTCCTCGCGATCTCCCAGTCGGGGGAGACGGCCGACACCCTCGGAGCGGCGCGCGAGGCCGCCCGCCGGGGCCTTCCGGTCGCGGCGATCGTCAACGCCGTCGGCTCGACGCTCTGGAGGGAGGCGCACGGCGTCGTCGGGACGCACGCGGGACCCGAGGTGGGGGTGGCCGCGACGAAGACCTTCCTCGCGCAGCTCGTGGCCCTCTACCTCCTCGCGATCCGGGCGGGCCGGGCACGTGGAGCGCTCACGGTTGAACAGGGTCGCTCGCGGATCCACGACCTGCGGGCGCTGCGCGCCCACCTCGGGGCGCTCCTCGAGGGGCAGACGCGGGCGGCGATCGCCCGGATCGCGGAGAGGGAGAAGGACGCGAAGGGATTCCTCTTCCTCGGCCGGGGCCTGCAGTACCCGATCGCCCTCGAGGGGGCCCTCAAGCTCAAGGAGATCTCCTACCTCCACGCGGAGGGGTATCCGGCCGGCGAGATGAAGCACGGGCCGATCGCCCTCGTCGAGAAGGCGCTCCCCGTCGTCGCGCTCGCGACCTCCTCCCCCCTCCTCGAGAAGACCTTCACGAACATGCAGGAGGTTCGCGCGCGGGGCGGGAAGCTGATCGCGATCTGCTCCCGGGGCGAGGCGGCGGCCTCCGAGGTCGCCGACGAGGTCCTCGAGGTCCCCGCAGTGCCGGAGGACCTCGCCCCCCTCGTCAACGTCATCCCCCTCCAGCTCCTCGCCTACGAGATCGCGCGGCTGCGGGGGTGCGACATCGACATGCCCCGCAACCTGGCGAAGTCGGTGACCGTCGAATGACGCCCGACCTCGCCGGCTCGCTGCGGGAGAAGCTCGCGTCCCGGAAGGCGCGGGTCGGGGTCGTCGGCCTCGGCTACGTGGGGCTCCCCCTCGCCGCGGCGTTCGCCGAGGCGGGATTCCCCGTCCTCGGGATCGACGCCGACCCCCGCCGGGTCGAGGACCTGCGCCGGGGCCGCTCCCCGACGCCGGACGTGGGCCCCGAGCGCCTGGCGACGCTCCTCGCGGAGAAGCGCCTCGAGGTCGGGGAGAGCCCCGACGCGCTGCGGGAGGCCGACGCGGTCTCGATCTGCGTCCCGACCCCGCTCCGGAAGACGCGCGAGCCCGACCTCTCCTTCGTCGTCGCGGCCGCCGACGCGGTGGCGGCGCGGGCGCGGCCCGGGCAGCTCGTCGTCCTCGAGAGCACGACCTATCCCGGCACGACGCGGGAGGTCCTCCAGCCGAGGCTCGAGGCGCGAGGCCTGAAGCCGGGGGTCGACGTCTTCCTCGCCTTCTCCCCCGAGCGGATCGACCCGGGCAACCGCGCCTTCGGCGTCCGCAACACCCCGAAGGTCGTCGCCGGCCTCTCGAAGGAGTGCGCCTCCCTCGCCGCCACCCTCTACGGCGCGATCGTCGACCGGGTCGTCCCGGTCTCGAGCCTGGAGGCCGCCGAGACGGTGAAGCTCCTCGAGAACACCTTCCGCGCGGTCAACATCGCCCTCGTGAACGAGATCGCGCTCGTCTGCCGCCGCCTCGGCCTCGACGTCTGGGAGGTCGTGGAGGCGGCGGGGACGAAGCCCTTCGGGTTCCTCCCCTTCCGCCCGGGCCCCGGCATCGGCGGGCACTGCCTGCCGACCGACCCGCACTACCTCTCCTGGCGGATGCGCGCCCTCGACTACCGAGTGCGCTTCATCGAGCTCGCCGACGAGGTGAACCGCGCGATGCCGGGGGTCGTCGTCGAGCGGGTCGCCGAGGCCCTGAACGAGCAGAGGAAGTCCGTGAACGGGACCCGCCTCCTCCTCCTCGGCCTCGCCTACAAGGCGGGGGTGGGGGACACGCGGGAGTCCCCCGCCCTCGACGTCGCGAAGGGGCTGCGGGAGAGGGGCGCGACCCTCGAGGCGCACGACCCCTTCGTCCCCGCCGCCGCCTTCGAGGCGCTCGGGCTTCCCCGCCTGCCGGCCCTCGAGAAGGGGGACCTGAAGCGTTTCGACGCGGCGGTCGTGACGACCGACCACCCCGGCGTCGACTACCCCCTCCTCGTCTCCTCCGTCCCCGTCGTCGTCGACGCGCGCAACGCCTGCGCCGGTCTCGACGGCCTCGGGCGCGTGCGCAGGCTCTAGATGCGGACCCTCCTCGTCACGGGAGGAGCCGGGTTCATCGGCTCCCACCTCTGCGAGGCGCTCCTCGCCCGCGGGGACCGCGTCGTCGTCTTCGACAACTTCGACCCCTTCTACGCCCCGGCGATCAAGGAGAGGAACATCGAGCGGGCGAGGGACAATCCGCGCTACCGGCTCGTGCGCGGGGACCTCGGGGACGAGAAGGCGCTCGCGGCGCTCTTCGCCGAGGAGCCCTTCGACGGCGTCGTCCACCTCGCGGCGCTGGCGGGCGTGCGCCCCTCGATCAAGAACCCCGCGGCCTACGAGAGGGTGAACGGCCTCGGGACGGTCCACCTGCTCGAGCGGCTGCGGGAGAGGCCGATCCCCTTCGTCTTCGGCTCCTCCTCCTCCGTCTACGGGGCGCGCGACCGCGTCCCGTTCCGGGAGGACGACGCCTGCGCCACCCCCGCCTCCCCGTACGCCGCGACGAAGCGGGCCGGGGAGCTCCTCGCCTACGCGAGCCACCGGCTGTTCGGCATCCCGACGGCGTGCCTGCGCTTCTTCACCGTCTTCGGCCCGCGCCAGCGGCCGGAGATGGCGATCCACAAGTTCGCGCGCCAGATCGAGGAGGGGGGCGCCGTCCCGATGTTCGGGGACGGATCGACCCGGCGCGACTACACCTACGTCGACGACGTCGTCTCCGGTACGCTCGCGGCCCTCGACCGATGCGCGGGTTACGAGATCTACAACCTCGGGGGCTCCCGGATGGTCACGCTCGCCGACCTGATCGAGAAGATCGCGCAGGCCCTCGGGAAGCGCCCGCGGATCGAGCGGCGCCCGGAGGAGCCCGGCGACGTCCCCGTCACCTGCGCCGACGTCACGAAGGCGGGGGAGCGCCTCGGCTACGCCCCGCGGGTGCCGCTCGAGGAGGGCCTCGCGCGCTTCGTCGCCTGGTTCCGGGCCGACCGGGAGCGGGGGACACCCCTGGAAGGCAGAGGATGAGGCGCGCGCTCGTCACGGGAGGCGCGGGCTTCATCGGGAGCCACATCGTCGAGGCGCTCCGGGCGCGCGGGGACTCCGTCCGCGTCCTCGACAACTTCTCGACCGGCCGGCGCGAGAACCTCCCGGGCGACGGGGGGGTCGAGGTGGTCGAGGGGGACCTCCGAGACCTCGCGACCGTCCGGCGGGCCTGCAGGGGCGTCGAGGTCGTCTTCCACGAGGGGGCGCTCGCCTCGGTCCCGCGCTCCGTCGAGGACCCCCTCACGACGGAGGCGGTGAACGGCGGGGGGACCCTCCACGTCCTCCTCGCCGCGAAGGAGGCGGGGGTGCGCCGCCTCCTCTTCGCCGGATCCTCCTCCGTCTACGGCGAGGACCCGCGCCTCCCGAAGGAGGAGGAGGCCCGCCTCGAGCCGGTCTCCCCGTACGGCGCGAGCAAGGCGGTGGGGGAGGTCTACTGCCGCGCCTTCGCCCGGGTCTACGGGACCCCGGCGGTCGTGCTCCGCTACTTCAACGTCTTCGGCCCGCGCCAGCGGGGGGACTCCCCCTACAGCGGGGTGATCGCGCGCTTCGCCGACGCGCTCCTGCGCGGGGAGAGCGCGACGATCGAGGGGGACGGGAGCCAGACGCGCGACTTCACCTACGTCTCCGACGTCGTGGCGGCGAACCTCCTCGCGGCGGACGCCGACCTCGAGCCCGGCACGACCCTGAACATCGCCGCCGGGCGCGAGACGAGCGTGCGGGCCCTCTTCGAGACGATGCGGGAGATCCTCGGCGGGGCCCCCGAGCCGCGGACGGCGCCCCCGCGGCAGGGGGACATCCACCGATCGCGCGCCTCGATCGAGCGCGCGCGCCGCCGCCTCGGCTTCGAGCCCTCCGCCTCGCTCCGCGAGGGGCTCGAGCGCACGCTCGCCTGGTACCGGGGGGTCGCGCGATGAAGGGGGTGATCCTCGCCGGGGGACTCGGCACGCGCCTCAACCCCCTGACGAAGGTGACGAACAAGCACCTCCTGCCGGTCTACGACCGGCCGATGATCCACTACCCCGTCCGGACCCTGGTCGAGGCGGGGATCCGCGACCTCCTCCTCGTCACGGGGGGAAACAACGCGGGGGACTTCCTCCGCCTCCTCGGGAACGGCTCGGAGTTCGGCCTGAAGCACCTGAACTACACCTACCAGGCGGGGGAGGGGGGGATCGCCGACGCGCTCAAACTCGCCGAGCACTTCGCCGACGGCGAGAAGGTCTGCGTCTTCCTCGGGGACAACCTCGTCGAGCGCTCGATCCGGCGCGAGGTGGAGGCCTTCCAGCGCCAGCCCTCCGGGGCGCGGATCCTCCTCAAGGAGGTCCCGGACCCCGAGCGCTTCGGGGTCGCCGAGGTCGAGGGGGACCGGGTGAGGCGGATCGAGGAGAAGCCCGCCCATCCCCGCTCGCGGCTCGCCGTCGTCGGGATCTACTTCTACGACGCGAAGGTCTTCGAGATCCTGCGGCCGCTCGAGCCCTCCGCGCGCGGGGAGCTCGAGATCACGGACGTGAACAACGCCTACCTCCGCGCCGGGGTCCTCACCTACGGCGTCCTCGAGGGGTGGTGGACCGACGCGGGGACGTTCCCGAGCCTGCTGCGCGCGAACACCCTCGTCGCCGCCGCACGGGATCGCGGGGAGAGCTTCCCGTGAGGAAGCCGATCCGCCGCGTCCTCGTGACCGGAGCGCAGGGGCTCCTCGGCCGGGCCCTCGCCGCGGCGATCCCGCGCGCGGACGGCGCCGTCGAGGTCGACCTCGCCTCGCGGGCGGACCTCGACGTGACCGACCCCGCCGCGGTCGCGGAGCGGTTCCGGCGCTCCTCCCCGGACGCGGTCGTCCACGCGGCCGCGTTCACCGACGTCGACGGGGCGGAGGCGGACCCCGAGACCTGCTACCGGGTGAACGCCCTCGCCGCGGGCACGGTGGCGCGGGAGGCGGGTTCCTCGAGGGCGGCCCTCGCCTTCGTCAGCACGGACTTCGTCTTCGACGGGTCGAAGGGGGTCGCCTACTGCGAGTGGGACGAGCCCCGCCCGCGCGGGGTCTACGCCCGCTCGAAGCGGTGGGGGGAGGAGCTCGTCCTCGCCGCCCACCCGGGGGCGCTCGTCCTGCGCACGGCGTGGCTCTTCGGCCCCGGCGGGAGGAGCTTCGTCGAGAAGATCCTCGAGCGGGGGGCGGGCGGCGCGCCCTTCGACGTCGTCGACGGGCAGTTCGGCACCCCCTCCTACGCCCCCGACGTCGCCGCCACCCTCTGGAAGCTCCTCTCCCGGGGGGAGAGCGGGATCGTCCACTGCGTGAACCGGGGGGTCGCCTCCCGGCTCGAGTTCGCCCGCGCGATCCTCGAGGCGGGCGGCCTCGATCCCTCCCTGGCGAGGCCGACGACGGAGGCGCGCCTCGCCCGCCCGGCGCCGCGCCCCACCTTCTCCGCCCTGGCGAACCTGCGGCTCGAGGCCGCGGGGATCCGCATGCGCCCCTGGCGGGAGGCGCTCCTGGAGCACCTGGGCGTCCGGGTCCCCGGAGGCGCGCGGTGACGTTCCGGCGCGTCCTCGTCACGGGCGGGTACGGCTTCATCGGGAGCCACTTCGTGCGGGCGCTCCTGCGGACGACCTCGGAGACGCAGGTGACGAACCTCGACCTCCTCACCTACTCGGCGAACCCGGAGAACCTCCGCGACCTCGAGAAGCACCCCCGCCACCGGCTCGTGAAGGGGGACGTCGCGGACCCGGAGGTCGCCGACCGCGTCTTCGGCGGGGGCGTCGACGCGGTCGTCCACTTCGCGGCGGAGAGCCACGTCGACCGCTCGATCCTCGACGCGACCCCGTTCCTCCGGACGAACGTCCTCGGGACGCAGACGCTCCTCGACGCGGCCGTCCGCCACCGCGCGAAGCGCTTCGTCCACGTCTCGACCGACGAGGTCTACGGCTCCCTCGGCCCGGAGGGGCGCTTCACGGAGGAGAGCCCCCTCGCCCCGAACTCCCCCTACGCCGCGAGCAAGGCGGGCTCCGACCTCCTCGTGCGCGCGGCGTGGAAGACCCACGGCCTCCACGCGACGGTCACCCGCGCCTCGAACAACTTCGGGCCGAACCAGTTCCCCGAGAAGCTCCTCCCCCTCGCGATCACGAACGCGATCGACGGGAGGAAGATCCCGGTCTACGGGGACGGGGCCCAGGTCCGCGACTGGATCTACGTCGAGGACCACTGCGAGGCGCTCCTGGCGGTCCTCGAGCGGGGAGAGGCCGGGGAGATCTACAACATCGGGGGGGGGAACGAGCGGGCGAACCTCCCCCTCCTCGAGGCGGTCCTCCGCCTCCTCGGCAAGGGGAAGGATCTCCTCGAGTCCGTCGCCGACCGCCCCGGCCACGATCGCCGCTACGCCCTCGACTCCTCTAAGATGCGGCGCACGCTCGGCTGGGCGCCCGCCGTCCCCTTCGAGGAGCGGCTGGCGCAGACGGTCGGGTGGTACCGCGCGAACGAGGCGTGGTGGCGTCCCCTGAAGAAGAAGCGGGAGTACACGGAGCACGCGCGCGCCTGGTACGGGGCGAAGCTCGCCGCGCCGGGAGGCGCGCCGTGAGGCTCGCCGGGCTCCTCCTCGTCGTCTCCCTCGCCCCCCTGGCCTCGGCGTGCTCCTCCCTCGAGGACAAGCGGGTCTTCCAGGTCCTCAACCGCTCCGGGTTCGGGCATCGCTACCACGGCGACGCGACCGAGGAGAACTACGCGGCCGTCGGGGACCTGGTCCTCGTCACGGACCCCCTGAACGCCGAGTTCCTGACGACCCCCCCCCAGACGGTCGACATCGACGGGACGATCGAGATGCCGGAGATCGGCTCCGTCCACGTGGCCGGCCTGACGGAGGGGGAGATCGCCGCGCTCCTGACGGGCCTCTACCGCCCGTACTTCGACGACATGCGGATCTCCGTCCGGATCAAGACGCAGTCGAAGTGGTTCTTCGTCTTCGGCGAGGTCGCCAAGGAGGGGCGCCACGCCCTCGGCGCAGTGGGGTCGGGGGACGTCACCGTCCTCGAGGCGGCCATGCTCGCGGGGCCGAACAAGGTCATCTCGAACCTGAGCCGCGTGAAGCTCATCCGGGGCGACCCGGTCGACCCCCTGATCATCGTCGTCGACCTCGAGCGCCTCATGAGGACGGGGGACACGACCTACAACATCCGCATCCGCGAGAACGACATCCTCATCGTCCCGCCGACCCTGATCGGCGCGGTCGGAAACGCCCTGACCCAGCTCGTCTACCCCGTGACCCAGGTCGTCGGCACCCTCGTCAGCCTGCTCAGCGCGGCCACCTACTACCAGACCTACCGGTTCAACCGGGACTACTTCTGATGCCCCCCGGCAGCGGCGCTCTCCCCGAGAACCAGATGCGCGAGTTCCTCGGCGTCCTCGGGCGCCGGCGCGCCTGGTGGATCGTCCCCACGATCGGGGGGGTGATCGTCGGGATCGCGCTCGTCGCCCTCGTCCCGCGCAAGTACGTCGTCCACACGACGGTCGAGATCCTCTCGACCTACGCGGAGGAGCTCACCTCCCGCGGGAAGGAGACGACCGTCGACAAGGAGCTCGCCACCGTCACGAACGATCTCCGCTCCCACGCCCGCGTGCGCAAGGTCCTCGAGGAGGACATGCCGACCCCCGAGTTCGGGGTCCTCACCGAGACGGGGAAGCAGGCGAGGATCCAGGAGCTGATCCCCCGGATCGAGGTGGGCCTCGCCCCCAAGCCGCGGCCGGGGGGGGAGGTCGTGTACATCCACTTCCGGGACCACGACAAGTACTTCGCGGCGGACTTCGCGAACAAGCTGCGGGACCGCTGGATGCGGGAGACGAAGGACCGCGTCGTCGGGGAGGTGAGGGGGGAGCTGCAGCGCCACAACGACAAGCTCGCCGAGCGCGTGAAGGACTACGAGAAGGCCGCCCGGAAGGTCCAGGACCACGTCCAGCGCCACAACCTCTCCCCCCAGCTCGCCTCCGGCACCGGGATCGCCCCGCGCGATCCCGTCGAGGAGGAGGCCGGGGCGCTCCGGAAGACCCTCGACTCGAAGGAGGACGAGCTCGCCACCGCGCAGCGCAACCTCGCCGTCGCTCAGAAGCAGTTCGACTCGATCGAGCCGACGATCCTCGTCCCGCCTCCGCCCCCGCCGACCCTCACGGGACCGGCCGCCAACCCCAGGGTCGCGCAGCTGTTTCGCCTGATCGCGGAGGGGGACGCGAAGGTCGCGAACCTCAAGCCGGCGCACCCCATGTGGCAGCGCTGGCAGGAACTGAGGGGGCAGTACGAGCGGGAGCTGAAGGATCTGATCCCCGCCCCCGTCAAGCCGGCCCCCGGAAAGGCCGGCCCGATCCGGCAGCGCAATCCCCGCTACGAGGAGAAGGAGCTCGAGGTGAAGGGGCTCGAGACGAGGGTCGAGGGGCTCACGGCCGAGGTCGAGAAGTTCCGGGTGAAGGCGAAGGAGGCCTCCGATCGGGCGGCGGGGCGCCCGGCCCTCTACCACACGTGCCAGATCCTCCAGGACGAGCGGGAGATGGCGGAGAAGGCGCGCGCGAAGGCCGACCAGGATCAGGAGGCGAGCCGGGCCCTCTACGAGAAGCTGCGCGACACCGATCCCTTCGAGGTCACCCAGGCCGCCTTCCCGCCGATCCGCCCCACGGAGCCCGACCCCCTCGCCCTCTTCGCCGTCTCCCTCCTCGTCGGGGGAGGGCTCGGCCTCGCCGCCGCCGCCCTGCGCGAGTACGGGCGCACCTCCTACCGGACCCTCGAGGACGCCGCGCGCTCGCTCCCCGTCCCCGTCCTCGGGGCGGTCGCGTGGGTGCGGACGGAGATCGAGCGGCGCACGATCCGGCGCCGGAGGCTCGCGGCGACCTTCGCGACGTCGACGGCCGCCATCCTCCTGACGGCCCTCTTCGTCGCCTACTGGCAGAAGCCCGAGTTCCTCCCGAGCTCCGTGTCGACCTTCCTCGACTCGATCCGCCGCTCCCTGCGGTAGCGGGGAGGGAGGGGGCGCGGGATGGGGCTGCGGGACGTCCTCGTCCTCGCCATCGTCTTCGGCTGCCTCCCCGCCGCCTTCCGCCGCCCCTACGTCGGCCTCCTCCTCTTCTCCTGGCTCGGCTACATGCGGGTCCAGGACCTCGCCTGGTCGATCGGGCACTGGCGGCTCTCCTTCCTCGTCGCCGCCGCCCTCTTCGGGGGGTTCTTCCTCTTCGAGTGGGGGAGGCGCCGGCTGTGGCTCCCGGACCTGCGCTGCCGGCTCATGCTCCTCCTCCTCGGCATCGTCGGCCTCTCGGCCCTCCTCGTCGCCGGGATGAACGGCTTCATCTTCGGCCAGTACGTCCAGTTCGCGAAGATCCTCGCCGTCGCGCTGATCACGACGAGCCTCGTCGACTCGAGGGGTCGGATGCGCGGGCTCCTCCTCGTGATCGGCCTCTCCCTCGGCTTCTTCGGGCTGAAGGGAGGGCTCTTCGTGGTCCTCCGGGGGGGGGAGATCCTGCGGGGCCCGGGGGGATTCATCCAGGACAACAACGACTTCTCCCTCGCCCTCGTCATGGCGATCCCCCTCCTCGTCTACGGGGCGCTGGGGGAGAAGGACCGGCGCCTGAGGTGGCTGATGTGGGGGACCGCGGCGGGGTGCGTCGGGACGATCGCCCTCACCCACTCGCGCGGGGGCTTCCTCGCCCTCGCCGCCGCCGGCGCCGTCATGGTCTGGAACTCGCGGCAGCGGATGCTCGGGATCGCGCTCGGCCTGGTCGCGTGCCTCGTCCTCCTCTTCTCCCTCCCCCAGTCGGTCTGGGAGCGCCTCTCCACGATCAAGGAGTACCAGCTCGACAGCTCGGCGATGGCGCGCCTGAAGGCGTGGGGGATCGCGGCGCGGATGATCAAGGACCAGCCGGTCCTCGGCGTGGGCTTCTGGAACTTCCAGGTCGCCTACCCGCGCTACGACCCGGCGACGGCGCTCCTCGGCGTCCAGGAGGGGAGGTCGATCGTCGCCCACAACTCCTACCTCCAGATCTGGGCCGAGTGCGGCACGCCCGCGATCCTCACCTACCTCCTCCTCTTCTTCGTCTCCTTCTTCGACCTGCGGCGCCTGAGGCGCACCTCCGACGCGGGGCTCCTCCCACCGTGGATCGGGCCGACGGCGCGCGCCTTCGAGGCGAGCCTCGCCGGCTTCATGGTCGGGGCGGTCTTCCTCAACCGGGCCCACTTCGACCTCGCCTACCACCTCGTCGGGGCGGCGGTCGCCCTCTCGGCGATCGCCCGCGCCGAAGGGGCCGCGCAGGGCGCCCGGGCGCCCGCGCCCGGGTTCCCGGCGGCAGAGGTCCGCGCCGCCCCCCTCCGGCCCGTCTTCGGGGCGGCTCCGCCGAGGCCCCGGGGGAGCCCGACCTGGTGAGGGAGGGGAAGGCTCTCGTCGTCGAGCTCGCCTCGAGCCTCGCCGCCGGCGGCGTCGAGCGCGTCGTCGCCGAGCTCGCACGGGGCCTCGACCGCCGCCGGTTCGAGACCGCCGTCGTGCTCTTCGATGGACTCGGACCCCTCGCGCAGGACCTCGAGTCGGCCGGCGTCCCGATGCGCCTCCTTCCGAGGAGGCCCGGGCTCGACGGGCGCTATCCCCTGCGGCTCGCCCGGGAACTGAAGTCCCTCGGGGCGGCCTGCCTCCACGCCCACAACTCGACGGCCCTCTTCTATGGCGCGATCGCCGCGCGACTCGCGAGGGTCCCCTGCGTCTACACGGAGCACGACCGCAGCCACCCCGACCGCCTCCGCGTCCGCCTCCTCCACCGCGCGCTCTCCCCCCTCCTCTCCCGGGCGGTCGCCGTCTCCGGCGCCCTGCAGGGCGCCCTCCTCCGTCACGAGGGGTTCGCCGCGAAGCGGCTGCGCGTCGTCCCGAACGGCGTCCCCTCCTGCGACCGGGTCCCGCGCGCGCAGGCGCGGGCGGCGCTCGGGATCGGGAACGGCGAGCGGAGCCTCCTCTGGGCGGGACACTTCACCGAAGTGAAGGACCCCGCCAACCTCCTCCTCGCCTTCGCCCGCGCCCGCGTCGGGGAGGCACGCCTCTATCTGGCGGGGGAGGGGCCCCTGCGTGGGGAGGCGGAGGGGATCGCCCGCCGGGAGGGGATCGCCGACCGGGTCGTCTTCCTCGGCGTGCGCCGGGACCTGCGCGACCTCTACACCGCCTTCGACCTCTTCGTCCTCTCCTCCCGCAGCGAGGGGCTCCCCCTATCGATCCTCGAGGCGATGTCGGCCGCCGTCCCGGTCGTCGCCACCGACGTCGGGGCCTGCTCGGAGGTGGTGGAGGGGAGCGGCTGCGGCCGGACGGTCCCGCCCGGGGACCCCGCCGCCCTCGGCGCCGCGATCCGCGCGACCCTCGAGGACCCCTCGCTCGCCGCCGCGATGGGGGAGCGGGGCCGCCTCGCGCACCGCGCGCGCTACTCCCTCGAGGCGATGCTCCGCGGCTACGAGGCCGTCCTCGAGGAGGCGCTCGCCTGATGTGCGGGATCGCCGGGTCCTTCGCGGTGCGCGGGGGCGCCCCCCTCGCCGAGGTCGGGCTGCGGGCGATGGTGGGGAGCCTGCGCCACCGCGGGCCCGACTCGGAGGGGTTCTTCCGCGAGGGTCCCGCCGCGCTCGGCTACCGCCGCCTCGCGATCCTCGACCTCGCCGGGGGGAACCAGCCGATCTTCAACGAGGACGGCTCGGTCGCCGTCTTCCAGAACGGGGAGATCTACAACTTCGCGGAGCTGCGCGCGGAGCTCGAGGGGAAGGGGCACGCGTTCAAGACGGCCTCCGACACGGAGGTGATCGCCCACCTCTACGAGGAGGAGGGGGAGGACTTCCCCCGCCGCCTCCGCGGGATGTTCGCGGTCGCCTTGCTCGACCGCCCGCGCCGACGCCTCCTCCTCGCGCGCGACCGGCTCGGCAAGAAGCCCCTCTACTACGCCGACCTCCCCGGCCTCTTCCTCTACGGCTCGGAGCTGAAGTCGCTCCTCGCCGTCCCCGCCTTCCCGCGGGCGCTCGACCAGACGGCGCTGCTCGACTACTTCACCTACCGCGCGGTCCCCTCGCCGAAGTCGATCTTCGCCGCCGCCCGCAAGCTCCCCCCGGGCCACCTCCTCGTCGTCGAGGAGCGGGGTCCCGGGGCGCCGCGGCCGTACTGGCGGCTCTCCTTCGCGGAGCCCTTCGACGATCCTCCCGAGCGCCTCGCCGAGCGCCTGCGGGGGCTTCTCGAGGAGAGCGTCCGCCTCCGCCTCGTCTCGGACGTCCCCCTCGGCGCATTCCTCTCGGGCGGGATCGACTCGGCCGCCGTCGTCGCGGCGATGGCCCGCGCCGGCGGGGAGGTGCAGACCTGCACGGTCGGGTTCGACGACCCCCGCCACGACGAGAGGGAGGCGGCGCGCGAGACGGCGGCGGCGCTCAAGACCTCCCACCGCGAGGAGGTCGTCCCCCTCGACCCCGCCGCCGCCCTCGAGCGGCTCGCGCTCCACTTCGACGAGCCCTTCTCCGACGCCTCCGCCGTGCCGACCTGGGCGGTCTCGGCCGTCGCCCGCCGGACGGTGACCGTCGCCCTCTCCGGGGACGGCGGGGACGAGAACTTCGCGGGCTACCGCCGCTACGTCTACGACCGGCTGGAGGGGCGGCTGCGCAAGGTTCTCCCGGCGCCCCTGCGGGCGTTCGTCGCCACCCTCGCCGCCGCCTACCCGAAGGGGGACTGGATGCCGCGCCCCCTGCGGGCGAAGACGCTCCTCCGGAACGTCGCGGACGACCCGCTGCGCGCCTACTTCCGCAGCGTCCGCGCGAACGATCCCGACGCCGTCCGCAAGCTCCTCGGGGGGGACCTGCGCGAGCGGCTGCGCGGCTACGACCCCTTCGGCCTCCTCGCGGACGCCCACGCGCAGGCCGACGCGCCCGATCCCCTCGGGAAGATCCTCCAGACCGACCTCGCGACCTACCTCCCCGACGACATCCTCGCGAAGGTCGACCGCGCGAGCATGGCCGTCTCCCTCGAGGTGCGCTGCCCGCTCCTCGACCACAAGTTCGTCGAGTTCGCCGCGCGCATCCCCTCGGCATGGAAGATCCGGCACGGGCGGGGGAAGTGGATCCTGCGCCGGGCGGTGGAGGGTCTCGTCCCGCCGGAGGCGCTGCGGCGCCGCAAGCACGGCTTCGACGTGCCGCTGCGCTCCTGGACCCGCGGGGTGCTCCGGGGGGCGATCGAGGAGGCCCAGCGCGAGGCGCCCGCCGGCCTCTACGACCGCTCCGCGCTCTCCGCCGCCTGGAAGGGCCACCTCGCGGGGACCGCCGATCGCTCCGAGCTCTTCTGGGCGGTCCTCTTCCTCCACAGATGGCGGCGGGCCCACTCGATCCCGTTTCCCTAGCGTGCGCTTCACGACCTTCACCTCCCTCTTCCCGAACGCGGCGTTCCCGGCCTTGGGCGCCTTCGTCCGGGAGCGCCTGCGCGCGGTCCTGCGCCGCGGCGGCGGGGAGGCGAGCGTCGTCGCCCCGGTCCCCTGGTTCCCGCCGGTCTCCGGCTTCGGGAGCTGGTCGAGGTGGGGGAGCGTCCCCGCGGTCGAGAAGGACGGAGGGATCGACGTCCACCATCCGCGGTTCCCGCTCCTCCCGCGCGTCTCCGAGCGCTTCCACCCCCTCCTCCTCGAGGCGGGGGCGCGCCGGACGGTCCGCCGCGTGGCCGGCGGATCGGGCCTCCTCGACGCGCATGTCCTCTACCCCGACGGCGTCGCCGCGGTCCGGCTCGGGACGAGGCTTCGGCTCCCCGTCGTCGTCACCGCCCGGGGATCGGACGTCAACCGGCTCCCCGAGATCCCCTCGGGCGTCCAGAAGGTCCGTCGCTGCCTCGCCGGGGCCGCGGCCGTCGTGGCCGTCTCCGAGAGCCTGCGCCGGCGGCTCGCCGCGCAGACCGGATTCCCGGAGGAGCGGGTCCTCGTCGTGCGCAACGGCGTCGACCGGGGCCGGTTCGCCCCCGGAGACCGGGTCCGGGCCCGCCGGCACCTGGGCCTCCCCGTGGACGGGCGGATCCTCCTCGCCGCCGCCCGCCTCGCCCCGGGAAAGAGGTTCGACCTTCTGCTCGGAGCCCTCGCGCTCCTCCCGAAGTCCCTCCCCCGTCCGCTCCTCGCATGCGTCGGCGACGGGCCCGACCGCCGCGGCCTCGAGCGTCGCTCCCTGGAGCTGGGCCTCGCCGGCGTCGTCCACTTCGCCGGTGAAAAGGCCCCCGAGGAGATGCCCGAGTGGTACCGGGCCGCGGACGCCTTCGTCCTCGCCTCCGATCGGGAGGGCCACCCCAACGTCCTCCTCGAGGCGCTCGCGAGCGGCCTGCCGGTCGTCGCCTCCTCGGTCGGCGGGGTCCCGGAGACGATCGATTCGACCGTCGGGATCCTCGTCCCCGAGAACACGGCGGAGGCCTTCGCCGGGGCGATCGGGGAGGTCTTCCGCGGGCGGTTCACCCCCTCGGCGATCGAGCGGCGCGCCGCGGAGTTCTCCTGGGACGCCGTGGGGGACCGGCTCGCCGCCCTCTTCGAGCGGGTCGCGGCGGAGGGGGCGAGGGGGGGGGAGGGATCGAGGGGACGGCCGTGAGGATCCTCTACGCGCACCGGACCCGGGCGCGCGACGGCTCGGCCGTCCACATCCGCGGCCTCGTCGAGGCTCTGCGCTCCCGCGGGCACGAGGTCCGCGAGGTCGGCCCTCCGATCCGCGCGGGAGGAGGCTCCTCCCGCGAACGGCCCGGGTGGCTCCTGCGCGCCGTCCGCGAGGCGGCGGAGTACGCCTACACCCCGTTCGGGACCTGGCGCCTCGCGCGGGCGGCGCGGGCGTTCCGCCCCGATCTCCTCTACCAGCGCTACGCCTTCGCCGACGCCTCGGGGGTCCGCGTCGCCGAGCGACGCGGCTTGCCGATTTGTCTCGAGGTGAACGCCCCCCTCGCACGCGAGATCCACCGCACCCGGGGCCTCCTCTTTCCCGGCCTGGCGAGACGCCTCGAGCGCTCGATTCTCACCCGGGCCTCCCGGATCGCCGCCGTCTCGGGGGTCCTGCGCGACGAGCTGGCTGGCGAGGGGGTCGACCCCTCCCGGATCCTCGTCACCCCGAACGGCGCCGACCTCTCCCGGTTCCGCCCCGACCTCGACGGGACGGAGGTCCGCCGGCGGCACTCCCTCCCCGAGGGCCGGGTCCTCGGCTTCGTCGGATACCTCCGGGAATGGCACCGCCTCGACCTCGTCCTCGAGGCGATGGCCGCGCCTCGCCTCCGGGAGGCCCGTCTCCTCGTCGTCGGGGACGGGCCGGCGCGTGGGCCCCTCGAGGGGAGGGCGAGGTCCGCGGGCCTCTCCGATCGCGTCCGGTTCACGGGGGAGGTCGCTCACGCGGAGATCCCGCTCCACATCGCGGCGTTCGACGTCGCGCTCCTCCCCGCGATCAACGCCTACGCCTCCCCGCTCAAGCTCTTCGAGTACCTGGCCTGTGGAAAAGCGGTCGTCGCGCCGAAACAGGGGAACCTCGAGGAAGTCGTGCGCGACGGGAAGGAAGCCCTCCTCTTCTCCCCGGGCGACGCCCGCGCCCTCGGGGAGGCCGCCGCGGGCCTCCTCGAGCGGCCGCAGGCGCGCGCGGCCCTCGGCCACGCCGGGAGGGAGCGCCTCCTCGCCGGGAAGTTCACCTGGGAGGGGAACGCGCAGCGCCTGGAGGAGGCGGTCGTCCCCCTCCTCGGCCGCCCGCTGCCGCGGGGGACGACGGCCCCGGTCCTCGGAGGGGAGGTCGGGGGGCGATGAAGTGGATCCTCCCGCGCCTCTGGGCGGGTCTCCTCGCGGGAGCCTACGCTCCGACCCTCTACTGGCTCTTCGACCGCTGGCTCGCCGCCGACTCTCCCTACGCGCACGGGCCGGTCGTCGCCGCGGCGGCGGGCTTCCTCGCCGCCCGGCGCATCCGCGAGGCCCCTCCCGAGCCGCGCGGGAAGGCCGCTCTTCCCCTCCTCGCGGCGGGGCTCTTCCTCCACCTCGTCGGCCTCCTCGGGCGCGTCGACTCGATCAGCGGCTTCTCCCTCCTCCTCGTCCTCCCCGGGCTCGCCGGCTCCCTCCGCGGGCGCGCGGCGCTTCGGGGGAGCCTCCCTCCTCTCCTCTTCCTCGTCTTCGCGATCCCGATCCCGATCAAGTTCGTCTCCGACCTCTCCTTCCACCTGAAGGAGGCCTCCGCCGCCGCGGCGGTCGTCGCGGCGAACCTCCTCGGCCTCGGCGTGCAGCGCTCGGGCCCGTGGCTCCGGCTCCCCGGGGGGACGACCCTCGCGGTGGGGGACGCGTGCAGCGGGCTGCGCTCGCTCCTCGCCTTCGGGACCCTCGCCTACGCCTACGGATTCCTCTTCGCGCGCCGCCGGTTCCTCCCGGCCCTCGGCGTCCTCCTCCTCTCGGCCCCCCTCTCCTTCCTCGCGAACGCCGTCCGGCTCCTCGGGATCCTCCTCTACGCCCGCTCCTTCGGCACGCGGCACCTGGAGGGATTCGCGCATGAGGCGGCGGCCCTCCCGCTCTACCTCGGGGCCTTCGCGCTCCTCGTCGTCCTCGACCGGCGGCTCTTCGGCTCCACCGTCCCGCCTCCGGCCCCCGCTCCGACGAGCGACGCCTCCCCGCCACGCCGCGCGCCCGCGCTCTCCCTCCTCGCGGTCGCCTCCACGCTCGCGATCCTGCTCCAGCTCTCCCGCGGGAGCCCGCCGCCCGCCCTCACCCCCCTCGAGGCGACCGTCCCGCGCGCCCTGGCGGGGTGGAATGCCCGCGACCTCGAGGTGACGGAGCGGATGATCACCTTCCTCGAGACCCGCGACGTGGTCTACCGCCGCTACGAGAAAGAGGAGGAGCCGCCCGTCACCGTGGCTCTCATCCGCGGCGCGGGTCGCCGCAAGGCCGCGCACCCTCCGGAGGTCTGCTATGCCGGGTCGGGCTTCGACATCCTCGACCGAGGGAGCCTCCACCTCGCGGACGGGAACTTCGACCTCGAGGCGCGCACCCTCTCGGCGACCGGACCCGGAGGAAGGCTCCTCTGCGCCTACTACTATCTCAGCGGCCGCCGGGCCACGGCCTCCTACCTGCGCCACCAGTGGGACTTCCTCCTCGACGCCTTCTCGGGCGGAGGGGGGAGGAGCCTCCTCGTCCGCCTCGACACATTCGTCGAGAGAGGGGAGACGGAGGAGTCCGCGCGGGAACGGCTCCGCGCCCTCGGGGGGGAGCTCCTCCCGATCCTGCTCCCTCGGCCTTGAGCGAACCGATCCGCGACGCCCTCACCTTCGACCTCGAGGAGTACTTCCAGGTCGCGAACTACCGCCGGGCGATCCCCCGCGATTCCTGGGAGAGCCTCCCCCGGCGGACTCCCTCCCAGGTGGCCCTGCTCCTCGACCTCCTCGCCTCCGCGCGCGCCCGGGCCACCTTCTTCACGCTCGGCTGGGTGGCGGAGCGGGAGCCCTCCCTCGTCCGGGAGATCGCCGCCGCGGGGCACGAGATCGCGAGCCACGGCTACGACCACCGGTTCGTCCTCGACCTCGGGCCCGAGGGGTTCCGCGAGGACCTCCGCCGCAGCCGGGGGATCCTCGAGGGGCTAGTCGGGAAGTCCATCCGGGGATTCCGCGCCTCGACCTTCACGGTGACCCTCAGGACCCCCTGGGCGCTCCCGACGATCGCGGAGGAGGGGTTCCTCTACGACTCGAGCGTGTTCCCCGTCCGGCACCCGACCTACGGGATCCCCGACTTCCCGAGGTTTCCCGTGTGGCTCCCCTTCGAGAAGGGGAGGAGGCTCCTCGAGTTCCCTCCCCTCACCCTCCGAGTCGCCGGGACCAACCTCCCGGTGGGGGGGGGAGGCTATTTCCGGCTCTTTCCCCTCTCCCTCCTCGAGCACTCCCTCCGGAAGGTCCACGGCGCCGGACATGCGGGGGCGATCTACCTCCACCCCTGGGAGTTCGACCCCGACCAGCCCCGCGTCGCGGCCGGGGCGATCGCCCGCTTCCGCCATCGCGTCGGGCTCAAGGGCTCGCGCGCGAAGCTCGAGCGGCTGCTGCGCGACTTCTCGTTCGCGCCGATGGGGGAGATCGTCGAGGAGAGATACGACGAAGCCGGTTGAACCTCGAGGTCACGACGGTCACGGACCTGTGATTGCGCCAGGAACCGTCGCGAGGGACTCCGAGGAGGGAAGGGGGGCCGGGTCACGGGAGTGCCGGAGGGAAAGATGTCGGAGACTTCGAGCTCCGAGAGCGTCTCGACGAAACTCCTGCACCTCGCGATCGGGGGCGGGGCGGCGACTTGCCGGCCCGCAGCGAGGCCGTGCCCCGGCCCGCCGGATGCGTCAATCGAGCACGACCGGATCTGCAGGAAGCCGGGGCGGGCGACCGCCCCGGCGCACCCGGCCCGGCGCGCGATCGCCTCTGCAAGGAGCGAACCTCGCCCCGTCCGTCTCGGGGGTTTCGCGTAGCCTTTGCGTAACAGGGTGGTTCGACCGGGCGAATTGAACCTACCCTTCGCGGCGCTGCGCGCGCCGGGGAGGCCGGAACGAGTCTTGCGGCTGGCCGGGGCAGGTCCCCCCGTGCGCCTGGTCGGTCTCCTCCGTTCCGCGGCACTCCTCGCCGGAGCGTTCGTGGTCTCTGTCCGGGCCCAGACCATGCGTTTCGGCGAGCTGCACCGGATGCTCCCGCCGGCCGACGATCTTTCCCTGGCCGCCGTCCTGGGGGATGTCGACGGGGACGGGGATCTCGACGCCCTGATCGGGAACCTCGAGCAGGACCGTCTCTACCTGAACGACAGCTCGGGGGTCTTCGCCGACGCGACCGCCCGGCTCCCCGCGGTTCTCGACAACACCTGGGACGTCGCCCTTGGGGACGTGGACGGGGACGGCGATCTCGACGCATGGATCGGGAACAACGGGCCGGACCGTCTCCACCTGAACGACGGCTCGGGGGTCTTCACCGATGCCACGTCCCAGATCCCCCTGGTCTTCGACTACACCTTCGACGTCGCCCTGGGGGACGTGGACGGCGACGGGGACCTCGACGCCCTGACCGGAAACGGCGGCTCCCTCCCTGGACAACTGGACGGTCTCTATCTCAACGACGGCTCGGGGGTCTTCACCGACGCTACCGTCCAGCTCTCCACGGTCCCCGCGCTCACCCGGGCCGTCGGCCTCGGGGACGTGGACGGGGACGGCGACCTCGACGCCCTGTTCGGGAACATCGGGCAAGACGGTCTCTTCCTGAACGACGGCTCGGGAGTCTTCACCGACGCCACCTCGCAGCTCCCGGCAATCGTCGACAACACCTTTGCCCTCGCGCTGGGAGACGTGGACGGGGACGGAGATGTCGACGCCCTGACCGGGAACTTCGGGTTTCAAGTCCGTCTCTACCTGAACGGCGGCTCAGGCGTCTTCACCGACGCCCCGGCGCAGATCCCCTTGATCTTCGACGCCACCGCCGCCCTCGCCCTCGGGGACGTAGACGCGGACGGGGATCTCGACAGCTTCCTCGGGAACGGCGGCGGAACCTTGGCGCAGGCGGAGCGCCTCTGGCTCAACAACGGCGCAGGGGTCTTCGCCAATGCCTCCCTTCCATTCCCCGCGATCCCCGACCGCACCTTCGCCGTCGCCCTGGGGGACCTCGACGGGGACGGGGACCTCGACGCCCTCGCCGGGAACGTCGGGCAGGACCGTCTCTATCTGAACGACGGCTCCGGTGCGTTCGCTCACGCGACCGCATCGCTGTCCCCCACGCCCCACCTGACCCCGGAGATCGCGTTGGGCGACGTCGAGGGGGACGGCGACCTCGACGCCCTGATAGGCGGGGACCCGGCGAGTCTTCTCTTCATCAACGACGGGTCCGGGCTCTTCACCCAGGCCGCATCGAGCCCTCCGCTCTCGGGGGGCACCTGCCTCGCCCTGGGAGACGTGGACGGGGATGCGGACCTCGACGTGATGATCGGGAGGGTCGTGGGGAACCGCCTCTACGTGAACAACGGCTCCGGCGCCTTCGCCGACGCCACCGCCCAGCTCCCCGCGTTGTTTGACTGGACCTACGCCGTAGCCCTCGGGGACGTGGACGGGGACGGGGACCTCGACGCGCTCGTCGGGAACGGAGGCAACTTCCCCGCATCGCAGGACCGCCTCTATCTCAACAACGGGGCGGGCGTCTTCTCGAATGCCGCCTCCCCGCTTCCGGCGATCGTCGACGAGACCTTGGCCCTCGCCCTGGGGGACGTCGACGGGGACGGCGACCTCGACGCCCTGTTCGGGAACGGCGGCTCCTACCCCGGCCAACAGAACCGTCTCTACCTCAATGACGGCTCGGGCGTCTTCGCCGACGCGACCGCACAGCTCCCCGCCGTGCTCGACGACACGCGGGCCGTCGCCCTGGGGGACGTCGACGGGGATGGGGACCTCGACGTCCTCGTCGGGAACTTCGGGCAGGACCGGCTCCACCTGAATGGCGGCTCGGGCGCCTTCACGGACGCCACCGCCCAGCTCCCCGCCAGCTTCGATTCCACCCAAGCGGTCGCCCTGGGGGACGTCGACGGGGACGGGGACCTCGACGCGCTGATCGGGACCGACTACGGGCAGCAGGAGCGTCTCTATTCGAACGACGGCTCGGGCCTGTTCTCGGACGCCACCGCCCAGCTCCCCGCGGTCCTCGACTCCACGGAGGCGCTCGCCCTGGGGGACGTCGACGGGGACGGGGACCTCGACGCCTTGATCGGGTACGACGAGACGGAGCCAAGCCTCCTCTCGAACCTCAGCCGCCAGCTCGCCTGGAGGGGGATCCCGCGCGTCGGGAAGCCTCTCACGCTGGATCTCTTCGGGCCTTCCCTGGGAGCCTGGTTCCTCGGCGTCTCGCTTGGGACCGCGAGCGTGCCGATCCCGCCCCTCGGGACGCTGCGGCTCGATCCGGCGAGCTTCTCCTTCGTGTCCGCGGCCCTCCTCGACGCCCAGGGGCGGGCGTCGATCACCTTCCCCGTGCCGGCGAACGCCTCCTTGATCGGGGCTTCGGTCTACTGGCAGGCCGTCGTCGTCGGTCCGGCGAGGTTGACGAACCTCGAGGTCGCGACACTCACGAACCTGTGATTGCGCCCCTCGCCATCCCCGCGCGGGCGATCCGCGGCGGAGGGCGGGGCTATCGGGGCGGGGGAGCCGGCAGCCCGTAGCGCAGGTCGAGGAGCGCTTCTCGCAGGGGGCCCCCGGCGGAGACGATCTCGTCATCGGCCCCCTCGAGCAGGGAGGAGGCCTCGGCCGCGCGGCCCGCGAACGCGAGGGCGCAGGCCTCGAGGAAGAGCGCCCAGGGAGTCCGGGCGGCGGCGCGCGCGCGGCGCGCGAAGGTGACGGCCTCCTCGGCGCGCCCCTCGAGGAGGGCCGCCTGTGCGCGCAGGGCGTCGGCGGTCCCCGCCTCGACGTCGGCGAGCCAGCCCTCGAGGCCGCGGTCCGGGGCCTCGCGCGCGGCGGCTTCGAGGGCGGCCTTGACCGCGCCCGCGCCGATCCGGCCCTCCGCCCGGACGTCCGTCCCGACCCGGGTGGGGGAGCCCTCGAAGTAGGAGATCGGGCGAACCCACGAGCGCGGATCCTCGTCGGGAACGGGGCTGCGGCGAGCGATCCTCCGCGCGACGGCGAGCCTCGCCTGGAGACCCCCGTGGATCTCCGCGTCCCGGACGAGGAGGCCGAAGGCCCTCGCGCGCTCGCCGATCCTCTCGAGGAAGGCCGCGTAGAGGCGGAGGAGCTCGCGATCGGAGGGGTCGAGGGAACGGAGCGCGGAGAGGAGCGTGCCCGCGACCGCGGCCTCCCCTTCGAGGAGCGGCGGGACGAACTCGAGGAGGAAGCGCGGCGGGGGAGGGGAGAGGCTCCCGTCGCGGATCCCGGCCACGGCCGCGGTCAGGGCGGCGCGCCGGTCGGGCCCCTTCTCGTCGAGGGCTCGGAGGAGCGCCACCGCTCCCACGTTCGAGAGGCGCTCGAGACCGCCGAGGGATCCGCCCCCCTCCTCCCCTCGCGCGCGGAGAAGGTGGAGGGCCACGTCGTCGGCCGCCTGATCCCGGAACCCGGCGGGGAGGGCGTCGACGACGGCGAGGAGGTCCTCCGCGCCGAGCGGGGCCTTCCCGGTCTGCGGCCCCGGTCGCAGGGCCGCCCAGGCCGCGAGCGGGTGGCGACGCGCAAGGGAGGCGGGCGATTCCCCTCCGGCCAGATCCGGCAGGCGGACCCGGGCGAGGGGATCGGACCGATCTTCCGCGCAGGCCCGGGCGAAGGCCTCGAGGAGGGGGAGGGAGCGCGGCTCCCGTTCGAGGGCGAGGGCGATCTCCTCGATCGCCTGGGGGGCGCGACCGGATCGGAGGAGGGGGGCGCTCCGGAACGCCGCCACGTCGGGGTCTCCCCGCGACGCGTCCGTGCGCGCGAGGAGGAACGCCTCCCATCCGGGCGCGCGGTCGGCGGAGCGCAGGAACTGCGCGTCGAGCGAATCCCGCGTCTCCGGTCCGGGGCGCGATTCGCCCGTCCAGAGACCGAAGAGGACGAGGTCGCCCGCGGCCAGCGCGGAGCCCATCCCGTGCGCGCGGTCGATGGCGTCGCGCGCCCCCGCGATGTCGCTCCGGAGGAGGAGGGCGATGCCGCGGAGGCGGAGGACCGCCGCGGAACCCTCGGCCGGGAGGAGCCGGAGGGCCTGCTCCGGGAAGCCCAGGGAGAGGAGCCGCTGTCCCGCCGCGGTGCGCTCCGCCTCGGGGATGGTCGGCAGGAGGAAGGACGTCGCGGCGGAGGCGGCATCCCCGGGCGAGCCGGTGGAGGCGGCGAGCGCGAGCCACTCCCGGGCGAGGGCGATCGGCTCGGCGCGGTCGGGTCCGACCTTCTCGAGGACCTCTCTCGCCTCCTCCGGCCGCCGCAGGGCGCGGAGGGCGCGGGCGCGGAGGAGCGCCGTCTCGGGGCCGGTCGACGCGAGGAGGTCGAGCGCGCCCTTCGGGTCCCCGTTCTCGAGCCTCAGGCGCGCGAGGGGGGCCCTCGCCTCGTCGAGCGGGGCCCGATCGAGGAAGAGGAGCATCGCCTCCTTCGGGGCGTCCGGTCCGACCGAGGCGCAGGCGCGCATCGCCTCGAGGTCGTCGGGCGCCGCGCGGAGGACCGACCGGAGGGTCTCCCCTCCCTGCGAGGGCTGGCCGAGCCGGATCTGCATGAGCCCGAAGGCGCGCGCCGTCGGGACGAAGTCCCCCATCCGGAGGACCGCCTCCTCGGCGTTGCGCAGGGCGGCCTCCGGCTTCCCGAGCGCCTCGAGCTCCCGCGCGACGAGGAGGAAGAGGGAGGGGGAGGGATAGGAGGGATCGACCGGCCGCCACTCCTTCAGGAGCCGCGCGGCGAGGGCGGCGGGCTGGCGGCCGAAGCCCCGCTGGACGATCTCCTCGGCCTCCTCCCACGCGGAGGCGAGGTCGGCCCCCGCCGAGGGGTCGATCTCGATCGCCCGCGCGAGCGTCTCGGCCGCCCGGCCGGCCTCCCCGCCGAGCCGGAGCTCGGCGAGGCCGCGGAGCGCGAGGGCGTCGGCGTCCCTCTCGTCGAGGACGAGGAGACCGTCCACCGCCTCCCGGACGAGGGGGAGCTCCCCGCGGGCGAGGGAGACTCGGCCGAGGAGACGGCCGGCGACGGCCGCGCGCGCGCGGTCGCGGTCCGCGCGCGCGGCGGTCTTCCGGAGCGGGGCGACCGCCGAGTCGAGGTCCCCCCTGAGGACGAGCACGACGCCCTTGAGGTAGTCCCCCACGAACGCCACCGAGGGGTCGGAGATCCCCCACTCCCGGAACTTCTCCGTCTGCGTCGCGCCCTCGAATCCCCGGAAGTCGCGGCCGTCGACGAGGCGCTCGAAGATCGTGGGCCAGGAGGTGGAGGTCGCGGATCGGAAGGCCTTCGTGCGGACCTCCTCCGTCTCGTTGAAGAGATTGCGCAGGGGGCGCAGGGACAGGGAGGGCCCGGTGCGGTGGACCCCGACGAGGCTGGCGGCGAGGACCGTCTCGAGGTCCCTCCCGGCCGAGGGGATCGAGGGGACGAGCGCCAGACCCGCGAGCGTCTCCTCCTCGAACCCCCCGCGGTACGCGAGGAGGAGGAGGCCCTCGAGCGAGCGCAGGGTGGGGTCCCCGGGGCGGAGCCGGAAGGACCTCCGGTACCGGTCGAGGGCGGCGCCGCGCGCGGCGCGGGCCTCCCCGACCGCCTCGAGCGCCCCGGCGAGGAGCTCGGGGGGGAGGATCGACTCCTCCATCTCGCGGGCGAGGCGAAGCGCGCGCGGGTCCCCCTCCGGCAGGTAGGCGAGGGCGTCGGACGTCTCGGCCGCCTCCCGCGTCTGGCGCGGCGCGAGGAGGGGCTCGAGGCGCTCGCGGAGTTTCTCGATGTGGCGGTTGGCGCGCCGGCGATGGGCGTCCGCCGACCAGAAGAGGGCGACGGCGTTGTCCGGGTCGCTCTCGAGGACCTGGTCGAGGATGGGGATCGCCTTCTCCTCCAGCGCGAGGGTCCCGTAGAGGACGCCGAGGTCGAGGAGGGCCGAGGGGTCCCCGGGGTCGATCCGCTCGAGGATCTGGCGCAGGTCTCCCACCGCGAGGCTGCCGGCCCCGGTCCGGGAGAGGACCTGCGCCCGCAGGAGGAGAGCCTCGCGGAGCCGGACGAGGTCCTTCACCTCCCCGGCCTCGACCACGGCGGCGTCGAGCTCGGCGACGACCCGAAGGCGGACGGCTGCGGTGAGCTCCTCGGGACGTCGGGAGCCCGCGAACGCCCGTGCGGACTGGAGGTGGTCCTCCGCGGTGCGCCGGAGCTTCCCGGCGAGGAAGACGGCGGTCGCGGGAATGAGGAGGAGGCCTCCGATCAGGAGGCGGAGCCGGGCCATCGGGAGAGAGGATAGGACGCCCGGCGCCCGGCGTTAACGGCCCGCCCCCTCGCGGCGGTGGAGCAGGCCGTACTTGCGCATCTTGTTGAAGAGGGTCGTCCGGTTGACGCCGAGCATGGCCGCCGTCTTCTGCCGGTTGCCGCCGTTCCTCGTCAAGGCGTTCTCGATCAGGCGCCGCTCGGGCCCCTCGAGGGCGACTTTGAGCGGGAGGACCTCCGACCCCGCCTCCTCCACGGGGGCCCCGCCCGTGGTGAGGGAGGTCGGGAGGTCCTCGACGCCGATCGAGCGGCCCCGGCACAGGACGACGGCGCGCTCCATCACGTTCTCGAGTTCGCGCACGTTGCCCGGCCAGGTGTGGCGGACGAGCGCCTCCATCGCCTCGCGGGTGAAGCCGCGGACCTTGCGCTCGTTCTCCTCGCTGAAGCGCTCGAGGAAGCCCTCCGCCAGGATCGGGACGTCCCCGGGCCGCTCCCGCAGCGGGGGGACGTCGATCGTCACGACCTGGATCCGGTAGAAGAGGTCCTCGCGGAAGCGCCCCGAGCGGACCTCCTCCCCGAGGTCCCGGTTCGTCGCGAGGAGCACCCGGACGTCGACGCGGCGGGGGCGCGCCTCCCCGATGCGCTCGACGACCCGGTCCTGGAGGACCCGCAGCAGCTTCACCTGGAGCGCGGCGGAGGCGGTCGCGATCTCGTCCAGGAAGATCGTCCCCCCCTCGGCCGCCTCGAACTTCCCGGGCCGGTCCTTGACGGCCCCGGTGAAGGAGCCCCGCGCGTGGCCGAAGAGCTCCGACTCGAGGAGCGTCTCGGGCAGGGCGCCGCAGTTGACCTCGACGAAGGCCTTCGACCAGCGGGGGGAGCGGCGGTGGACCTCGCGCGCCAAGACGGTCTTCCCCGTCCCGGACTCCCCCGTGAGGAGGACGGTCGCGCGGGTCGGGGCGACTGCCTCGATCGTCTCGAGGATGCGCTGCATCCTCGGGTCGCTCCCGACGATCCGGCTCGCCCCCGCGGGCATCCGGAGGCGGGCCCGCAGCGTCTCGTTCTCGCGGCGCAGCTGCCGGCTCTCGATCGCCCGTTTTACGGTGAGCAGGACGACGTCGTCGACGAGGGGCTTGGCGAGGAAGTCGAAGGCCCCCTCCCGCATGGCGGAGACCGCCGCCTCGACGGTGCCGAAGCCCGTGACGAGGACGACGGCGGTGGCGGAGTCCCCGCGGCGGATCTCCCGCAGGAGGGAGACCCCGTCGAGCTTCGGGAGGTTGACGTCGGCGATGACGACCTCGAAGGGGCGGTCGCGGACCGCCGCGGCCGCCTCGAGCCCGTCGGAGGCGGTGGCGACCTGGAACCCCTCCCGGCCGAGGATCCCTGCGAGCGAGCGGGTGACGAAGGGGTCGTCGTCGACGAGGAGGATGCGGGGCTCGGTCACGGGGAGGGCTCCCCGCTCCGGGCCGACAGGGGCAGCACGACCAGCGCCGCCGTCCCCTCCCCCGGCCGGCTCTGCAGCAGGAGCCGCGCGCCGTGGCGCCGGGCCACGTGCCGGGCGATCGGGAGGCCGAGGCCCGTCCCCTCTGGCTTCGTCGTGAAGAAGGGCTCGAAGACGCGCCCCAGCGCGGGAGAGGCGATGCCGGGCCCGTCGTCGCGGATCGCGACGACCCATCGCCCCCGGCGCGTGCGGCGGAGCGAGACCTCGACGCGCCCCCGCGCCGCCTCGTGGGCGTTGCGCAGGAGGTTCGTGAAGACGGGGAAGAGCCCGCCCGCCGCCCGCGCCAGGCCGGGGGCGAGGCCGGTGAACGTCGTGCGCGTCCCGTCCACCCGGACGGAGCGGGCGGCCTGCGTCAGGAGCTCGTGGAGGTCGACCTCGCGCGTCTCGAGGGCGGCGCCCCGCGCGAAGGCCAGGAGCTCGCGGACGACCTCCGCCATCCGGCCGAGCCCCTCCTTCGCCTGGAGGAGGAACTCCCGGCGCTTCCCCGCCTTCGTCCGCCGGTCGAGGGCGAGCTCGAGGAACCGCAGGCACCCGTCGAGGGGGTTGTTCAGCTCGTGGGCGATGCAGGCGGCGAGGCGGCCGAGAGGGCCGAGGGGATCCTCCTCGCCCCTTGTGCTCGCACGAGGAGCGTCGGTGATAGAGCTTTCCCGGACCATGCGGGGACGCCGGGACGTATCGGAGGCCGCGCGAGCCTAGCTTGAACGGCCGGCGAGGATCGCGACCCGCAGCCCTCCGCCCGCGTCCCGCGCGAGGGAACAGGACCAGCCGAGCGCCTGGCAGAAGCCCTGGAACGCGAGGAGCCGCGTGCCGGCGCCGTCGACGGAGGAGGCGAGCGCGTCGAGGTCGGCGGGCTCGAGGCTCTCCCCGGCCGGAGCGGGGCTCATCGCCACCTCGAAGCGGGGCGGGTCGCCCGGCGCGACGGCGACCTCGACGCTCCCGTCGGCCGGGGAGAGGGCCCCGGCGAAGGAGAGGAGCTCCCCGCACGCGCGCTCGAGGGGGAGGCGGGGCGCCTCGACGAGGATCCCGCGCTCGCCGTGGAGGCGGATCCTCGGTCCCTCGCCCGTCCCCTCCCGCAGCGCCGCGATCCGCTGGTCGAGGAGGTCCTTCAGGTCGAGGCGCTCCCGCGGAAGGGTCGGGAGGGAACCCTTCTCCGCGGCGAGGGCGTCGAGCCGGGTGGCGAGGTCGAGGAGCTCGCGCGCGGCGGCCCGGCTCGCCGCCGCGGGAGGGGCCCGGGATCCGGACGGCTCGAGGACCCGCGCGATCCCCCGCAGCTCCGCGGAGAAGCGGGCCGCGAGGAGCTCGCGCTCGGTCGACTTCGCCCGGGGCGCGGCCGCTCCGACCGTGAGTCGGCCGAGCGCCTCGAGGTCCTCGACGAGGAGGGGCTTCCGCAGTCCGAGCGCTCCGGCGCCGCGCAGGGCGAGAGTCGCCTCCCCCTCCCGCGCGAAGGCGAAGACCGCGCGCGCCTCGGGGTGCGCCGCAAGGTGGAGCGAGACCTCGGTCGCCTCCGCGGGGCGCAGCGCGTCGGCGTCTACGAGGAGGAGGAGGCATCCCTCCCGCTCGATCGCCGCGAGCGCCTCCCGGGCGGTCGTGAACCGGCGGACGCCCCCCGCCCGCAGGGCGCCCGCGAGGGCGGCGGGGGCGGCCTGGCCACCCTCGAAGCCGAGGACGAAGAGGGGTTGGGTCACCGCAGCGCCGGAGGGCGGAGGGAACATAGGAGGGGCTGCGGACGCGTCAAGCCAAACGCCGATAGGGGCCCCCAGGAGGTCGCGAGGGATGCCCACTCCGGTCCTCGGCGAGGAGAGGGGGACGACGGCGCGCGCGGGGATGGTGCGTGTGCCCGCCGGCCCCTTCCTCTTCGGCCCTCGCCGGGACGTCCGGACGCTCGCGGAGTTCTGGATCGACCGCGACCCCGTGACGAACGGGGAGTTCGCCCGATTCGCGCGACAGACGGGGGCGAGGCTCCCCGAGCACCTCCGCCAGGCCGGATTCCTCGACCGCAAGCGGGAGCATCCCGTCGTGGGGGTGACCTTCGCCCAGGCCCTCTCCTTCGCCCGCCACGCCGGGAAGGACCTCCCGACGGAGGAGGAGTGGGAGAAGGCGGCGCGCGGAACGGACGGCCGGGCCTATCCCTGGGGCGAGAACTACGTGCCGGGTAGGTGCAACGCCTCGGACAGCCTCCGCCGGGACACGGTCGCGGTGGGCTCCCTCCCGAAAGGGGAGAGCCCCTGCGGCTGCCACGACCTCGCGGGGAACGTCTGGGAGTGGACGCGCACGATCGCGGCGCGGAGCCTCTACGTCGTGAAGGGGGGGTCGTGGTACGACCCGCCGATCGCCGTGCGCGCCGACCGGCGCTCGAGCGCGCGCCCCGCCTTCGCCTCCGCCTCCCTCGGCTTCCGGTGCGTCGTGCGCAGCGAGCCGCTCCCTCCGCTCCCGCTCGAGGCGCACGCTCCGAGGACGCGCCTTCCGGGTGCGGAGGGGGACGGGGAGGAATGGGGCCACCTCGTCACCGACCTGCGATCGGAGGCCCTCCGCGCGCTCCCGGAGGGCCCGGAGGGATTCCCGGCGCTCGAGTTCGGTTGCGAGGAGCTCGACGCCGCCCTGGAGAGGGCGCTCACCCCGCTCCCCGCGCCCGAGACGTCCGCGGAGCCCCTCCCGGTCCCGCCCCCGCCGGCGCGCCTGCGCCTCGCCCCCACGCGGAGCGAGGTCCTCGTCGGGCTCTTCGTCGCCCTGGGGTCCTTCCTCGGGCTGCGTCTCCTCCTCGGCTGATTGATCGGCCCTCCCCCCGACCCCCAGAATCGCGCCCGATGGCCTCCCCGCTCCGCGAGCCCCCGGCCCTCTCCGTGGTCGTCCCGGTCTACAACGAGGAGGAGAGCCTCCCGATCCTCCACCCGGAGCTGGTCGCCGCCCTCGAGAGGGGGGGGGAGGAGTTCGAGATCCTCTACGTCGACGACGGCTCGACGGACGGGAGCGCGCGGATCCTGCGCGCCCTGGCCGGGTCGGACCCCCGCGTGCGCCGCGTCGCCCTGCGGCGCAACTTCGGGCAGACGGCGGCCCTCGCCGCGGGCTTCGACCACGCGCGGGGGGAGACGGTCGTGACGATGGACGCGGACCTGCAGAACGACCCCGCGGACATCCCCGCCCTCCTCGCCCGGATCCGGGGGGGGTACGACATCGCGAGCGGCTGGCGCCGCCGGCGCCGGGACCGGCTCCTCACGCGCCGGCTCCCCTCCGCCCTCGCGAACCGGATCCTCCGCCGGATGACCGGGGTCCCGATCCACGACAGCGGGTGCACGCTCAAGGCCTACCGCGCGACGCTCCTGCGCCGCCTCCCCCTCTACGCCGAGCTGCACCGCTTCCTCCCCGCCCTCGGCGCCTTCGCCGGGGCCCGGGTGACGGAGGTCGAGGTGGGGCACCGCCCGCGCCGCTTCGGGCGCTCGAAGTACGGCATCACCCGGACGTTCCGGGTCATCCTCGACCTGATGACGGTGAAGATGCTCGTCCAGTTCGCGGCGAGGCCGCTCCACTGGTTCGGCGTGTTCGCCTTCCCCGTCCTCCTCCTCTCCTTCGCCTTCTTCCTCCTCGCCCTCCTCCGCGGGGGGGAGGAGCTCGCCTTCGGGACGGTCGTCTACCCCGCGATCTCCGTCCTCCTCTTCCTCACCTCGATGGACCTCCTCCTCCTCGGTCTCCTCGCCGAGCTCGCCGTCCGGGCGGGGCACCGGCCGGGGAGCGCCCTCGTCGAGGGGCTGCAGGCGCAGGTCGGATGAGCGGCTCCGTCCTCGAGGCCGCGGCGAAGAGCGGCGCGGTCCTCCCCGCGATCGACGTCTCCGTCGTCGTCCCGGTCGAGGACGTCGGCGCCGAGATCGAGGACCTCGTCGAGGCCTACTCGAGCGAGCTCGGGCGCCTCGGCCGCAGCCACGAGTTCGTCTTCGTCCTCGACGGGGTCGGGGGGGAGCCCCGCTCGGCGCTGGAAGCCTTGAAGGCCCGGCGACCCGACGTGGCGATCGTCACCCTCGCGCGCCGCTTCGGGGAGTCCGTCGCCCTCTCGGCGGGCTTCGAGCGCGCCTCGGGAGCCGTGATCCTCACCGCCCCGGCCTACCTCCAGGTCGACCCGGTCGAGGTCCGCCGGCTCCTCTCGGCGATCGACGGGGGGGCGGACTTCGTGACCCCCTGGCGCCACCCGCGCGTCGACGCCTTCCTGAACCGCCTGCAGTCCCGCTTCTTCAACTGGGTGCTCCGCCGCTCGATGCGGATCTCCTTCCACGACGTGAACTGCATCTTCCGGGCGATGCGGCGGGCGGTCCTCGAGGAGATCACCGTCTACGGCGACCTCTACCGCTTCCTCCCCGTCCTCGCCGAGCGCCAGGGCTTCCGCGTCGTCGAGCTCAAGGTGCGCCACCTGAAGGAGCGCGGCAAGTCGGGCTTCTTCGGCTTCGGGGCCTACGCCCGGCGCGTCCTGGACATCCTCGCGATCCTATTTCTCGCGAAGTTCACCCACCGGCCGCTGCGCTTCTTCGGGACGATCGGGCTCCTCCTGTTCCTCGTCGGGGTCGCGATCTCGGCCGTCACGACGATCCAGAAGTTCCAGGGGAAGCCCCTGAGCGAGCGGCCGCTCCTCCTCCTCGGCGTGCTCCTGATGATGCTCGGCGTCCAGGTCGTCGGGTTCGGCCTCGTCGGCGAGATCATCATCTTCACGCAGGCCCGCCACCTGCGGGAATACAAGGTCGAACGGATCGAATGAGCGCGCCCGCGGCGGCGGCGACGGCGGTCGGGGAGGGGGCGGAAAGGGGGGTGCGAGTCCGGCACGCCCGACCCGCGGACGAGGCGACCTGGCTAGCGCTCGTGATGGCGCACCCGGGAGGGACGCCGTTCCACCTCCCGGCGTGGTCGCGGTGCATCGAAGCGACCTTCGGGCACGAGGCGCGCCACCTCCTCGCCGAGCGCGACGGCGAGGCGGTGGGGATCCTCCCCCTGTTCCACGTCCGCTCCCCCTTCCTCGGGCGCAACCTCGTCTCGATCCCCTACGCCGTCTACGGCGGTCCCCTGGCGGCGGACCGGGAGGCGGAGGAGGCGCTCCTGCGCGCCGGGAGCGCCCTCGCGAAGGATCTCAACGTCGGCTACCTCGAGCTGCGCTTCCGCGACGCTCCCGCCAACGACCTCCCGGAGAACGACCTCTACGTCACCTTCCGCCGGGAGCTTCCTCCCCCGGGGTCGGACACCCTCCTCCTCCTTCCGCGCAAGGCGCGCGCCGCCGCCCGGCAGGCGCGCGATCGCCACCGCCTCGAGTTCGCGGAGGGGATGTGGTACCTCCCCGATCTCGTCCGGCTCTTCGCGATCAACAAGCGGCACCTCGGCTCCCCGGGCCTCCCGCCCGACCACTTCGCCCGGCTCCGGGAGGAGTTCCGCGGCGCGCTCCACCTCCACGTGGTCCGGATCGGCTCGGAGCCGATCGCCGCCGTCCTCTCCTTCGCCTTCCGCGACACGATCCTCCCGTACTACTCCGGCGCCCTGACCGAGGCGGCCGAGCGCAGCCACGCGAACAACCTCCTCTACTGGGGCCTCCTCGACTGGGCGAGCGCGAAGGGCTTCCGCTGGTTCGACTTCGGCCGCAGCCGCCGCGGGACGGGGGCGGCCGACTTCAAGAAGAACCAGGGGTTCGAGCCGAGCCCGCTCCACTACCGCTACGTCCTCGTCCGCCGCCGCCGCGTGCCGACCTTCACCCCTTCCAACCCGCAGCTCGCCCCCCTGCGCCGTCTCTGGCGCGCGATGCCGATGCGGGTGACCGACTTCCTCTCCCGCCGGTTCTCCCGCTACCTCCCCTGATCGCGGGCGAGGATCCACGCCGCGACCCCCTCCAGATCGGCCGCCTGATGGGAGGCCCTCGCGTCGGAGAACCCCAGCGCCACGAACGGGACCCCGGCGGCGGAGGCCGCCTCGAGGTCTCGCGGGGAGTCCCCGACGGAGAAGGAGCGCTTCGGATCGAGGTCGAGCTCGCGCAGGGCCTGGAGGAGGAGCCCCGGGCGCGGCTTGCGGCAGGCGCAGTCGGTCCGGTAGGGGGGGCGGCCTTCCTCCGGGTGATGGGGGCAGACGTAGATCCCGTCGATCTCCGCCCCCTCCGCCGCGAGGAGGTCCCGCAGTCGCCCGTGGATCGCCTCCAGGGTCGCCTCGTCGAACATCCCTCGCGCGATGCCCGACTGGTTCGTGACGACGGCGATGCGGAATCCGGCCCGCCGGAGGTCCCGGAGCGCCGAGGCGGCGCCCGGCAGGAGCCTCACCTGCTCCGGGGCGCGCAGGAAGCCGGGATCCTCGACGATCGTCCCGTCGCGATCGAGGAGGACGCCACGGCCCTTCAAAGGGGGAGGAGCTTCAGGTGGACGCGTCCCGGGGTGGCGCGCGTGTAGAACCGGATCGGGACGAGGAAGTCGAGGGGGGTGAGGTAGTAGGGGAGCGGGAAGTAGAGGTAGTCCTTGCTCCGCGTCGCGCGCCAGACGATCCCGTCCCAGAGCGTGCCGCTGCCGACGCGGAAGCTCTCCTCCCGGTGCCCGGGCAGGCGCAGCGTGACCCGGGACTCGCCGGGCAGGTCGGGCGGGAGCCAGGTCGGCGTCGTGAAGCCCGTGTCCTTGTCGTTGACGTAGATCGAGGCCCCCTGCGGATCGGTCGAGAGCCAGAGGCAGGGGTCGCAGCGGAAGCCGACGCACCCCGGCGCGAGGAGGGCGGCGAGCGAGAGGAGGGAGGCGCGCACGACGGCAGGATACTTCGGACGCCGCCCGCCCGTCTCCGGAGGGAGTTCCGATCTCAAGGGAGGAGGAGGGAGTTCAGGAAGAGTCTCGTCGGCCCATGCCAGACCGCCCGGAAGCTCGGGTCGTCGGCGAAGAGGACGACGCGGCCACGGCCGATCCCGACCTCGACCAGGAAGGCGGCCCGGCGCAGGAGCTTCCCCGCCTCCTCTCCGACGAAGCCCGACACGCGGGGATCCTCGAGGAACGCGGCGACGGTGGTCGCCCCCTCCGTCGCGTGCGCGAAGGCCCGGGGGGAGGTCTGCATGACGTAGGAGGTCGGCGCGGACCCGAAGGCGAGGGGGTGGGCGGGGTCGAGCTCGATCCCGAGGATCGCGCCCGGGAACTCCCGGCGCCGATCGAGCCGGTCCTTCTCCTCGAGCCGCACCCACTCGATCGCCTTCTTTCCGTCTTCGGCGGAGGCGGGCTCGGGGCGGACCTTGCGGACCGGAGTCAGTCCGGAGCCGTCCGCGCTCGCCCACTCGGCGGCCCCGCCGATCGCGACGATGGTTCCTCCTGCCGCCACCCAGTCCTTGAGGCGGTCGGTCGCCGCCTTGTCGAGGGTCCTGCTGTAGCCGAACCCGTTCGGCAGGACGATCGCGTCGTACTCCGACAGGCGCGCTCGGGGGAGCCCCGAGAGGGGGACCACGTGGTGGTCGATCCCATAGGCCCGCTCGAGGAGGTAGCGGATCGATCCGTAGGAACCGGAGAAGACTCCCTCCCCGGCGACGAGGGCGATCTTCCGCGGCCGGACCGGGACGACGTAGCCCGAGCCGAGGTCGATCCCGCGGTCGGAGCGTCCGGTCCGCACGGGGCTGACGGGGACGCCAAGCTCGCCGGAGAGCGCGCCGAGTCGAGCGGTGAGGGTCTCGGCATTTCCGTGGATGGGGACCACGAGCGTCCCCCGCGGCCAGTCGCGCCCCTCGAGGCGCAGCTCCCGGGTGGCGATCGAGGCCCGGAACCCCTCGGCGAGGAGGCGGTGCAGGAGCGGGGGAGCGCCGCTCGCGGACCAGGGGAGGAGGTAGGCGTAGACCCCCTCGCGAGGGATCGCGACGGGGGCGCCGGCCATCTCCTTCGGTCCGGCGACGGGGCCGGGCGCCTCGAACCGGTCGCGCCCGACCTCGGCGCGCGCGGGGGAGAACCACGCCTCCACGCCGAAGGCGAGGGGGAGGTTCCAGGCCGAGACGTCGTAGAAGTAGAGGTCGCGCAGGCTCGGGTCGGGCTCGAGGAGCGCGTGGAGGAGACGCTTGCGCGGCTGCGCGAGCGAGGCGAGGTAGGTCCCCTTCTCGAAGCGCTCGCGATCGGCCTTCCCCCCTCCGACCTTCGTCAGGGGGCCGGCGGTGAAGGGCTCCCTCGACCGCTCGACCTCGATCCCCTGCGCGGCGAGGAGGGAGGCGAGGGCGCGAGCCCGCGCGGGGTCCTCCCCCTCCTTCCAGAGGTACTCGCGGACTCCTCCGCGCCGGCCCTCTTCGAGGGCGCTCTCGTGGAAGCGCGCGAAGTCGGAGAGGAGGGGGCGGCGGTTGCGCGCGGCGGTCTCGAGGGTCGCGAAGGCCGCCGTGAAGTGGTGCCAGGCGCGGTCGTGGAGCGTCAGGACCTGCTCGTCCTCCCGCTTGAAGCGCACCCCCGCCCCCCCCGCCTGCTCGTAGGTCATCCCGATCGCGCCCTGGAGAGAGGGCCAGGAGTCCCCGTAGCCGGGGTAGTAGAGGTCGAAGCGCTCCGCCGTGTAGTAGGACCACCCGAAGCGGTCGAAGGCGGCGGCGTTCCCCCGGCCGAACTCCCGGTGCCACTCGAGGGTCGCCTCGGGGAGGTTGGGGTTGATCGGGACGTCGGCGGGGAAGAAGAAGTAGCTCGACTCGGCCCCCATCTCGTGGAGGTCGACGTGGACCTGCGGCATCCATCGCAGGTACTCGGCGACGCGGGAGCGGGTCTCGATCTGGGTGAGGAAGGCCCAGTCGCGGTTGAGATCGAAGAGGTAGTGGTTCGTCCGCCCCGCCGGCCAGGGCTCGTCCTGCTCGAGGGACTGCGGGTCCTCGTCCGGCTTCGCCCCGGCCACGGAGCGGTACCAGTTCACGAAGCGGTCGCGCCCGTCGGGGTTCAGGTTGGGGTCGATCAGCGCCACGGTGTTCGCGAGCACCTCGCGCGTGCGCTCGTCGGTCCCCGCGGCGAGCTGGTAGAGGAGGCCGATCGACGCCTCGGTCCCCGAGGCCTCGTTGCCGTGGACCGTGAAGGAGAGCCAGACGAGGGCGGGGCTCCGCTCGAGGATCTCCTCCTTCGCCGGCCCCCCGGGGGCCTTGCGGGGGTCGGCGAGGCGGGAGAGCCCCTCCCGGATCGCGTCGAGGCGGGCGAGGTTCTCGGGGGAGGAGACCGCGACGAGGAGGAGCGGGCGCCCCTCGTAGGTCTCGCCGTACCGGAAGACCCTCGCGCGACCGCTCGCCGCCCCGAGGGCCTCGATCCAGCGCACCAGCCTCCAGTGCTCGGTGTAGGCCTCGCCGAGGCCGTAGCCGAGGACCGATCGGGGCGTCGGGACCGACGCCTCGTAGGTGCCGCCGGGGAAGAAGTCGAATCCCGACGCGGGCGCCTGGCCGCGGGCCTCCCGCCCGGGAAGGGGGGCGAGGAGGAGAAACGTGGAAAGGAGGGACCGTCGCATCCGGATCCTCGGTGGGGGGAGGGATTCTCCTGCCGGGGCGAAGGGGAGGACAAGGCTCACCTTCCGGGGCTCCTCCATCCGACTATGGGGACGCTCCTCGCCCCGACCCCCCCCTCCCCATGCGCCGACTCTCCCCGAAGGAACTCTCCCGCCGCAAGGGCTCCGACAAGCGTCTCGTCGTCAAGGTGGTCGGAGAGTTCGTCGAGGGGTTCGAGGCCCTGCGCGCGCTCGGCCCCGCCGTCTCGATCTTCGGCAGCGCGAGGGCGCCGAGGGGGAGCGCTCCCTACCGTCTCGGCTCCCGCGTCGCGGAGCTGCTCGCCCGCCGGGGGTTCGCGATCGTGACCGGAGGGGGCCCCGGGGTCATGGAGGCCGCCAACCGGGGCGCGAAGAAGGGGAAGGGGATCTCGGTCGGGGTCAACATCGACCTCCCCGACGAGCAGGCCCCGAACCGCTTCCAGGACATCGGCCTCACCTGCCGCTACTTCTTCGTCCGGAAGGTCCTCTTCGCCCGCTACGCGACCGGCTTCGTCTACCTCCCCGGCGGCTTCGGGACGATGGACGAGTTCTTCGAGGCCCTCACCCTCGTGCAGACCGGGAAGATGGACATGCGGCCGGTCGTCCTCCTCGGCCGGCGGTACTACGCCCCGCTCGTCGAGTGGATCCGGGGCTCGATGGTCCGGCGGGGGATGATCTCCCGGCCCGACCTCGACCTCTTCCTCGTCACCGACGACCCGCGGGAGGCCGCCGACCGGATCGCGGCGTGTCACTCGCTGCGGACCGAGGGGAACCCCGGCTGGCAGGAGGAGTGCCGGCGCGTCCTCGCGAACGGTTGGCCCCGCCGCAACGGGAACGGGAAGCACCGCTAGTTCTGCCGCCCGCGCGGACGGGACCTTATCCTTGGCCCGCTTCCGCCGACCCGGATGCCCGCCCTCCCCGCCCCGGCCCTCTCCCCCGACCCCGCCCGCATCGAGGCGTGGTGCGGGGACTGGATCGAGGGGCGCGGCGCCCCCTGGCTCCTCGGCGGAGAGGCGGGGACCCAGTCGCGGGGTGAATGGGACGCCGCGAGCCCCCGGGTCCTGATCGTGCGGCTCTCGACCTACCGGGACGTCGCCGACTCGATGACCCACCCCCTCCTCGGGCAGCTGGCCCGCGAGGTGGAGGGGACCTTCGTCGACTACGCCTACCTCCCGCCTCCGGCCGAGTACGCGGCGATGCTCGAAGCGGGGATCCCCCCCCTCTTCGGGACGACGACGAAGCGCCACGCGGCCGCGTTCGACCTCCTCGGGATCTCGAACTCGATCGCGCAGGAGCTGCTCAATCTGCCGCTCCTCCTCGCCGCCTCGGGGATCCCGCTGCGCAAGCGCGAGCGCCTGGCGCAGGAGAGCGCCCCCTTCCTGGTCCTCGGGGGCGCGAACGCCTCGGCGACCTCCGTCCTCCACGGCCTCGAGCCCGGCGCCTCCCTCCTCGACGGCGTCGTGGTGGGGGAGGGGGAAGGGGCCTGGCCCCTCCTCCTCCGGATCCTCCGCGAGGTCCGTGCCGCGGGAGGGGGGAAGGAGGCGGTCCTCGCCCGCTGGAGGGAGTCCGTCCCCGGCTTCTACGAGGCCGACCGGTACATCCATCGGTTCTCCGGCGGACGGCTCGTCGCGATCGAGAAGGCCGACCCCTCGGCGCCGCTTCCGCTTCGCAAGAACCTCCTGCCCCGCCTCGCCGGCGTGCGCACGCTGGAGGAGGGGTTCATCCCCTTCGACGCCGAGGCGGCGGGGGTCGCCTCGGTCGAGATCGACCGGGGCTGCCCCGCGAACTGTTCCTTCTGCCGGGAGGGGTGGGAGCTCAAGCCCTACCGCGAGCGCTCGGTCGAGGACCTCCTCGGCTCGATCCGCCGCGCGAAGGAGGCCCAGGGGCTCCACACCGTCAACCTCTTCTCCCTCAACTTCAACATGCACGGGGGATTCCACGCCCTCGTCCCCGCCGCGGCGCGGGAGGTCGCGCGCGTCGCGATGAAGTCGCAGCGCTTCGACATCCTCGCGCACGACCCGGAGATGGCCTCCGTCGAGGCGGCGGCCGGGAAGACCTCGGTCACCTGCGGGCTCGAGGGGATCTCCGAGCGCCTGCGGGCCTTCCTCCAGAAGACCCTCCCCACGTCCGACGTCGTCGAGGCGTGCCGGAGGCTCGGGCGGACGGGGAGCCTCCGCGAACTGAAGGTCTTCACGATCGTCACGGGCCTCGAGGAGGAGGCCGACTTCGCGGAGTTCGACCGGCTCCTCGGGGACGTGGCCGCGGCGCTCGGGGGCTCCCGCGCCGAGGCGGGACGCTCGCGGCTGATCGTGAACGTCACGCCCCTCGTGGCGATGCCGAACACCCCGAGCCAGTTCCTCCCGACCCGCTCGATCCCTCCCGAGCGCGACCCGGTCGTGCGGCGCCTCGCCGGGATCTCCAGGAGCCGCGGGGCGGAGTTCCGCTGCGCGGTCGCCGAGGGGGAGAACGAGGTCTCGGCCTACCTCCTGCGCGGGGACCGGCGGCTCCAGTCCGCCCTCCTCGCCTCCTCCCTGGAGGACCGGTTCGTCTACTACGGGAGGATCCCGAACGCCGTGGCGCGCCGCTTCCGGGAGCGGATCGAGGCGCTCGGGATCGATCCGACCCTCTTCACGGGCCCGGCCGCGCCGGCCGACTGCCTGCCGTGGAGCGACATCTCGACGGGCGTCGCGCCCGCCTACGTCCTCCTCACGGCGCGGGCGAGCGAGAAGTCGAAGGACCTCGGCTACTGCCTCGACCGACCCGGCGCGCGCGGCCACTGCACGAAGTGCGACGCGTGCGAGGAGCCCTTCCAGATCCGCGCGATCGTCCGGCGCCAGATCGCCCCGCCTCCGCCGAGCGGGTGGGAGAGGGAGAGCCTCGCGAGGCGTCCCGCGGGCGCGGTCCGGATCGCCGTCCGCCTCGAGCCCGCGGCGGCGGCCGTGCCCCGGGAGGCGATCGCCGCGACGCTCGCGCGGGCGATCCTCCGGGCCGATTCCTCCCTCGTGCCCCGCTACGTCCGACCCGGGCGATGGGCTCCGGCGCTCCCGCGGCTCCACGGCCTCCTCCTCGTCGACCTCCTCTTCGCCCCTGCCGTCGAGCCCTCTCGGATCGAGGCGCTCCTCCAGCCGGCGGGGACCGGGGTCGAGTGGTGCGCCTTCGCGGGGGTCGCGGACGAGACGCGCCCCGTCGCCGCCTGGCGCGTGGCGATCTCCACGAAGGGGGATCCCCTCCCCGCCGTGCGCGCCTTTCTTCGTCTGGGAGCCTTCAAGCACGAGGAGCGCCGGCGCGAGGAGGGAGGGAGGCTCTTCCGTGTCCACCCCGGCTCCGGCAAGGCGCGCGACCTCGTCTCGGTCGAGGTGACGGGGGAGGGGAGGGCGATCGCCGTCGCCTCCGAGGACTTCGCCTGGCCGGCCTTCGCCCGCGCGCTCGGAGGGCGGGGCGCTCCCGAGTCTCTCGAGGCCCTCCTCGAAGCATCCCTCTGCGGCAGCGGCGCGGGCGCGATCCCGTGACCCTCCTCGGCACCGAGCCGGCGACCGGCCTCGCCGTCCCGAGGGCGGAGGAGCCCGCTCCCGGGCCGAAGGGCTCCGTGGGGGCCCTCCTCGGCGGTTGCCTCCTCGTCGGGCTCCTCGCCCTCGGGATCCGGCTCACCCGGCTCGGGGAGTGGAGCCTCGAGACGGACGAGGCCTTCACGATCCACGACGCCCTCCACGCCCTGGGATCCGAGGGGGGCTCGAGGCTGCGCTTCCCGGTCGGGTACGCCTTCGAGCGCCTCGTCCTGGGCGGCGCGGGGTCGGTGGACGAGTTCGACGCGCGGATCGGCCCCGCGGTCGTCGGCTCCCTCACGGCGCCGCTCGCCGCGCTCGCCTTCGCGCCGGTCGTCGGGAACGCCGCCGCCCTCCTCGGCGCCGCGGGCCTCGCGATCGCCCCCTGGCACGTCTACTGGTCCCAGTTCGCCCGCTACTACGCCCTCCTCGTCTTCCTCGTCGTCGCCGCCCTCGGCTTCCTCTTCGTCGGCCTCGACCGGGCGAAGCTGCGCTTCTTCCTCCCGGGCGGGGCCCTCCTCGCCGTGGCGGTCGCGACGCACCCGAGCGCGGGGCTCATGTGCGCCTCCCTCACCCCCGCCCCCCTCTTCTTCGCGGGGCTCGGCGGCTTCCGGGGGAGGATCCGCTTCAACCGGGCGAGGGCCGCCGTCCTCGCCGCCTCCGGCGTGGTGCTCGCGGTCCTCGTCCACCCGATGCTCCGGGACACCTTCCTCTCGTACCGGAGCAACCCGACGAAGAGCCCCTCCCCGCACCTCTTCCTCGGCACCGTCGCCTTCTGGGCGCGGCCCGCCCTCCTGGCGGCCGCCGGGTTCGCGGCAGTCGAGGGGCTGCGCCAGCGGCACCGCGGCGCCCTCTTCCTCGCGCTCGCCTCGTTCGGCCCGATCGCGGGGGGCCTCCTCGCCTCCTTCTTCGCCCGGGCGAACGCGCAGTACATCGTCTACACGCTCCCGGCTCTCCTCGCCCTCGCCGCGTGGGGGGCGCTCGAGGTCGCGCGCGCCGGCCGCCGCGTCCTCGCGGCGGGGATCCTCGCGATCCTCGCCGCCGACCTCCTCGGCGAGACGGTCCTCTACTTCGGCCCCCACGCGGGGCACCGCGCCTCCTGGCGCGAGGCGTGCGCGACTGTCCGCGACCGGGCAAGGGAGGGGGACGTGATCGCCTCGACCCAGGCGCCCCTCGTCGAGTTCTACCTGAACCCCTCCTCGACCCGGCTGCGCGATCCGAGCCGGTCCTTCTGGCTCTCCGCCTATACCCTCGGGGAGTTCGAGCGCGGGGCGGAGCGGCGGGGACGGATCTGGTACATCGTCAACGACGCCGACCTCGACGACTGGCCTCCGCCGGAGCGCACCCGCTTCCGCG
>JAKEFM010000092.1 GCA_022616055.1 Planctomycetota bacterium
ACGCCGATCGGAAACGTCCCCGTCGGGTTGGAAATCTCCGTGTTGTCGAGAACGACGTCCAGGTCCGAGACGGCCCAGTGGAACGAGTGGGTCGCGTCGTCGTCGAGGGTCACGGTCCCGTTCAGCGTCACCTCGGCGCCGGCGGCGCTCGTGCACTCGTACGTCACCGTTCCGCCGGGCTCTCCGCCGGCATCGCAGACCGGGGACAGGTTGACGTCCGCGACCGTGACGGAGCAGGTCGTGCTCTCCAGGCCAGGATCCGTGAAGGTGACGTGGACGGTGTAGGGCGCCCCGGCGTCGTCGGCCGCGGTCGGCGTCCACGCGAGCGTGGCGGTCAGGGGCGAAGGCCCCGAGGTGGGCGTCAGCGTGGCCCCGGGAGGCAGGTCGAGCGAGCTCGCCGTCAGCATGTCCCCGTCGGGATCGGTGCCGGTGAAGGGCACGACGAGGGTCTGTCCCGCCGTGACGACGAATTCGCCCGGGCCGACCTCGAGGAAGTCCGCCTGTGCCGCCGTCAGGTCCGCCGCGCAGGTCGGCGACTGGTTCGGGTCCTCGGTGAAGACGCGGACCGTCAGGAAGTGGTTGGTGACGAATCCAAGCAGGTCCGCGGGGTCGAACAGCAGTCCCGGGGCGGGAATGCAGACCGCCGGACCGAAGAAGACCGGGCTGTGGCTCGTGCCGAGGACCGGGGCACCGTCTGGAATCGCCCCGCCGCACTCGAGGGCGGGAAGCGCCAGGGATGCGGTGAGCGAGGACACCGGTTCGATGAGCTGGACGCCGACCCACAGGTCCTGCGGGACGGGGATCGGATCGTCGACGTCGAACGTGTGCGTGAAGAACGCCAGATTGTCCCTAGGGAGACCCGGGATCGTGTAGGAGACGAGGGGCGCTCCCGTCGGGAGCATCGAGTCGGTCGGATCGTTGGCATAGAACCGGACGATGGCCGTCACGTCGCTGCCGGGTCCGACCGGCACGATGGCGCCATCGATGTCGCGGGAGTCGGTGAAGTAGGTGAAGGTGAACGAGGCGAGGAGTCCCGCCTGGGTCAGGTGGACGTCGTCCACGACCTCCCCGATCGAATCGGGGAGGAGGGCGTTGTTAAAGCCGCAGCCCCAGCCGGAAGCCGAGCAGGGATCGAACGGCGGTCCCTCGTAGACGGTCGTCCCCTGCGTGCCGGGGCCGACGTAGTGGGGAACTCCCGGCGGCAAGGGGCGGAGCTGCGGTCCCTGTGCGATCGCCCCCCCGGCGAGCGCGCCGGAGGCGAGGAGGGCCGTTCCGAGGACACCCCATCGCGACGGCCTGCGGGTCGAAGCCACGAGTCTCATCTCCATTGCTTACGCTCCTTGAGCCGGTCGGAACCGTGTTGGAGATATCCGTAAGCGAGGCCGGTTTCGGGGACCGTCGCACGATCACGGAAATCGGGTCGCGCGGATCACCGGGTCGGGAGGGAGCGAGAGTCCTGGCGGACCCCGCGCCGACGAGGGAATCGGGGGTCCGAATCCCGGCGGCCGATTCCGACGACCCGGGAGGACGCGATGCGAGCGGCACCGACGGCGTAGCCCCTCCGCGAGATCCCCTCCGGTTGCCCCGGACATCGCCTCCGTCCACCCTCCTGGAGGATGTCGCAAAGGCCCCGAGGCACGAGGAGATCGCCCCCAGAATCGGAAGCCAGGACTCCCCTCCCCCGAAGGAGGAGGAGCCCGCGGAGGCGCGGAACGCGCTATCTCGGGGCCCCCTTACAGGGGTAGGAACGCCCAAGTCAACGCTGAAGCCGGGCGGAGGGGGGCGCCGCGCCTAGCCCCGGCGAGGGGGTGAGGCAGGTCCGGGCCGGGGAGCTCCGGCGGGCGGCCCGGAGGGGGAGGGCGCCGCGGCGGCAGGCGCGGAGACGAGGACGCGGCCCCGGCGGGAACGCCCCACGCCGAGGAGGCCGAGGACGCCCAGGCCGCCGGCGGCCGAGAGCCAGATACCGAGCCGCTTGCTCCGCGGCTCGAAGGTGAAGACGACCCGATGGCTCCCCCCCTCGACCACGCAGCCGAAGAAGTCGCCGTAGACGGGGAGGGTGCGAGCCTCGGCCCCGTCGATCCGGCAGCGCCACCCCTGGTGGAACGACTCGGAGACGACGAGGAGGCGGCGGCCGTCCGCCTCGGTCGCGACCTCGATGCGCCCGGGCCGGTCGACCTCCAGCGTCGCCTGGCCCCCTCCGGAGCCAGGGAGACCCACCTCCTCCTCCGTCAACGCGACCTCCTCGACGCGGATCGTCGACACGTCGCGCCGCGGGTCGCTCGAGACCTGCGCGCGGGAGACGAGCCGGACGCGGGCGACCGGCGAGGGGACCTGCCACCAGGGGCCTTCGCCCGGCCGGAGGCCCGCCTCGACCAGGGACGGCGCCGCGGTGTCCCATCGGATCCAGCCCACCCCCGCGACGCGCAGACTGGCGAGCTGGGAGTAGTCGAGGAGCTGCCGCGGCGGGAGCCCGGCGTACCCCCCGACCTGCCTCCATCCCTTGAACAGGAAGGTGTTCGGCCCCTGGAGGGCCCTGCTCCCCGGCTCGTCCGGCGGCGCCGGGACCGAGGCGAGGGTCTCGGGGAGAGGTCTCGTGCGCCACGCGCCGTAGCCCATGCCGAAGGCGGCGAGATCGACCGCCGCCAAGGGGACGAGGAGAGCGAGCGCGAGGCCGTGTCCGCGAAGGGAGAGATGGACGAGGACTCCCGCCCCTCCGAGGAGGACGGGCCCGAGGAGCAGGACTCCCGTCCCGGCGACCTCCTCGCGCGCGACGGCGCCCAGGGCGCGCGCTCCCAGGACCCCCCCGATCGCGAGCAAGGCGCCGCCCAGCGGCGCGACGACGGCCCAGGGGACGCGGCCGAATCCGACGGGATTCTCCCCGCGCGAGGCGAGGAGGCGGTGGAAGCCGATGGCCGCAGCCGTCGCGAGGCCGAACTGCATCAAGACGATTGCGCGCGCAGGAACGCGAATCGAGCGGAGGACCGGGATCGACCCGAGGATGCTCCCGAGTCCGGCGTAGCTCCCCATCGCGAGGAGGGCCGCGGCTCCGGCCAGGACCAGGCCCCCCCGCGCGAGGAGGACGGAACCGCGGGGGAGCCCTCGCCCCGACGCCGCGAGCCACGCGAGGGGGAGGACGACCGCCCCCGGATACAGGGCGAACTCGTGGGTGAGCCATCCGACGGCCCGCGAGCGGAAGGCGTAGGGAGCCAGGAGCTGCAGGAAGTTCGCGGGGTGGAGGGAGAAGCTCGTCGCGAAGTCCGCGCCTGGGTCCCACCGGATGGAGTGGGCAAGCGACTCCAGCGTCGGGAGGACCTGGACGGAGGCGAGCAGGAGGCCGGCCAGTTTCGCCGCCGCGAGGACCACCCAGCACCGGAAGCGAGGCCGAGCCTCTGTCCAGACGATGGAGGCAAAGGCGGCTTCGCCGAGAAGGGAGAGCCCGACGGTCTGGGGGTGGCCGAGGAGGAGCTGCGAGGCGGTGAGGAGCGCCACCCCCGCGGCGGCGAGCCTCGCCAGGCGCCCCTCCCGGAGGACCCGGTCCGAGAGGAGGAGGATCCAGGGGAGGTGGGCCAGGATCGCGACGGAGGGGGAGTGCGAGAAGTGGAAGAGCGCGAACGACCCGAAGGAGAAGAGGATCGCGCCGAGGGCGGAGGCGGGAAGGAGGAGCCCCCTCGCGCGCAGGAAGAGGAACATCCCGAGGAGGGCCGCGGGATAGCTCGCGTAGACCTCGAGGTCGAACGCGGCCGGGAGCGAGAGGGCCCCGTAGAGGAGGCGGTGGAACGGGTGGACCGTCCCGGCCTGGCCTTCCCCGAGGAAAGAGTGGCCGCAGAAGAGGTAGGGATTCCAGTCGGAGGGGTCCCCCTCCTGGATGCAGCGCTGGTAGAAGTGGCGCGCCGGGAGGTGGAAGGTGAGGAGGTCCCCCGCCGAGTAGACGGCCCCGCCCGCGACGGGGAGGGCGAGAAGGAGGAGGAGGAAGCCAGCGCTCCCGAGAGCCGCGGCGCGAAGCGCCGTGCCGCCCCCCCCTCTCCGCCCCTCTTCCATCCGGTCCCGGACCCCGCCCTAGAGGTCCGTGAAGGTCGCGACCTCGAGGTTGGTGAGCCGCAGCGCCGGCCCGACGATTCCCTGCAGGTAGAACGGAAAGCCCACGAGCGTCGGCGCGGGAGGCACGTCGAAGGAGACGGCGGCTCGCCCCTGCGCGTCGAGGCTGCCGGAGGCGAGGAGGACGAACGAGACGGGATCGAGCCGGAAGATCCCGTACGGGGGGAGGGGAAGGAAGGCGGGGGCGGCCGCCGCCCCGAGACCCCAGGCGCCGAGAGGCGGGCCCCAGACGTCGAAGGCGAGGGGCTTCCCGATCCGGGGGATTCCCCGCCACGCGACCTGCTGGGCGAGGTTCGAGTGGACGAGGAGATGGCGGACGTCGGCCACGACCGCGTCGACGTCCCCGTCCCCGTCGAGGTCCCCCGCCGCGACGTCCTCGACCGAGAAGGCGTGGGCGGGGAAGAGCGCGGAGGCGTCGGCGAACGCCCCCGATCCGCCGTTCAGGTAGAGGCGCGTCGCCTCGCCCGCGATCCCGAGGAGCAGGTCGCGATCGCCGTCCCCGTCGACGTCCGCGAGGGCCGCGGCGCGCGTCTCGTGGATCCCGGCCGGAAGCGACGCGGTCGCGTCGGAGAAGGTGCCGGTCCCGCCGTTGAGCCAGAGCCGGCTCAGTTCCCCCGAGTTCGCGAGGATCGCGTCGGCGTCCCCGTCCCCGTCGACGTCCCCCAGGGCGACGTCGCGCGTGTCGAAGGAGCCGAGCGGGAGCTGGCCGGTCGCGTCGGAGAAGGTCCCCGAGCCGCCGTTCAGGTAGAGGCGGCTCTGTCCCGAGTTGCCGAGGAAGGCGTCGAGGTCGCCGTCCCCGTCGAGGTCGCGGAGGATGACCGCGAGGGTCCCGTAGACGCCCGCCGGCAGCGACGCGGTCGCGTCGGCGAAGTAGCCCCCTCCGGTGTTGAGCTGGAGGAGGGTCTGCTCCCCGTAGTTTCCGACGAGGAGGTCGAGGTCCCCGTCCCCGTCGACGTCCCCGAGGGCGAGGCCACGGGTCTGGTACGTGCCGACGGGCAGCCGCACCGTCTGGTCGAGGAACGGACCGTTCCCTCCGTTCAGGTAGAGGCGGTTCTGGTCCCCCATGTTCCCGACCAGGAGGTCGGCGTCCCCGTCCCCGTCGAGGTCGCCGGAGGCGAGCGCGCGCGTCGAGTACGCCCCGGAGGGGAGGAGGGCCGTCGCGTCGAGGAAGGCCCCCGATCCGTCGTTGGCGTAGAGCTCGATCTGGCCCGCGACCTTCCCGACGACGGCGTCGAGATCGCCGTCCCCGTCTGCGTCCCCGAGGAGGACGGTCGAGGTCCCGAACCGGGGGGGCGGGACCGGCGCCGTCGCGTCCGCGAAGAAGCCGGCGCCGTCGTTCAGGTAGAGGCGGGAGGGATCGCCGTAGTTCCCGATCCAGGCGTCGAGGTCCCCGTCGGCGTCCACGTCGCCGAGGCCGACGGCGAAGGTCCCGTAGGAGGCTGCAGGGAGCTGCGCGCTCGCGTCGGTGAAGATCCCGCCGCCCTCGTTGCGGTAGAGACGGCTCGACTGCGGGACGACGGGCAGCGCCGCGCTACCGAGGAGCGCGTCGAGGTCCCCGTCCCCGTCGACGTCCCCCAGCGCGACGGAGAGAGTCGGGAGGCTCGCGGCGGGGAGTTGCGCGGTCGCGTCCACGAACGACCCCGCGCCGAGGTTGAGCCACAGCCGGCTCTGTCCCACGCCGCCGAGGAGCGCGTCGGGGTCCCCGTCCCCGTCGACGTCCCCCAGGGCGAGGGCGTTCGTGTTCCCGAGGACGGCGGGGAGCTGCGCGGTGGCGTCCGCGAAGGTCCCCGAGCCGTCGTTCGTCCAGAGCCGGCTCTGGCCCGCGTTGCCGAGGAGCGCGTCGAGGTCCCCGTCCCCGTCGAGGTCCCCGAGGGCGACCGCGAGGGTGGCGAAGGATCCGCCGGGGACCTGCGCCGGCGAGTCCTGGAGGAAGCCGGCGCCGTTGTTGAGGAGGAGCCGGTCCGGACCGGAGTTCCCGAGGACCGCGTCCAGGTCCCCGTCCCCGTCGACGTCCCCGAGGGCGAGGGCGTTCGTGTTCCAGGCGATCTGGGGGAGGAGCCCGGGGGCCTCGGCGAAGGTCCCCGCGCCGGCGTTCAGGAGGAGGCGGCAGGGCGCCCCGTAGACCGCGAGGAGGGCGTCGAGGTCCCCGTCCGCGTCGAGGTCTCCCAGCCCGACCCCGCTCGCGTCGACGGGCATCGCCGGCACGGCGGCGGTCGCCTCCGAGAAGACCCCGGCCCCCCCGTTCCGGTAGAGCGTGGTGCGGCCGACGCCGGAGACGCAGGCGTCGAGGTCCCCGTCCCCGTCGACGTCGCCGAAGGCGACCTCCGTCGCGAAGTCGACGGCGGAGGGGACCATCCGACGGAGCTCCCCGAAGAGGGGAGCCTGCGCGGGGGCCGAGGAGGATCCCGCGAGGATGGCGAGGGTGATCCCGCCGAGGTGGCGCAAGCTCTACATCTCCCCTTCTCGTCGGAGCGTGGGAACATCGTAGGCCCTCGCATCGAGATTCCACAAGGGGCGCGGGAGACGGGCCTCCGCCCCGGAGTCGCTCACGCGCGGGCGGCCCGCCACGCCCCGGCCGAGATCCGGTAGCGGACATGCCGGAATCCGGCGAAGTCCCACTCGGCCTCGTAGCGCAGGCCGCACTTCTCCATCACCCGGCGGGAGGCCCGGTTCCAGGGGAGGGTCCAGGATGCCATCGAGGGGAGGCCGAGGTCCTCGAAGCCGGCCCGCAGGCACGCCCGCGCGATCTCGGTCGCGAAGCCCCTCCCCCAGGCCTCGGCGGCGAGGTGATAGAGGAGGCCGACCTCGTCGGCCCCCTCCACGACGTAGCGCTGCAGGCCCGCCCTCCCGACGAGCCCTCCTTCCTCCCGCTCCCTGAAGACCCAGAGCCCGAACCCGTGACGCTCCCAGTGCCCGAGCTGCCGCTCCATCGCCGCG
>JAKEFM010000093.1 GCA_022616055.1 Planctomycetota bacterium
CTCGAGGCGATGGCCTGCGGCGCCCCCGTCGTCGCCTCGGACCGCGGGGCGATCCCGGAGGTCGTCGGCGACGCCGCCCCCCTCGTCTCCCCGGACGATCCGCTCGCGACGGCGGTGGTCCTGCAGCGGATCGTCGCCGAGGAGGGCTTCCGGCAGGGGCTCGTCCGCCGGGGCTTCGAGCGCGCGGCGAGGTTCCGATGGGAGGAGGCGGCCGCGCGGGTCCTCGCCCTGTACGCGGAGGGGGGAAGCACACCGGACTCCTCTCCTCCCCCGCCCTCGGGCGCGTTGACCCTCGGGGACCCCCCGCCTAGCGTGACCCCGTGAGGGACGAGCCTCCTCCCCCGCTCGATCCGGATTGGGTCGCCGATTTCGAGGCATCGCTTCGTCGACCGCTCCGCGTGCACGTCGATTCCTCTTTCATCCTGACCCCGCTCCCCGTGATCGACGACGCGCCCTATCGAGCGTTCGACACCATGGAGGAGTACCGGCGCTGGTGCCGCGAACACCTCCCTTCCTACCTCGGGTATGGCTGAGCGCGCGTTCTCCTACCGGCGGGGGGAAGAGGTCGCCGAGGCGTTCGCGCGACACGGGGTCGAGTACCTCTTCATCGGGAAGGCGGGCGCGGTCTTCCACGGGTTTCCCGACACGACGCAGGACGTCGACATCTTCCCTGCGAAATCGCGGGAAAACGGCGCCCGGATCGTCGCGGCCTTGCGCGATCTCGACTTCCCCGTGGAGCCGCAGATGGAGAAGGAGATCCTCGCGGGGAAGGCCTTCGTCCAGATCCGCTCCGGCCCCTTCAACCTCGATCTCGTCTTCGCCCCGGACCGAGTCGAGAGCTTCGAGGACGCGAAGAGGCGGATGGTCCGGATCGGGGGAAAGTTCCCGGTGGCCAGCCTGGAGGACATCATCCGGAGCAAGCGGGCCGCGAACCGGCCGCGGGACCGCGAGACCCTGCCTCGCCTCGAGGCCTTCGCGGAGTTCCTGAAGAGGGGTGGCCGTCCTTCGCCCTGACCGACCGCGACGCCGGCGAGCGGGGTCCGCCTGAGACCGCGCGTCGGCCTCGCCGCGACCCTCGTCGACGGCCCCGAGTCGGGCGCGGGGCGAAGGTGGCTGTCCCTCGCGGAAGCCCTCCCCGCGCTCGGCGTCGAGGTCGTGCTCTTCCTCCCGGAGCGCGCGCGGATCGAGCCGCGGGGCGCCGAGATCGTCCGGCTCCCGATTCCCCTCTCCCCCACCGCCGCGCGCGTCGCCGCGGAACGGTTCCACTTCCTGCGCGCGGCAAAGCGCTCGGGGATCGCGCTCCTCGACACCGACCACTACCCGATCCCGCCCCTCCCCCGGGGCGTTCGACTCGTCGCCAGCGTCCACGACCTCCGCGCCCTCGCCGACCTCCCCGGGATCCCCCTCCACCGCCGTCTCCTCGCGCGACGGATCTACCGCTCGAGCCTCGCGCGGGCGGACGCGATCGTCGCGGTGTCGGAATTCACGGCGTCCGAGATCGCGGGGCGCCTGGGTATCCCTCGGGGACGGGTGTCGGTGGTCCCGAATGCCGCGGATCATCTGCGGGCGCCGGAGACGCCTCCGGCGCCGGGGGACTTCCTCCTCCACGTCGGGCACCTCGAGCCGAGGAAGAATCTCGGCCTCCTCGTCGCGGCGCTCCCGCTCCTCGAGCGTCGGGGCCTGCGGCCGCGCCTCCTCCTCGTCGGCCGGGAAGGGACGCGGGGGACGGTCCGGAGGCTGCGCGACCTCGCGGAGGGGCTCGGAGTCGGGGATCGTCTCGAGATCCCGGGCCCGCGCGGCGACGCGGAGCTCGCCACGCTGTACGCCTCCTGTCTCGCGGCCGTCTTCCCCTCCCTGTACGAGGGGTTCGGCATCCCCCTCCTCGAGGCGATGCGCTGCGGGGCCCCGGTCCTCGCCTCGAACGCCGGGGCGCACCCGGAGGTCGCCGCCGACGCCGCTCTCTTTTTCGACCCGCGCGATCCCGAGGAGCTCGCCGCGCGGATCGCGTCCGTCGCGAGCGGAGGGGCGACCCGCGAGCGACTGGGCGAGGCCGGAAGACGCAGGGCCGCGCGGTTCTCCTGGCGGGAATCCGCGGAGGGGCTCGCGGCGCTCTATCGGTCGCTCGCGGGCTGAGCGGCCCTCATCGGCCGCTGTCCTGAGGCTCCCCGGTCCCCTCGGCCGTCTCGGCCGGCGGAGCGAAGAACTGCGTGGCGAGCTTCGCCGCGAAGAAGATGCCGGCGGCGAGGACGAGGAACCCCGCGAGGACGCCGAGCCGGAAGAGGAGCCCGCGCTGCCCGAGGTCTTCGCCGAGGGCTCCGCCGGGGGCGTCCTCGTGGGCGAGGAGGATCGCCCCCGCCGCGGTGCGGCGGACGCCGGAGGGGAGGGTCTTCCCGGACGGGGCCGGGCGGGGGGGAGGCGACGCCGCCGCCGGCGGCGGGGTCGCCGGAGGGGAGACCGGGAGGACGGGACCAGGTCGAGGCGCGGGCGCCAAGCGAGGGGCCGGGGCCTCCTCCCGGAGGGGGACGACCGCCGTGGCCGCGAGGTCCTCGAGCTCGATCTCCTCGACGACCGCCTCCTCGGGGGCGTCCGCGGCGAAACGGAGGCGGACGCGGCCGACGGCGAGCTCGTCCCCGGGACGGACCTCCCCCTTCGTCACCCGCCGGCCGTTCAGGAAGGTGCCGTTGCGCGAGTTGAGGTCGACGACGTGCCAGGCGCCGTCGCGCTCGTAGAGCCTCGCGTGCTCGCGGGAGACGCTCTCCTCGTCGATCCGGACGGAGCAGTGCGCCGCCCGGCCTAGGACGCAGGGGGAGGAGACGGCGTGCTCGGACCCGATCCGTTCCCCGGAGAGCGCGACGAGCCGGGCCATCAGGCGAGCTCCAGGCGCCGGAGCCGGTCGCGGAACGCCTCGGGGGTGAGGCGGTACTTGAAGGCCTTCCGCTCCCCGATGAAGACGACGGGGACCTCCTCGCCGAAGCGCCGCGCGAGGTCGGGGTCCGAGTCGACGTCGATCTCCCGGAGCTCGATTCCAAGCCCTTCCCCGCCCCGCAGGATCGCCTCCCGGGCCGCCTCGCAGAGGTGGCACCCCTCGCGGGTGTAGAGGGTGACGGGGACCGGGGCGGCCATCCGGGGAGATTCTCGCCCCGGAGCGGGCGCGCGAGAACAGCGGGCCCTTCCCGCCGCCGGAATCGGGAGTATCTTGCTTCCGACCCCGGTCCCGCGCCGGCCCCTCGGGGGGTCGAGCGGGGGACCATGGCTGGCAGCCCCCCCCGGGGGCGGCAGGAGGCGACGAGATCGATTCGAAGACCCTGGCGGTGACCTGCGCGCGCATCGCGGAACAGATGAAGGGGCGCGACATCGTGGTGCGCGAGGTCGCCGGGATCCTGCGCATCGCGGACTACTTCGTGATCGTGACCGGCGGGAGCCGCCGGCAGCTGCGCGCGATCGCGGAGGAGATCGACCGGCGCGTGAGGGCGGAGGGGGAGAAAGGGGGTCGGATCGAGGGGCTCGCCTCCGAGTGGTGGACCCTCCTCGACTTCGACACCGTCGTCGTGCACCTCTTCAGCGCGGAGGCGAGGGCCCACTACGACCTGGAGCTCCTCTGGGCCGACGCGCCCGTCCTGGAGTGGGAGAAGGCCGGCGCGCGCAGCGCCAGCGCCTCCTAGGCGAGTCGGGGGCTTTGGCCGTAGGGCGGCCGGGTCGAAGCGGGTATGGATTCCCCGATGGGCGAGCCCCGGACGGCGAGTCCCCGCCTCTTCCTCGAGGCCCTCGAGCGGCACGTCCGCCCTGCGACTTTTCCCCTGGCGGTGAGGATGATTCCCCAGGGGGAGCCCGTCCCGGAGGGGGCGCGCCGCCCCCAGCGGGACCTCGGGATCCAGACGGCGACCTGCCAGGCGATCGGCATCGCCCGGCGGTACGGCTGGACGCTCGCGGTCGGGCGGGAGGACATCCCCTGCCCGCTCACCCGGGTGGCGCTCGGCTTCGATCCCCCCGTCCCCGCCTACACGGAGGGGCACCTCTGCGAGGGGATGTACACCGCCGATCTCGCCGCCGGGGCACGGACGGAGGCTGAGGTGCCGAAGTTCCCGACGGGGTCGTACGGCGCCATCCTCATCGCGCCCCTCGCGCGCGCCGACTTCGAGCCCTCGCACTTCGTCCTCTACGCCAACGCGGCCCAGGTGTTGCTCCTCGTGTGCGCGGCCCTCCACAAGCGGGGGGGCCGGCTGACTTCCTCCTTCATGGGACGGATCGACTGCGCCGATATCCTCGTCGAGACGGTGCGGGCGCGAGCCCCGCAGGTGATCCTTCCCTGCTACGGCGACCGCGTCTACGCCGGCACGGAAGACCACGAGATGGCGTTCGCCGGGCCCTGGTCGGCCGCCGCGGAGATCGCGGAGGCCCTCCCCGCCCTGCACCGGGGCGGCGTGCGCTACCCGATCCCGACCTGGCTCCGCTACACGCCGGGCTTCCCGCCCCGGTACGCCTCCCTCGCGGAGGCGCAGCGCCGGGGGGAGGGGACGTGACCTCGATCCGCTGGATCGAGTGGGGGGAGGAGGCCTTCCGCCGCGCCCGCGAGGAGGATCGCCCGATCCTCCTCACGATCGTCGCCTCCTGGTGCCGGTGGTGCAAAGAGATCGACGCGACGACCTTCTCCGACGCGGAGGTCGTCCGGACGATCGAGGAGTCCTATGTCCCCGTCCGGGTCGACAAGGACCGCCGGCCCGACGTGAACGAGCGCTACAACGCCGGGGGGTGGCCGACGATCGCGTTCCTCACCCCCGACGGCGACCTGATCGCCGGGGACACCTTCCTCGGGGCGAAGGACCTCCTCTCCCTCCTCGAGCGCGTCCGCGGCTTCTACCGGGAGAACCGCGAGGCGATCCGGAGCCGCATCGCCGACGTCCTCGCCAAGTCGATCCGGGCCCAGGAGCGACGGGAGGCGTTCGCGGGCTCCCTCTCCCCGGAGATCCCCCGCCGGGTCGCGGAGGCGATCCTCTCGAAGTTCGATCCGCTCTACGGCGGCTTCGGGGACGGGCAGAAGTTCGCCCACCCCGAGGCGCTCGACTTCGCGCTCGTCTGGTGCGCCCGGACCGGGGACGAGCCGATGGCGGAAGGGGTGAGGCGCACCCTCGACCACATCGCCGGCGGCGAGATCCACGACCGCGTCGACGGGGGCCTCTTCCGGTACGCGGCGACCCGCGACTGGCGCGTCCCGAACACGGAGAAGGTCCTCGAGTCGAACGCGGGACCGCTGCGCTCCTTCCTCGAGGGGTGGCAGGTCTTCGGCAAGGAGGAGTACCGCGCCGTCGCCGCCGGGATCCTCCGCTGGGCGAGCGCGACCCTCGTCGACCCGGAGACGGGGGCCTTCTTCGGGAGTCAGGACGCCGATCCCGCCTACTACGCGCTCCCGGTCGAGGAGCGGCGGCGGCGCGGCGCCCCGCCGATCGACCGGACGATCTACACGAACTGGAACGCGATGATGGTCTCCTCCCTCCTCAAGGCGCACGTCGTCCTCGGCGAGGAGCGCTGGCGGGAGACCGCCCTGGGGACGCTGCGCTTCCTCCTCGAGGAGATGTACGAGGAGGGCCGGGGGATGCACCACTACTGGGACGGGACGTTCCACCTCCCCGGCCTCCTCACGGACCAGGCCTACACGGTCCGGGCCCTCGTCGACGCGGTCCAGTACACGGGGGACAACCGCTTCCTCGTCCCGGCCACCGACCTGGCGCGCTCGCTCGTCCGCCACCAGAGCTCCCCGGGCGGCGGCTTCTACGACATCCGCTCCGACCCGCTCGCGCTGGGCGGGCTCAAGCGCCAGAACCGCTCCATCCTCGAGAACGCGGTCGTCGCGGAGGCCTTCCTCCGCCTCGCCTACTTCACGCGCGAGGAGTCGCTGCGCGAGACCGCCCGGCGGACCTTCGAGGCCTTCACCCGCGACTACAAGCAGTACGGCTACTACGTCGCGGGCTACGGCCGGGCCGTCGATCTCTACTTCCACGAGCCGATCCAGGTGACGATCGTCGGCCCGCGCGGCGCGGAGGCGACCGACCGGCTCCGCCGCGCCGCCTTCGAGCGCTACCTCGGGAGCCGGATCGTGCAGGTCCTCGACCCGGCCCTCGACGGGGAGATCCTCGCGCGCGCCGGCCTCCCCGCCCGGGAGTCGCCGGTCGCCTACCTCACGATCGGGCGGGCGAGCTACGCCGAGGTGTCCGACCCGGCCGACCTCCCCTCGGTCCTCGCGATGGGCGAGCGGGACCGAGCGCGCCGGGAGTAACGCCGGCCCCGGAAACGGAGCCGGGAGGAGGCTCGCGGCCTCCCCCCGGAAAGTGGATCGGTCCCGGCGGCTAGAAGGGGACGTCGAACTGGATGTAGATCAGGTCGGAGTCGTTCGCGCTCGCTCCCGCCGGGAAGGGAGTCCAGGGGTTGAAGGCGAGGCTCGTGCCGGGCGTGAGCCCGCCGACGAGACCGGACTCGAAGGCCTCGAAGCCGGCCCGCGGGAAGAAGTGGCCGTAGCCGACCTCGACCCGCAGGTGGTCCGTGCAGGCCCCGGCGAGGACGACGTCGAGCTCGTGGCCGAGGGTCTCGTCCCCCGCCGCGGCCGGCGTGTTCTCGAACTGGAAGACGTGGTAGGCGCCCGAGAGGGTCCAGTCCTCCATCGGGGAGATGGAGACGTTCGCCTCCCAGTCGATGAGGTTCACGAACGGGGTGACGACGTCCATGATGCCCGCGTACCGGTGGAGGTCCGGGACCACGGGGACGTAGCTCGCCGTCCCCTGCGACCAGCCGACGCCGATGCGGGGCTTCCCCTCGACGTCCTCGAAGCTGAGGCCCGCGTCCGCCGCGAGGAGGTAGGACTCGTTGTACGTGACGTGCGAGTTGTCCCCGTCGCCCCGATCGCGCACGGCGTCGAACTCCCCTCCGATGTCGAACATCTCGACCTTCGCGCGTGCGCGGGCTCCGAGGTGGACGAAGAGGCTCTCGACGGAGCGGTCCTCGATCGGCAGGACGTGGACGTCGACGGAGAAGTCCTCGGACCCGGAGTAGGTGATCCAGACCCCGTAGAGGTCGATGTCGGACCCGGTCGTCGCCCCGGGGAAGGCGGTGAAGGACTCCGCGGCCTTCGCCCAGAGGAAGTCCACGCCGAGGTCGTCGTACTTCGTCGAGAGCTTGGCCCCGTCCCACACCCGGCCGAACTCCTCCCAGTCGATGTTCGAGAGGATCCGCTCGTCCCCGTAGACGAACTCCTGGCGGCCGAGGCGGAGGTCCCATCCGCTCCCCATGAGGTCGGTGAACTCGCCGTACCCCTGGTGGAGGGTGACGTCGCCGTTCGAAGCCTCGGCGGCGAAGCTGCCGCTCTGGGTCCCCCAGAGGAAGGCGCTCCGGATCTGGGCGAAGACCTTCGTGTGCTCGTCGAGCTCGACGCCCGCGTTCAGCCGGAAGCGGTGGGTCGTGTAGTCGTCGTCGTTCCCCCCGTGCTGGTCGAAGTCGCGGTTCCGGACGTAGTGGATGCGCGCCCGGTAGCTCCCCCCGAGGGTGATCTTCCCGGCGTTCGGGGCGGTGACGGTGCCGCCCCCCTCCTCCTGCAGCCTGGAGGAGAAGGCCGAGACCTCGCGCTCGAGGCTCGTTCCGGGCCGCTCGGCCGCCTTCTCCGCCTTGAGCTCGGCGAGCTCGCGCCGGAGCGCGTCGACCTGGCGCTGCAGGTCGGCGAGCGGATCGCTCGGGGCCGGGGCCTGCGCCAGGCCCAGGTTGGCGACCGCGCCGAGGGCCGCCGCCATCAAGGTCAGACTCCTCCGACTCATGCTGTTATCCTCCGGACCTGGACTCGCGGCCTCCCACCCGGGGGGTGCGCGGGATTCGCAGTGCACCGCGGGAAAGAGGCGAACGGTGCCTCGGCGGCCACTGGAAGGGCGAGATGCTCCGGCGACCTCCCATCCGGGTCAAGGGGTTTCCACGCGGACTCCTGCCCAGCCCTTGGGGGGGAGAGCGCCCGACCCCACGAGATCTAGCGGGTCCCGGCGCACCGGTTTGCGACAACCTATCGGACCCGGGCCGCTCCTCCCCGAAGTGGCCTTCCCCCTTCCTTTCCTTAGAATCCCGCCCGGCCTTGAAGTCCCCGCCGCCCGGACCGGGAGGGCGCGGCTGGAGGCCGATCCCCCCACCCCCCCACCACTTCAAGGCCCGCGATCGGAGGAAGATGTCCACCATTGGCGAGGTCCTCCCCCAGGGTCCCCGCCCCCGGCATCCAGACCCCCGGCGTCTCGAATCGGGGAGGAGGGATTTCCTCTCCTCGATCGTCCTCCGCGTCACGGGGGTCCTCTCCGCCCTCCTCTCCCTCGCCCCCCTCCCCGGGGTCCTCCGGGGGAGGACGGGGAAGGGAGCGGCCGGAGGAAAGACCGACGCGGGTCCCCTCGAGTCGATCCCCCCGGGGGGAGGGCGCGTCGTCCTCCACGCGGGCGGGCCGGCCCTCGTCGTGCGCCTCCCCCAGGGACCGCGGGCCTTCCGGGCCGTCTGCACCCACCTCGGGTGCGTCGTCCGCTGGGACGGCGCCCGCGGCGAGATCCGCTGTCCGTGTCACGGGGCTCGATTCGATCCTTCGGGCCGTCCCGTCTCGGGCCCCGCCCGCGGGCCGCTGGCCGAGATCCCGCTCTCCGTCGAGGGGGGCGCGATCCGGCTCGGCTGAGTTGCCCCTCGCCGACTGGCTCGACCGGCGGACCGGGTGGCGCTCCCTCGCGGCGCGCGCCCGGGCCGACCTGTCGCGACCCGTCCCCCGGCACGTGAACGCGCTCTTCGCGCTCGGCACGGTCGCCGGCACCTTCCTCGCGGTCCAGGTCGCCACGGGAGTTCTCCTCCTCTTCCACTACCGGGCGTCCGCGGACGCCGCGCACGGGAGCCTCGAGGCGCTCCTCTCCGAGGTCCCGTCCGGATGGTTCGTCCGGAGCCTCCACGCCTGGGGGGCGCACCTCTTCGTCGCGACGCTCCTCCTCCACATGGCCCGGGTCTTCGTCTACGGGGGCTACAAGCGACCGCGCGAGCTCACGTGGATCCTCGGATCCGTCCTCCTCCTCCTCGGGCTCGGCTTCGCCTTCACCGGCTCCGTCCTCCCCTGGGACCAGCGCGCCTACTGGGCGACGACCGTCGGGACGAGGATGGCCGAGGCGGCCCCGCTGGTCGGCGAGGAGCTCCTCCGCCTGGTGCGCGGCGGCGAGGAGGTCGGGGAGGCGACGCTGGGGAGGATGTTCGCGCTCCACGTCGCGGTCCTCCCCCTCGCCCTCCTCCCCGTGCTCGGCGCGCACCTCTGGCTCGTCCGGCGGCTCGGCGTCTCGACCCTCGAGGACGCCGACGTCGAGGAGCGGGTCGGGCATGCCCGGCTCTGCGAGGGAGGCGAGCCCTTCTTCCCCCACCACGTCCTGCAGGAGGCGTTCGTCGCGAACCTCGCCCTCGGCCTCCTCTTCCTCCTCGCGATCCTGGCCCCGGCGGGCCTCGGGCCGCGGGCCGACCCGCTCGAGACCCCTCCCGGCGTGAGGCCGGAGTGGTACTTCCTCCCCGTCTACCAGCTCCAGAAGTACATGCCGAGGAGCCTCCTCGGCATCGAAGGGAACACCCTCGGGTTCCTCGCCTCGATCCCGCCGGTCCTCCTCCTACTCGCCCTGCCGTTCCTCGACCGAAGCCCGGCGCGGGCCCCCTCCCGGCGGAAGGGGGCGATGGCCCTCGGCCTCCTCGTCCTCGGTCTCGGCGGAGCGCTGGGGGTCCTCGGCTACCTCTCCAACCGGACCGTCCAGGCCTTCGGGCGGACCTTCGTCTTCGACGACCGCGGATTCCCGGAGCGCGCGGCCGGACCGGCGACCGAGCCACGATGAGGGGGGGCCCGACATGGGGGGGTGGACTCCTCCTCGCCGCTCTCGCCGGCGGGTTTCCCGGCCGCGGGGCCCAGGATCCCGGATCGGCCCCGGCCTCGGTCCCGGTCGAGCGCTGCCTGGAGTGCCACGCCGGGGCCGCGCGGGACGTCGCCTCCGGCGCCCACGCCGCCCTCGAAAACCGGTGCACCGGGTGCCACGGCGGGAATCCCTCCTCCTTCGACGAGCGCCGCGCCCACACCGGGAAGTTCCGCGCCGTCCCGCTCTCCGCGTGCGCCGCCTGCCACGAGGCGGAGGCGGAGGCCTTCGCGGGGGGCCCGCACGGCGTCGCCTTCGAGACGAAGGCGATCCGTGGCTGCGTCGAGTGCCACTCCTTCCACGCGGTCCCGAGGCCGGACCACGCCCTCCTCCGCTCATCGTGTCGAATCTGTCACGAGACGAACGCCCCGGAGATCGTCGAGTCGGGCCGTCAGACCGCGGACGACCTCGACCGGCTCGAATCGGCCCTCGCCGCCGCGGCGAGGGCCCTCGACGAAGCGGAGCGCCGCGCCCGGATCGTCCGCCGGGAGCGGGAGGGACTCGAGGCCGACCGCCTCGGCCTCCTCGCCCTCCTCCCGAAGCAGCACGCGATGGACCTCGAGCCCTTCCGCTCGGACGTCGCCGCGCTTCGCGCGCGCGCGGAGTCGACCGGCGCGCGCGCCGCCGCGCTCCTCGAGGAGACGGGCCGACGGCGCCGCTGGGCGTGGCTCGTCGGCGCCCTCGTCGCGGCGAACGCGCTCGCGATCCTATGGCGCCGCCGTACTCTCCTCGCCGCCCGTCCCCATCCATGAAAAACGCTGCTCCCTTCCTCTTCCTCCCGTTCCTCGCCCCTCGGCCCTTCGGCGAGGCGGATGTCCGGGCCCTCCTCCCCGACGCGCAGGGGACGGCTCGGATCGAGGCGAAGCTCACCGACGCGGACCGGTCCACGATCGACAAAGCGGTCGGCCGATCGTCCGGGCCGGGGTCACCCGAGCCCCGCTCCGCCTCCTCCGGCCCCTCCGGGATCGAGCTCTACCGCACGAAGGCGAAGGTCGAGGGGGAGCCGACCGACCTTCGCGTGGCGATCGTCCCGGCCCGCGGGCCGAAGGGGGACTTCCGGGTGGCGGTGGCGGCCGACGCGTCGGGAGTCGTCCAGGCGGCGAAGGTGCTCGGGGACGCCGGGAGCGCGGGCTCCGAGAGGTTCCTCGCCCAGTTCGTCGGGCCGTGGGCGACGGCTCGCGCGGCCGCCGCGACGGGCGCCCCGCTCTCCGCCATCGAGGAGAAGCGGGCCGCCGCGAAGGGGGACGGGCCGCAGGCGAAGCGGCTGCGCACCCTCCTCGCGATCCGGGGCATCATGCTCGAGAACCAGGCCGCCTCGGACGCCATCCACCTCCTCCTCGAGAAGAAGGAGGCGGCCCCGGCCGCCCCGCATGCCCGGCGGATCTCCGAGTCCCTCGCGCGGCTCGCGGCCCTGGGCCCCGACCTCCCCCCTCTCCTCGAGGGGAAGGAGGTGGAGGCCTTCGTCAAGTTCGCGGAGGCGTCGAGGAAGGCGTCCGACGAGCTGGTCCAGGCCCTCGAGAAGGGGGACGCGACCCGGGCGGGGAACCTCTTCGCGGTCACCCTCCAGCAGGCGTGCGCCCGCTGCCACGGCTTCGACGACCACCGCCACCGCAAGCCCCTCACGAACGCCTTCGAGAAGTTCCGCGAGGAGGCGGGGGTCGGCCCCGGCTGGTTCCTCGTCGGGCACGACGTGCTACCCGCGCCCGGCGAGGAGGGGGCGAGCCAGGCGGTGGCCTTCGCCATCAAGGAGGGGCTGCTCGTCCTCGGGAAGGCAAGGTGAGAAACTGCCCCGGGTCCGTGTGGATCGGGCCCCCCCTCCGACTGCGGAAACTTCCCCGATCAGGCCTGTCGGTGTAACCACCCGCGTC
>JAKEFM010000094.1 GCA_022616055.1 Planctomycetota bacterium
CTACGACTCCCTCGAGAGTTCCGAATCTGCAAGTGACGCCCTCGCGTCTTCCCTCGGAAGCAGGCCCCGAACAGGCCCCTTTCGCGCATTTTTGAGGATGAACGAACCGAAGACCATCTCCGCCTTCTTCCAGCAGGACCACCGCGAGATCGACGCCCTCTACCGCGACGCGCTCGAAAGCGCGCGCGAGGGGGCGGTGGGGCGTGCGCTCTCGACCTTCGACGAGTACGACCGCAACCTCGAGCGCCACATCCGGTGGGAGGAGGATTTGGTCTTCCCGGCGTTCGAGGAGGCGAGCGGCCTGCGCGGGGAGGGCCCGACCGTGGTCATGCGGGCCGAGCACCGCGAGATCCGCGCGCTGAAGCTCGAGCTTCGTGCGCAGATCGCCGCCCTCCGGGGCCCGGCCGATCGATCCGCCACCCTCTGGGGAACGGCCCGGTCCCTCGAGAGGGTCCTCGGCGAGCACAACGCGAAGGAGGAGACCATCCTCTACCTCGCCTGCGACCAGGGGGTTCCCCGGGAGAAGAAGCAAGGCATCCTCCGGCAGGTCGCCGGGGAGAAAGCTCCCGTGCCCCGGAGCTGAAGCCGGGACGATCGGGGCGAGCGGGCGGTAGGCTTTCGGCGCGGCGGCCCCCGACCGCCGGGGCGCGCAGGGAGGGCCAGAAGGACGGGGCCTGACCCCATGAGGATGCGAAGAGGATTCCTGCCGACTGCCGCCCTGCTGCTCTGCGCGGTCGGCGCGGTTGCCGCGATCCAGTCGACCGCGAAGGACTCCTCGAGGGCGCTCCGCGCGTTCGCGGCGACGGAGCTGAAGGCCTTCCGGGAAGCCGTGAAGGCCGGTCTCGTCTTCTACGGAGGCCAGTTCGAGGACCTCGGCTCCGCCGTGGCCGCCGGGACGGTCGGCCTGCAGGCGACCATCCCGGCCTCGGTCGACTTCGCCAGCGGCGCGCTCGTGGGGCTCCGAATATCGGCCGACGGAGCCGCCCGCAGCGTCGAGGAGTTCGCCGCCGTGCAGGCCTCGGCGAACCCCCTCTTCCCCGGATCCCTCCTCGGCGATTTCGGCGGGCTCGACCGGTTCCAGTCGGGGCTCGAGAAGGAAGTGTCGAAGGCGCGCGCCCGCCTCGCCCGATCGATCCAGGCCTTCACGCGGGAGATCGGCACGGGCACCACCCTCGCCGTCAACGTGGTCCTCTCCGACCTCGTCGAGGTGGCCCCCCCCGCCCCGAACTCCGGCGCCTCGGTCCCGCTCCCCCCGCGTAGATCTTGAGCTCTCGCCGCGGGGAGCGACGAGACGGTCTCGGGCGACGGGATGCTCTGCGTCGGCGGGGAGGCCGACGTCCAGAACGGCCCGGTGACGGTCACCCTGCGGGGTCCGGGCGGCTTCCTCGACTCGCACGTCGTCCCGGTGAACCCGCTCTCCGGTCGCTGGCAGACGACCTTCCCCGCCCTCGGGCCGGGCCTCCTCCCCGAGGGGAACTACCGCGTGGAGGCGCTCCAGGGCGCGGGCGCCCCGATCAACGCGGGGGTCGGCGTCCCCGGCGCGCCGTAGCGGAAGCCGGCGGCCCCGCTCCACCTCGCGCGCGGGGATCGATAAGCCCCGCACGCGGGCGTATTCTGCGGCGGTATCCCCGGGGATCCCCCGCCGAGGTCTGCCATGCAACCGATCGTCCCGCTCCTCCTCCCTCTCCTCGTCTCCTGCCAGGACCCCGCCGCTCAGGAGGCCGCGGCGAAGAAGCCGGTGGCCCGGCTCGCCGAGATCCGGATCAAGGGCCCGCTCGAGGACGCGCCCGAGAAGCCCTTCGCGCTCTTCGGCGCCGCGCCGAAGTCGTTCCGGTCCTTCCTGCGCCGGATCGAGAAGGTGAAGGACGACGCCGAGGTGAAGGGGCTCGTGCTCCGGTTCGACGAGGAGGCCGGCCTCGGCCTCGCGAAGTCGGCCGAGGTGCGCCGCGTCCTCGACCGGGTGCGCGAGTCCGGCAAGAAGGTCCACGCCCGCGTCGAGTCGCTCGGCCTCGGGCAGTTCCTCGTCGCCTGTGGCTGCGACGAGATCTCCCTCGAGCCCGCCGGCGACGTGATCCTGCCGGGCCTGCGCCTGGAGGTCACCTACCTGCGCGACCTCCTCGACAAGATCGGGGTCGTCGCCGACGTCGTCCACATCGGGGAGTACAAGACCGCCTTCGAGAACTACTACCTCCGGGAGATGTCCGCGGCGCAGAAGGAGTCCCTCGAGGCGATCCTCGACGACGTCTACGCGCACATCGTCGAGGCGATCGCGAAGGGGCGTCGCCTGGCACCCGAGCAGGTGAAGGCGGCCGTCGACACGGCGGTCTTCACCCCGACCCAGGCCCGCGCGCGAAAGCTCGTCGACGCCGTCGAGTACGAGGACGAGTTCAAGGCCCGGCTCGCCGGCGCCTACGGCGAGGCGATCTCCTTCGTCGAGAACTACGGCCGGAAGGAGAGGAAGGAGATCGACTTCGAGGAGACCGATCCCTTCACGGCGGCCCTCCAGATCTTCGGGGAGTTGTTCAAGAAGCCGAAGCCTCCCGAAGGGGACAAGATCGCCCTTCTCTACGCGAACGGGATGATCCTCACGGGGAAGAGCGCGGAGGCCTCCCCCCTCGGCGGAGGAACGATGGGGTCCCGTACGATGGTCGAGGCGATCCGCGAGGCGGCGGAGGACAACACCGTGAAGGCGATCGTCATGCGCGTCGACTCGCCCGGGGGCTCGGGGCTCGCCTCGGACGAGATCTGGCGCGAGGTCGTCCGCGCGAAGGGGAGGAAGCCCTTCGTCGTGTCGATGGCCGACGTCGCCGCCTCGGGGGGGTACTACATCTCGATGGGGGCGACCGCGATCGTCGCCGAGCCGACGACGATCACGGGCTCGATCGGCGTCGTCGCGATGAAGCCGGTCCTCGCCAGTCTCTACCAGAAGATCGGGGCGAACCCCCAGTCGCTCCAGAGGGGCCGGCGCGCGGGCCTGATGACCCTCGACGCCCCCTTCAGCAACGAGGAGCGCGACACGCTCCGCAAGTTCATGGAGGCCTTCTACGGCGAGTTCGTCGGGAAGGTCGCCGAGGGGCGGTCGACGACCCCGGAGAAGATCGACCCGATCGCCCGCGGCCGCATCTGGTCGGGCCGCCGCGCGGTCGAGCTCGGGCTCGTCGACCGGGTCGGCGGTCTCGACGACGCGATCGCCCTCGCCAAGGAGAAGGCGGGGCTCGACCCCAAGGCGCCGCTCCCGCTCTACGAGCTGCCGAAGCCGCGCACGATCAGCGAGCTCCTCGAGGAGGGGGGCTTCCCGTTCCTCAAGGCGGACCTCGGAGGGGCGCTCGGCGGGCTCGAGGCGTTCCCGGCCGTCCGGGAGCGGGCCCTCCGCGCCGCCGAGGCGCTCGCGGCCCTGGCGAACAAGCCCTCCCTCGCCCTGATGCCCTTCTCCTTCGAGCTGCGGTAGGGCGGCCGCGCAACTCCCCCCCCGTCGGCTCCGTACTGGCAGCGGAGCCGACCCCTTGCCCGCCGGCCCGATGACGGACGAGGACGCCCTCCGCGCCGTCGCGTCGGGGGACGTCCAGGCGTTCGGCGTCGTCTTCGACCGGCTCGCCGTTCCGGCCTTCCGGTACGCGCGCCGGCTCCTCGGCGACCCGGCGGGCGCGGAGGACGCCGTGCAGGATTCCTTCGTGCGACTGTTCGCGGCGGCCCGCAACGGCGGGTTCGACCCGCGCCGGGGGACAGCGCGGGGGCTCCTCTACCGGATGGTCCGGAACGGGTGCGTCGACCGGATGCGGGAGCGCGCCCGGGAGCCGGGGGGAGGAGAGGCGATCCCCCTCGCCCCCTCCTCCGAGGATGCGGCCGACCTGCGCGAGGCGATCGAGACGCACCTCGCCGCGATCCCGGAGCTCCAGCGCTCGGCGCTCCTGCTCCGCGCGGAGGCGGGCCTCTCCTACGGCGAGATCGCCGACGCGCTCCGCGCGAGCCTCCCCCAGGTGAAGACCTGGATCTTCCGCGCGCGACGCGCGCTCGCCGAGCGGCTCGAGGAGCCCGTCCTCGGGAAAGGAGGTCCCCGTGTCGTGTGAGGTCTCCTCCGGGGAACGGAGCGCCTTCCTCGACGGCGAGCTCGGGTCGCCGCGGGCGCGGGAGGTCGGGGCCCACCTCGGGACGTGCCCGGGGTGCCGCGCGGAGATCGAGCGCCTGCGCGGGGTGGACGCCGCGATCCGCCTCGCCGAGGCGCCCGAGGTTCCACCGACGCTCCGCGCGAGGATCCTCGAGGCCGCTCGCCCCCCGGCCTCGACGCGACGGCGCCGGTGGGTCGTCCGCGCGGCCGCCGCGGCGCTCCTCCTCGGCGCCGGCGCGCTCCTCCTCCTCCGGTCGGACGACGCGCGGTCCCCGCAGCGGCAGGTCGCCCGACAGGCTGCCCTCCTCGACTCGATCGAGCTCGACGCCGCCGCGCTGCGCCTCCTCCTCGCCGCCGAGGAGGGGAGCGCGGACGTCGATCCCAACCTCGCCGCCCGCATCGAGGCGGTGCTCGGGAAAGTCCGCGAACTGCGCCGCGAAGGCCTTCCGGCCGAGCGGCAGGGAGGTTGACCGATGGCTCCGCTCTCCGCTTCCCTCCTCTTCCTCCTGTCCGGCTGCGCCCTCTCCCAGGAAGGGGCCCCGACTCCCCCCCCCGTCGCGCGGACGGCGCCGGATGACCCCCACGCCAGGCTCGAGGCCCTCCGCGCGGAGGTCGAGGACGAACGGGCGCAGCTCGAGGCGAGCCGCGAGCGCGTGGAGGCGGCGCGGTCCCGGGTCGAGGAGCTGCGCGTCTCGCTCGCCGCCGGGGAGCAGGGAGAGGGCGCCGGGCAGGACGAGGCGCTGCGCCGCGCCGAACGATTCCTCCGCGACGAGGTCCCCCGCCTCGAGGAGGCGTCGCGGAGGCTCTCCGAGCAGGCGGC
>JAKEFM010000006.1 GCA_022616055.1 Planctomycetota bacterium
CGCGGCCGTCTCGTTGGCGCTCACGCGCGCCGAGAGGAGATTCGGGATCGCGATCGAGGCGATGATCGCGATGATCGCGACCACGATCATGAGTTCGATCAGCGTGAATCCTCGGGACGTTCGTTTCATGTAGCCCATCCTTTTCTTCCCTCCCCAGGACGACGGCGGGCGCGCCTTTCCGATCTCCCCGGTGCCGGGGAACCCGGCCGGAAAGCCCATGCGCGCCCGCCCGGGCGCCCCCTCCGGTGCTCGGTCCGAGGATCCTCCGTCCCCGGGAGGCCAGTGGATCGAGGGCCTTCCCCATTCCCGCCCCCGCTCCCGCTGGTCTGCCCGCAAGCGAATCTCCTCGGTCCCCGGCAAGCCGCACCGGGAAAAGGCGCAGGGAAAGGATACGGAGACTGTCAAGCGGGGTGCGCCGTTCGGTCCGCCCGCGGATCCGGCTCGCTCCCTCGCCACCGAGATCCGACAGGAGTCGATCATGTCGAGCCCCCGCGTCCTCCCGGTCCTCCTCCTCCTCGCCGGAGCCTCCCCCGTCTCGAGCGCCGCGGTCGACGCGGCGCGGGCCGTCCCGATCGTCTCCTGGAGCCTGACGGGGGCGCTTGGCTACGCCGACATCCACCACCTCCTCTTCGCCGACGGGACCTACCTCCTCGTCGACCACGGGGTCCTCGCCCTCGAGGCGCATGTCGAGGGGGACCTCGTCGGGGCGATGCTGGACGCCATCCGGGGCTCGGGCTTCCCGGAGGAATGGACGGAGGAGCCGCCGGGACCCGCCCCCACGGAGATCCTGGTGACGATCTCCGTCCTCGGAGGCGCCGCGAGCTACTCGTATCTTCTCGGCACGACGCCCAAGCTCCCCGAGGGGGTCGCGACCGTCGAGAGGGTGTTCCTGCGGATCCTCAACGCCGTCCTCGCAAGCTCGTCGTGGATCGGGGGCCCGTGATCGGGGCCGAGGGGAGAGAGAGGTAGCCGCGCCGGGCGGTGCGACGTCCGGCGCGGCGGTTTCACCCCCCGAGCGGGGCGACGCCCTGGGGAGAGGGGTCCGGCGCCCGCCCCGGCTCGCGGGGGAGGCGGTCGATGCGGAGCTGCCCGCACGCCGCCTCGGCCTCGAGCCCCTTGCTCCACCGGATGGTCGCGGGGATGCCGTGGCCGCGGAGGATCCGCGAGAACGCCTCGACGCGCTCCCGCGTCGGGCGGCGGAAGGGGGATCCGGGGATCGGGTTGTAGGGGATCAGGTTCACCGTCGCCCGCGCCCCCTCGAGGAGCCGGGCGAGGGCGCGCGCCTGGTCGGGGGCGTCGTTCGTCCCGGCGAGGAGGACGTACTCGAACGTCGGTTCGCGCCCGGTCGTCGCGAAGTAGGCCCGAGCCCCCTCGACGATCTCGGCGAGGGGGATCCGCGCCATCGTCGGGATGAGCCGCCCCCGCGTCGCGTCGTCCGCCGCGTGGAGCGAGACGGCGAGGTTGTAGGGGGTCCCGGCGGCCGCCAGGCGCCGGACCCGGTCGGGATACCCCACGGTCGAGATCGTGATCCTCCTCGCCCCGAGCCCGATCCCGCGGGGGTCCCGGACGACCTCGAGGGCGGCGAGGAGCGCCTCGAGGTTGAGGGTCGGCTCGCCGATCCCCATGACCACGGCCCGCGTGACGGGGCGCAGGGAGACGGCCTCCGCGCGCCCGTGGAGGAACTGCTCGACGATCTCCGGCGCCGAGAGGTTGCGGACGATGCCGGCGAGGCCGCTCGCGCAGAAGCGGCAGCCGACAGGGCAGCCGACCTGCGTCGAGACGCACAGGGTCGCTCCCCCGCGGCCGGGGATCACGACCGTCTCCACCGCGTTGCCGTCGCGCAGGCGCAGCAGGAGTCGCACGGTCCCGTCGGGGGCGGCCCTGCGCTCCGCGACGTTCGAGGAGAGCGGGACGAGGAGGCCCTCGAGGGAGGGGAGGAGGCTCCTCGGGAGGTCGGTCATCTCCGCGAAGCTCCTCGCGCCGCGCCGGAGGATCCAGGCGCGGATCGAGCGGGCGTGGAAAGGCCTGCCTCCGGCGCGAAGGACGACCTCCTCGAGCGCCCCGGGGTCGAGATCGAGGACGGAGGGGGGGCCTGCGTGCCGGGGCATCGGAGGGAATGTACCGGGGCGGGACCCGGGGAGTCCCGAGGGGTCAGCGCGGGGCGGCGACGTCCCGGCGCAGCGCGGCGGCGATCTCCCCGGCGACGCGCTTCGCCTCCTCCAGGCTCGGGGGATTCGCTCCCCCGACGCCGGCGTGGCCGCCGCCGCCGAAGCGCTCGCAGAGGGCTCCCACGTTCGCCCGCACGGCGGGGGCGTTCCAGGGGTTCTCCCCGGCGGTGACGTGGAACCCCGAGCGGGTCGGGATGACCCCCACGGCGTAGACCGCCTCGGGGTGGTGGTAGAAGGGGGCGAAGCGCTCCCTCCGGATCCGGTCGGAGGAGGCGTCGTACAGGACGACCCCCGCGTCGGTCGAGAGCACCGTCTGGGGGAACTCGGCGAGGGCGCGATCGCGGTTGCGGCAGGCCCTCGCGTGCATCTTCTCGATCGCGGGATCGCCCGCCGTCTCCGCCAGGTCGCGGTCGATCAGGCGCTCGACGAGGACATCGGACCAGTCGGCGTGCGGGGCGACCGTCAGGGCGCGGACGAGGCGGTAGGCGGGGACGTCTCCGAAGAGGGCGTCCTCGACGCTCGGGTAGCGCGCGGCGTCGATCCGGTCCGACCAGCGCCCGATCTCGTCGAACCGCTCCGGGGGGGAGGTCCCCCAGCGCTCCCGGGCCTGGCGGAGGATGACGGGGGGGCAGGAGAGCGCGCTCGGGTCGAACCGCCAGCGGTCGCTCTCCCGGTAGGCGGCCCGCAGGTCCTCGTCGAGGAAGGTCGTCGGGTGGTGGTCGAACCAGTAGGCCGCCGCGGGGTGGAAGTGGAAGTCGACGATCGCGAACTCCTCCCCCTCCCCGAAGGCGCGCCAGTCGCGCCTCCGGTCGTAGTTGATCCCCCTCCAGCGCAGGTCGCTGCGCCCGAAGTGCTCGCGCAGGCACCAGGCGAGGAGCGCCGCGGAGCAGATCCCGTCGAAGTCGCGGTGGTAGTGGATCGTGAGCGGCAAGGGGGGTCCCCCTCCCGGCTACGCGGTCTTCTTCGCGACCTCCCCGCCGGGGAGGAGGGAGAGGGACGTCTTCTTGGCGACGACCTCCGGGGTGACGACGAAGCGCGACCCCCCCCCCTTCGAGGGGAGCTCGTAGAGGACGTCGAGGAGCATGTCCTCGAGGATCGCCCGCAGGGCGCGGACCCCCGTCTCTCGCTTCATCGCCAGGTCCGCGACCGCCTCCAGCCCCTCCCGCGTGAACTCGATCTTCGCCCCCTCCATCCCGAAGAAGGCCTCGTACTGGCGGACGAGCGCGTTCTTCGGCTCGACCATCACCCGGATCAGCTCGTCGCGCCCGAGCGGGTCGAGGACCGCCACGACCGGGAGGCGCCCGACGAACTCCGGGATCATCCCGTACTCGATGAGGTCCCGCGCCTCGATCTGGTGGAGGAGGGCGCGGCGGTCCTTGGGGTCGAGGGAGCGCAGCGCCTCGTCGGCCTTGAAGCCGATCGCGGAGCGCCCGATGCGGCGGCCGATCGTCTCCTCGATCCCGTAGAAGGTCCCCCCGACCAGGAAGAGGATGTTCTCCGTGTTGACCTGGATGTAGGCCTGCTCGGGGTGCTTGCGCCCCCCCTGGGGGGGGACGTTCGCGACCGTCCCCTCGAGGATCTTGAGGAGGGCCTGCTGGACCCCCTCCCCCGACACGTCGCGGGTGATCGAGACGTTCCCCGTCGTGCGGTGGATCTTGTCGATCTCGTCGATGTAGACGATCCCCTGCTCCGCGCGGGCGACGTCGAAGTTCGCGTTCTGGAGGAGCCGCAGGAGGATGTTCTCGACGTCCTCCCCGACGTAGCCCGCCTCCGTGAGGGTCGTCGCGTCGGCGATGGCGAAGGGGACGTCGAGGATCTTCGCGAGCGTCCGGGCGAGGAGGGTCTTGCCCGACCCGGTCGGCCCGAGGAGGAGGATGTTCGACTTCTCGAGCTCCACCTCGGCGCTCCGCCCGTGGAGGATGCGCTTGTAGTGGTGGTGGACGGCGACCGAGAGGATGCGCTTCGCCCGGTCCTGGGAGACGACGTACTCGTCGAGCCGCGCCTTGATCTGCTCGGGGGTGGGGAGCCGCTCGGGAGACAAGGTCGGCCGCAGGCTCCCCCGGGCGGAGGGGCGCCCCTCCTCCGAGAGGATCGAGTTGCAGATCTCGACGCACTCGTTGCAGATGTAGACGCCGGGAGGGCCCGCGATGAGCGAGGCCACGTGGTGGCGGCTCTTCTCGCAGAAGGTGCAGCGCTCGAGGGAGCGCCCGCCCCGCCCGGTCGCGCGGGTCACGCCGGGGTTCCCGCGGGGAGGACCCGCAGGCTCTGGATGACGTCGTCGACGAGGCCGTAGTCCTTCGCCTCGTCCGCGGAGAGGTAGCGGTCGCGGTCCGTGTCCCGCTCGAGGGTCTTGACCTCGCGCCCCGTGTGCCGGGCGAGGATGTCGTTGATCGTGCGCTTCATCTTCAGGATCTCTTCGGCCTGGATCGCGATGTCGGAGGCCGCGCCCTGCACGCCGCCCCAGGGCTGGTGGATCATGACGCGGGCGTGGGGGAGGGCGAAGCGCTTTCCCTTCGTCCCGCCGGAGAGGAGGACCGCCCCCATCGAGGCGGCCTGGCCGATGCAGTAGGTCGCCACGTCGCAGGCGACGAACTGCATCGTGTCGTAGATCGCGAGCCCCGCGGTCACGGAGCCCCCCGGGGAGTTGATGTAGACGTTGATGTCCTGGTTCTTGTTGTCCTTCTGGAGGAAGAGGAGCTGCGCGATGACGACGTTCGCCACGTGGTCGTCGATCGGCGTCCCGATGAAGACGATCCGGTCCTCGAGGAGCCGGGAGTAGATGTCGTACTGCCTCTCGCCGCGCCCCGTCTTCTCGATCACGAACGGGATCGGCACCCAGTAGGACTCGCTGCGGACGCCCAAGACCGCCTCCTTAGGAAGGGTTTCCCTTGGCTCCCGCCCCCGCCTGCTCGCGCAGGAGGCGGCGGACCTTGCGCTCGAGGAGCTCGGCGCGCAGCGCCCCGAGGAGGTCGGACCGCTCCTCGTAGTAGCGGCGGACCTCCTCGGGAGGCACGCCGTTGCGCTGCGCGATCGCCTGGAACTCGGTGCGCATCTCGTCCTCCGTGACGAAGGCCTTCTCGCGCCGGGCGAGGGCCTCGAGCACGAACCACCCCTTTATCGACGCTCTCGCCTCCTCCCGCGAGCGGGCGCGGCGCGAGGCGACCTCGGCCGCCACCTCCTCGGCGGAGACCCCCTGCGCCTCGAGGCTCGCCTGGAGCCGCCGCACCCCCTCCTCCGACTCCGACTCGACGATCCGCTCGGGCACGTCGAAGGCGCACGCCCGCGTGAGCGCGCCGAGGATCTCGTCCTCGACGCGGCGGTTCTCCGCCTCCTCCTTGTGCCGGAGGAGGCGCGACCGCAGGTTCTCCCGCAACGCGGCGGCGTCGGCGAAGTCGAGCGCCCGGGCGAGCTCCTCGTCCGTCGGCTCGACGAGCCGGTGGACCTCGAGGACCGAGATCCGGGCGCTCCCCCGCTTCCCGACCGCGTCGGGGACCTCGAAGCCCGCGCGGAAGCCGACCTCCACCTCGAAGGTCTCCCCCTTGCGACGCCCCTGGAGCGCCGCCGAGAACGCGCCCGGGTCGGCGCCCGGCACCGGCGTCGAGGGGGTGAGGCGCAGGGAGTCCCGGACGAGGAGGCTCTTCCCGTCGAGGAGGAACTCGACGCGGGCGAGGACCATCCCGTCGGCGGCGACCGCCCCCTCCGGGTCGGGCACGACGCGGCGGTTCCCCTGGCGGAGGGCGGAGCCGGCCTCGTCGATCTCGGCCTCCGACACGGTCGCGGGGCGGCGCTCGACGGAGATGGCGCGCCAGTCCGGGAGCTCGACCTTCGGGCGGACGTCGAGGGCGACCTCGAACTCGAGCTCCTTGCCGTCCTCGAGGCGGAGGCGGTCGATGTCGAGCTCGGGGGAGCCGAGGGGGGAGAGCTCGTTCGACTGGAGAGCCTGCCGGAACCCGGTCTGGACGAGCGTCTCCTTGACCTCGTGGAGGAGCGCCTCCCCGAATCGCTTCTCGAGGATCGGGCGGGGGATGCGCCCCGGCCGGAAGCCGGGGACCCTCACCCCCTGGCCGAGGGAGCGGTACCCCTTCTCGACCTCTTCCGCGACGCGCTCGGCCGAGACGACGACCCGCAGGCGCTTGCGGCAGGGGCCCGCGTCGGAGACGGTGATCACGAAGGGCTCGGCCATGGGGACGGAATCGCCGCCGGGGATGGACGGCCCCCCGCGGCGTCGCGGCGGCGGCGTCCCGGCGCCGCGGTTCCGGTCTCGGAGTCCATAGATAACGCGCGCGCCGCGGCCCCGCAATCGCTCGCCGCGACGCGCGGGGGCGGCTATAAGCTGCGCGGCCATGGCGTTGAAGGGCCCCGAGATCGTCGAGGTGCAGGGATCCGACGGGCTCGAGGGCGCGCTCCCCCTCCTGCGGCGGGCCCTGGCGGAGGGGCCGGCCCGCGAGCGGGTGGGGGCCGCCGAGCGGTTCGTGCGGGAGTCCCTCGGCGGGCGCGGCGCCCTCCTCCTCCTCGCGCGCGGCCCGGGGCCGGTCGACCTCGGGGTCCTCTTCGCGGCCGCCTCGGGCAACCCCTTCCTCGGCACGAGCGTCCCGCTCGTCTACGCGCTCTTCGTCCGCCCCGAGAACCGGCGCGCCGGCGTCGCGGCGGCCCTCCTCGCCCGCGCGGAGAAGGTCTACCGGGCCCGGGGGTACGGCGAGCTCGCGGCCGAGGTCCCCTACCAGGACGACGCGCTGATCTCGATGGGGGAGCGGAGGGGCTACGTCCGGGAGCGCGAGTGGATGGCGAAGGACCTGTGAGGAGACCTCAGAGCGTGAGCAGGTTTCGGGCGTCGCCGCCCGATCGCGGCGGCGGCGAGCAGGGGGCGGGAGGCGGGAGGCATCGCCTGGGTTCCCGGAGGAGCGA
>JAKEFM010000095.1 GCA_022616055.1 Planctomycetota bacterium
CGGTCCTCCCGGATCGCGCCCGAGCGGTACACCTCGCGTCCCGACTCGTCCGTCACCCGGAAGTCGATCCACCCCTCGTTCGAGTCGTTCGTCCCGCCGGGAAACGTGTGGCCGACCCCCTTGTTCCGGACGACGACGTGGACCTCGACCGTCTCGGAGGGGTGGAGGGGAGGCTTCGTGCGATCGAGGAGCGAGACCGACTCCTCCGTCGGCTCCCCGCGCCGCCGGTGGATGGAGAAGACGTCGACCCGGAGCTTCTCGTCCCGGAGGAAGGCCTCCGTCCGCTGGATCGTGTCGGTGTCGCCGCGGACGTGGGGGAGGGCGGTGTTGACGGCGAGGAAGCGGTGCGAGCGGACCTTCCCCCCCTTCGCGGAGACGTCGCCGCGGGGCGCCTCCTCGGGAGGCATGTGGCAGTCCTGGCAGAGCTTCTTCACCGGGGGGAGATAGAAGGTCCGCGAGGCGTTGAGCGCGACGCCCGAGTCGTGCCAGTTGTCGAACTCGTTCTGGCCCCGCAGCCAGCGGTAATTGTTCACCGGGATGTCGAGGCTCACCTTGTGGCAGGCGGAGCAGAACTCGCTCGTCCGGAAGAAGGGCTTGAGCATCTGCTCCTTGTGCACGGCCGGACGGGCCTTGACGATCATGTCGTGGAGCGTGAGGCCCGGGCCGCCCTTCGCGTCCTTGAAGAGGTAGGGCTCGGGCTCGGTGTCGGGGACGTTGTAGGCGCCGTTGCCCGTCTGGTCGTGGAGCCGGTCGATCTGGTGGCAGGAGAGGCAGGTGAGGCCCGCCTGTCCGTGGGCGGAGTCCATGTCCATGTCCGCCCGCGCCATGTCCCCCGGGAGCATGACGACCGGGTCGTGACAGGAGGAGCACCACTTCGAGCGCAGGACCCCGTTCTCCTCCTTCCGGAGGAGCTCGACCGACTTCCGGTAGAAGGGGTTGTTGAAGGAGGAGAAGCGGTGGGCCGAGCGCGACCACTGCTCGACGATGTCGGGGTGACAGCGCACGCAGGTCGCCGCCCCGATGCGCTCGCGCCAGACGAACCCCTTCTCGCGCAGGTCGCGCGCGCGTCCCTCGGCGTCCCCCAGGTCGTTGTTCGTCAGGACCGCGGCGGGGAGGAGCCCGAGCGTCGTCGTCGTCGCGGCGGCCGGGAAGAAGGCGCGTTCGCGGGGGACCTCCGCCTTCGGGACGAAGGGGACGAACGGGTCGGGGGGGAGAGGCTCGTCGGAGGACTTCGTCCAGGCCGCGACCTTCGTCCCCTCGGTCGCCAGGGATGCCGTCTTCCTTCCCCCGGTGGGCTGCGGCAGGGTCGAGAGGTGGACGGCGACGAAGAGGGCGAAGAGCCCGCCGATCCCGGCCGCCCCGGAGACCTTCGCGCGGGGGACCGGCTTCACGTACGAGACGAGGCGGTGCGCGCCGTAGAGGGAGGGGACGAGGAACGCGCAGGCGAGGTGGGTGTAGAACCAGCCGCGGTTCTGGCGGCTGTTCGCCTCCGTGAGGATGTAGTAGCCCGACACGGCGAGGACCGCCGTGAGCGCGACGAGGGCGACCCCGCTCCACACGGAGGCGCGGTGCCGGCGCCTCCAGGCGTTCTTCAGATGCCAGGCGGCGAACGCCGCCGCGGGCGCGAGGACCGCGAGGCCGACGATCGTGTGGGAGAGGATCATCCCCTGGTAGAAGCCCGGCAGCGTGTGGGGGGGGGGTCGCGAGGGCCTCCATCGCGTTCATCGCCCGCGTGCTCGCGAGGTAGAGGGTGTTCGCGACGAGGAAAGCGGACAGCGCCAGCACGACGCGGAGGAGCCTCCGCTGTCCGGTCGTCAGGACGCTTTTGGCGGGCACGGGATCGGATGATATCCGGGGGGAGGGCGCGGCTCTCCGCGGCCGGAGGGTTCGAGGTCGACCCTGGCACACCAAGTGCTGTGCCTCGCCTGTCCTCGGTCGAGATCGGTCCGGAGCCCGGCCAGAAGGACACGAGGGCCCGGCGGATCGCGTGATTCGCCCGGGTACGCCGCGTCCCGCCCGTAGAGTTTATGAGCGAGGGCCGGCTTCGCCTCGAGCCCAAGACTCCCCACCCAGGGAAAGGACGCTCCCCATGTTGTCACGCACCCACCAGAGGGTGATCGCCTCGCTTTCGGTCGCGGCCCTCCCCCCCTTCGTCGCCCCCGCGCGAGCCCAGGTCGGCGAGACGCCCGTCGTCGGCACGCACCTGCTGCACTCGGAGATCCTCGACGGAACGGTCAGGAAGAAGGACGTGATCCGCTTCGGGCGCGCCCTCTTCGAGGCGAAGTTCAACCGGCTCGACGGCCAGGGGAGGCCTGCGGCCACCGGGAACGGGGTTCCCACGCTCCGTACGCCCGACGAGCCGGCCTTCCTCCGCACGTCGGGCCCCGACGCGAACTCTTGCTTCGCCTGCCACAACGAACCCCGATCGGGGGGAGGAGGCGACTTCGTCGCGAACGTGTTCGTCCTCGCCCAGGTCCTCGACCCGGTGACGTTCTCCATCGCGCCCTCGTCGAGCAACGAGCGCAACTCCCTCGGCATGTTCGGGTCGGGGCTGATCGAGCTTCTCGGCCGGGAGATGACGGCCGACCTCCAGGCGATCCGCGCCTCGGCGATCTCCCAGGGCCAGACGGGGGGAAGCCCGGTCACCCTTCCCCTCGACACGAAGGGGGTGAACTTCGGATCGATCACCGGGAACCCGGACGGATCGGTCGACACGAGCGCGGTCGTCGGTGTGAGCGCGGACCTGATCCTGCGCCCCTTCCACCAGAAGGGGGTCGTCCGCTCGGTGCGCGAGTTCACCGTCAACGCGATGAACCACCACCACGGCATGCAGGCGGTCGAGCGGTTCGGGATCGGGCAGACGGGGACGGCCGACTTCGACCAGGACGGCGTCCTCGACGAGCTGACGCTCGGCGACATCACGGCGGCGACGTTGTTCCAGGCGACCCTCGCGATGCCCGGCCGCAGGATCCCGCGGGACGCCGAGCGCCGGGCCGCCGCCGAGCTGGGGGAGGTCCTCTTCGACCAGATCGGGTGCGCGGACTGCCACAAGCCCGCCCTCGTCCTCGACGATCCGGTCTTCACGGAGCCGTACGGCCTCAACCCGGGGGGGACGTTCAACGACGTGAGCCAGGCCGTCGCCTTCGACCTGACGAAGTCCCCCTGTCCGAAGCCGCGCCCGGAGCGCAACGCCGACGGCTCGGTCACGGTCCGCGCGTTCACGGACCTCAAGCGCCACGACCTCTGCGACGCGGCGCCGATCAACAACGAGCAGATCACCTACTTCTGCAACGAGCAGCTGGTCCAGGGAGGGGTCCCGACGGGCCTCTGGCTGACGCGGAAGCTCTGGGACGTGGGGAACTCCGCGCCCTACGGGCACCGTGGAGACCTCACGACGATCACGGATGCGATCCTGATGCACGGCGGCGAGGCGCGCGACGAGAGGGACCTCTTCGTCGCGCTCTCGCAGCCCGAGAAGGACGCGATCGTCGAGTTCCTGAAGACGCTGCAGGTCCTCCCGGAAGGCTCCGGCGAGATCGTCCGGGCCGACTGACGTCCACTCGTCACTTTCCGGCGGTCCCGAAGATTGGGCCCCAAGTCTCGGAGGAGCAACCGCCGATCGGGATAGGGGGGAATCCTCGCGGATCCCCCCCTCCCACACCACCGGACGTGCGGGTCCGCATCCGGCGGTTCACGTCGCCAGACGGCGCTGAGGTGCGCCGGCTTCGAGTCGTGGTTCCTTCCACGCCGCCGGACCGTACGGCTCCGCTGCCCCGCCCCGGCGGGCTTCACCCACCTCCGCGGGGAACGGTCGGACCCCTTGCGAGGTCCCAGGCGGCCGTCTCGGCCCGGTCGAGTTTCCGGACGACTCCGGCTTCATGTTCGGCCCTTCGCCGCCGCGTTCCCGGTCGTGCGGGCCCTACCGTTTCCGCCCTTTCGGGTCCGGTGCCTCGCCCGAGCGGACCGACGCGATCGACGGCTACTACGGCCTCGGCTGACTCCTGCCGACCCCTCGATCGACCTTGCGGTCGATCTAGTCCACGCGGACGTGTCGGCAGGTCTCCCCGGGTAAGTCCACCCCCCGTCCTCACGCGCCCGCCGCATTTACGCGGGCACCCCTTGAGGGCCGCGGGCTTCGTCGAACATCGCCGACTCGCCCGGGTGCGCCCGCCTCGTATGCGGTTTCTGTTCGTCGGGCCGTGAGCGTGGTCTCCGGCTTCTTTCGGACTCCGCCTCGCGGCGGCGCCCTTGCCTTCGGCTGGGAGTTCCCGCCCTCAGGGTCTCCAGAGGACTTTCACCTCCAGGTGAGTGGACATGCCGGGCACACG
>JAKEFM010000096.1 GCA_022616055.1 Planctomycetota bacterium
GGAACCTCGTCGGCGTCGTCTCCGAGCGCGACTACGCGCGGAAGGTCATCCTCAAGGGGAGGTCGTCCCGCGAGTCGCTCGTCGGGGAGATCATGACGAGCCCCGTCGTGATCGTGACGCCGCACCACACGGTCGGTGAGTGCATGGAGGTCATGACCGAGTCGAAGGTCCGCCACCTCCCCGTGGTCGAGGAGGGGCAGGTCGTCGGCGTCCTCTCCATGGGGGACCTCGTCCACTGGGTGATCTCCGCGCAGGAGGAGATCATCCACGAGCTCGAGGACTACATCGCCGGGCGCTACCCGGCCTGACCCTCACTTCAGCGCGCCGAAGAGCTTCGTCAGGCTCTCCTTCGCGTCGCCGAAGAGCATCATGCACTTCTCGTTGTAGTAGAGCTCGTTGTCCACGCCCGCGAAGCCCGGCCGCATGCTGCGCTTGAGGACGATGATCGACTTCGCCCGGTCGACCTCGAGGATCGGCATCCCGTAGAGGGGGCTCGCGCGGTCGCGGCGGGCGGCGGGGTTCGTGACGTCGTTCGCCCCGACGACGAGGGCGAGGTCCGCCTCCGGGAAGTAGGCGTTCACCTGCTCCATCTCGTAGAGCTGGTCGTAGGGGACGTTCGCCTCGGCGAGGAGGACGTTCATGTGACCCGGCATCCGGCCGGCGACGGGGTGGATCGCGTACTTCACGTCGATCCCGCGCTTCCCGAGGAGCCTCGCGAGCTCGGCGACGGCGTGCTGCGCCTGGGCGACGGCCATCCCGTAGCCCGGGACGATGATGACGGAGCGGGCGCCGTCGAGGAGGGCGGGCATCTCTTCCGGGACGATGCTCCGCACCGTCCCCTTCGCCTCCGCGACCGCCGCCTGGCCGTCCTCCTCCACCTTCCCGAAGGCGCCGAACAGCACGTTCGTCGCCGAGCGGTTCATCGCGCGGCACATCAGCAGGGAGAGGAGGAAGCCCGAGGTCCCGTCGAGGGAGCCGGTGATGATCTGGATCTTGTTCATCAGGACGAACCCCATCGCGGCGTCGGCGAGCCCCGCGTAGGAGTTCAGGAGCGAGATCACGACCGGCATGTCGGCCGCCCCGATCGGGATCACGAGGAGGAGGCCGAAGAGGAGCGCCATCCCGACGAGGACGTAGAAGAGGAAGGGCGTCTCCGGCGCGACGATCAGGACGAGGAGGCTCCCGACCATCCCGGCGAGGAGCGCGAGGTTGGAGGCGTTCTGGAAGCGGTAGGTGATCGGGCGGCCGGGGAGGAGCTCCTGGAGCTTCCCCGCCGCCATGAGGCTCCCCGTGAAGGTGAGGCCGCCGATCA
>JAKEFM010000097.1 GCA_022616055.1 Planctomycetota bacterium
CCGGCGGGGGGACGCATTCCTTCGTCATCCGGGAGGAGAAAGGAATCGACGTCCGGATCGCGATCGACGTCATCCGGATCGAGCGGGAGTACGACGTGGCCGTCCTCTTCAGCCAGGACCAGGACTTCTCCGAGGTCGCCCGGGAGATCCGGGCGATCGCGAAGGAGCAGGGCCGATGGATCAAGATCGCCTCCGCCTACCCGGTGGCGAGAGAGAAGCCGGAGAGCCGCGGGATCGACCTCACCGACTGGATCCCGATCGACCGGGCGACCTACGACGCGTGCCTCGACCCGCGAGACTACCGGCCGAAGGGGAGCGGAGGACCCGGGTGGTCGCGACCGACTCCGACTCCTTGAAGGCCGAACCCCCCCCGCTCGGCCGGACGTCGGACCGATGAGTCGCTGGGCCTGCCGCCCCGGCCATCCTGCGGAGGGAGGGGCGAGGAACGGGACGACGCCAGGATGGGCTCGAGGGACGAAGGACCCCGGGTCCCGGACCTCCCGCCCGCGCCGCAGCCGCCGTCGACCTTCGTCGCGGGGCCGGTGCGCCCCTCCTCCGGGGGGCTTGTCGCCGACGGCGGTCAGGCCCCTCGCCCGGCTACGTGGGGGAGGACCGCGCGCCGGACGCGCGCGTCGGGATGCCGCTCGGCGATCGCGCGCGCCGAGGCCGCGCCGGTCGCGCGGGCGATGGAGCAGACGACCAGAGGGATCGCCCTCGCCAGGGCGAGATCGCGGGAAGACGTCCTGGGCATCGAGCCGGTGGCGGAGCCGAGAGGCCCTCGGGGCGATCCCCCGCGGACATCTTCGATCCGGTCGAACGCTCGGGCGAGCTCGTCGAGGAGGAGCGGCAGCACGGCCGCGCCCCGGCCGGCGAGGTCCAACGCGGGACCCACCGGGTAGCGGGAGCCGAGCGCGCGGATCAGCGCGCGGGTCTCCGCTTCCTCGGGAGGGATCCGCGCCGGGGCTGGCCCCTCGTGGACGCGAACGAAGAGCTCGGAGGGGATGCTCAGCGTGCGGCCGTCCGGGGCTTCGGCGATGAAGCGCGTCCGCCTCACCCCAAGCAAGAACAGGACCTCCTCCCGGCCGTCGAGCAGGACGGCGACCGGCGTGCCCGGCGGGAGCGTGCCGAGAACGGACGCGTCCTGCGCGGCCCCGGTTCGCGCTGCGCCGGGAGGATCGATGTTCACGTCCACACCTCAACGCCGGCAACGCCGGGGATCGGGTCGAGCGAGCGGGGCCGGTGCACCGGAATGGGAATCCTCGGGCTTCAGGCCGGGAGCTCCAAGGGTCGGGTCCGGGGACTTCTCGTGAGCCGCGAGACCCGCGAGGAGGATCGTGCCGTCGCCCTGGACGACGGGCGGCTGCTCGGTCGCCTCCGGAGCGGCCGGCGCCTCAACGCGCGAGGTCGACATCGAACCGGTCCGCGAGCCGCCGGAGCGAGGATCGAAGGCGGGGGAGGCCCGAGGCCGGCATCAGGAGGAGGCTCCCTCCCTCGAGAAGGGAACAAGCGACGCCGGCCCCGGCGAGGAGCCCGTGGAGCGCCTCGAGGAGGGCGCGGTCCTCCGAGCGGTAGCCGACGAGGTCCTCGGCCGAGAGGCGCGCGCGCTTGCGCGGGGCGGGAGATGGACGCTCGGGCTCCGCCTCGGGAGGCGCGCCGAAGGGGCCGTCCGTCGCGGCGAAGCGGGACTCGCCGTGCGTGACGACGATGGGGAAACGCAGGCGCCGCTCGAGGACGCCGACCGTGCTCTCCGGGTCGCGCGCGAGGAGGAAGCCCGCGGGCCGGTCGTCGACGACCAGGCGTCCGAGCTCGCCGCGGACCGTCTCCGTGAGCCCGGCCGGTCCGCGGACCTCGACGAGCGCGACCTCCTCGTAGAGGGCGAGCTTCTCGGCCCGCCCGCACCAGGACCGGACCTCGGCCGCCACGTTCGGGGGGAGCGCCCTTCCCGAGAGGCGCTCGAGGAGCGCCTCGACGGGCGGCGCGCTCGGAGCGGCGGCCGCGAGGACGAGGACCGCCTCGCGGTCGAGCCGGAGGATGTGGACGGGGCCGTCCTCCCGGATCCTCTCGCAGAGGGGGGCGAGGGCCTCGAGCTCGCGCTCGGGATAGGAGGGGGCCTCGACGAGCACCTCGAAGTTCGGCAGGACCGTCACGCTCACCCGGGAGATCTCCTTCTCGCCCCGGACGATCTGCCGGAGCCTCGGCGCGAGCCGAAACGCCCTCACCGACTCCAGGGGGGGGACGGGGTCGTCCCCCTTCGCGCGGCGCTGCGGCGCGAGCGCGAGGTCGACGAAGCCCGCGAGGTAGGGGATCTCCTGGAGGAAGTACTCGAGGAAGCGCCCCTCCACGCGGAGGAAGACGTCCGGCGTGCGCTCCGAGAGCTGGGTGCGCTCCCTCCACGGGTCGCGGACCGTCCCCTCGCGGAAGTTGACGTAGAGGTCCTCGAGCCTCCCCTTCTCCTCGCGCGAGCGGAGCGGCTCCCGCAGGGCGGGGTCGAGGACCAGGGCGGGGACCTTCGAGCGCACGAGTTCGACGAGCCCCCGCGTCGGGATCCACGCCCCCGCGGGGAGGTCCGCGAGGAGGTGGAGCAGCGCCCTCCGGATCGAGGGGAGCTTCATCCTCGAGGCGGGGCCCGTGGCGCATCCGAAGGTGTCGAAGCGCCCCCCCGGCAGGAGCGTCGCGGGGTGGAAGAACTCGCTCTCCGTCGTCTCGACCAGCGCCGAGAGGATGGCCCGCTCCTTCTCGAGGGGATCCCTGGCGAGCCAGGCGGCGAACCCCTTCTCCTCGACCTCGACGTCGTTCTCCGGAAAGGAGGGCTCCTGGCTCGAGTACCCCCGGTACTCGCCCTCCTCGTCGAAGCGCACGAGGCCGAGGGCGCGCGCGAGCCAGGACACCTTGTCCGACCAGACGCCCCTCCCCTCCCTCTCGACCCGCTCCGCCTCCTCCCGCCAGGAGAGGATCTTCGCGAGTTTCGCGGCCGCGCCCTTCGGGATGGAGTTGTCGCGGAAGCCGCGCCGCAGGCCGTTGCGGCGCACGAACTCGACGAAGAGGTGGAGGTCGCGCCGCAGGTTCACCGCCCCGGCCGGGCGAAGCGGCAGGCCGGCGACTTCGCTCTCCGGCAGCGTGGCGAGCGCTTCGGCGTCCGTCACCCGAGCCTCCGCGGGAGGTAGCCCTCCTTCCGCGCGAAGGCGAGGACTCCCTCGAGGCTCCCCCGGAGCACGGCGAGGTAGGCGCCTTCGATCTCGAGCACGGCGCCGGGAAACCGTGTCCGGACCGCCGCGCGCAGCCCCGCGTCCTCGAGCCGGAGGACGGCGAGGCCGCGGTGGACCCTCACCTGGCCGCGGCGCGCCTCGACGGCGCGGGCGGCCTCCTCGACGGCGGGCGAGGCGGCCCGCAGCGCGGCCATCGTCCGACCCTCCGACAGTTCGCTCCACGCCCTTCCCATCCTCCCGAGGTCGGGCTCGAGGAGGAGCGCGCCGTCGAGGACCCTGGCGCGGGAGACACGCGCGGCCTCGAGCAGGGAAAGGAGCGGGCTGGGGCGCTCCTCGACGCGCACGCCGCTCCCCTGCGCGAAGGCGACGAGCCCGTCCTCTCCCTCGGGCGTCTCCTCCGGAGGCTCCGCGACGACGTAGAGCGGCTCCCCCCGAGGGCGGGGGAACCGGCGGACCAGCCCGGCGGCCGTCCCCTCCCCGCAGAACGCGGCGACCGCCGAGGCCTCGACGCCGATCCCGAGGGCGCCGAGCGCGTTCGCGAGCGCCTCGGCGGTGCAGCCCTGTCGGGGGGGAAGGTGCCCGAGGACATGGCGGGCCGCGCGGCCCGCGGCGACCGGGCGAGGAGTTCGATCCTGCCCTCGGAGTCCCTCCTCCCATCGGGCCGAGAGCCAGCGCCGGAGGCTCCCAGCGCTCGGACGATCGAGGCCGCGCAGGCCGAGCGCTCCCTCTTCGATCCCGAAGGCGCAAGCAATACGGCCGGGGAGGCCCTCGGCCTTCTTGCGATCGGCCGCCCTTCCCGAGACGAAGGAAGCGAGGGATTCCGCGAGGATCTCGCGGGCGCTCCCTCGCTCCCCCTCGCCTTCGAGAGGCTCGGCGGCGACGGGGAAGGGAGGGAGGAATGCGCGGAAGGTCTCCGGGAGGACGAGGCGGAAGCGCGCGAACCGGCTCTTCTCCCCGACCCCAAGCGCGCCCTCCTCGTCGGCGAGGAGGACGCCCTTGGCGAGAAGGCCCGCGGCGACCTTCTGCCAGAGGGCACGCAACCCGACGTCGCAGGGCTCCCGCTCGGGCTCGAGGAGGGGAGCCAGCGCGGCGAGGGGGACGGGCTCCTCGGAGGCCGCGACGAGGTGGAGCGCCGCGAGGGAGGGACCCGAGAGGGAGGCCATCGCCTCGGGGACGCCTGTCGGATCGAGGAACCGGGCGGCGACCCCCTCACCGAGGGCCCGCTTGGATCCCCCGACGACCGGAAAGCCCCGAGCCCGACAGATCCCCTTCAGGTCGGAGGCGGCGAGGGTCTCGACGCAGAGCTTCTCGACGAGCCTTTCCTCGTCCGCCGCGCCGGTCATGGCGCGGAAGGATAGCGCGAGGGGCCCAGGTCCTCACGACGCGGGAGGCGGGCGGCACCTCCCGCCCGCGCACTGCGGGGAAGTTCCACCTCGACGCCTTCGCGTGGGGCCTTGCCCAGGCGCTCCGCCGGACCGGGCTCCTCCGCCGTCCGCGTCAGCCCCCCGCCGGCCCGCACCCTCCGCGGGAGTAGGAGGCGCTCTCGATGCGGGAGTCGTCGGCCGCCCTGCGCCGCCGCGCGCCCCTCCCCTCCCCGCGCCCGCGCCGCTAGCCTTCCCCCCTTCGTCCCGTGACCGCGTCCCCGACCCCGCGCGCGGAGAACCCCCTGATCGTCCAGGGGGACCGCTCCCTCCTCCTCGACGTTCACGCGCCCCTCGCCGAGGAGGCGCGCTCGGCGGTCGCCCGGTTCGCCGAGCTCGAGCGCAGCCCCGAGCACTTCCACACCTACCGGATCACCCCCCTCTC
>JAKEFM010000098.1 GCA_022616055.1 Planctomycetota bacterium
CCGGCGGGGGGACGCATTCCTTCGTCATCCGGGAGGAGAAAGGAATCGACGTCCGGATCGCGATCGACGTCATCCGGATCGAGCGGGAGTACGACGTGGCCCTCCTCTTCAGCCAGGACCAGGACTTCTCCGAGGTCGCCCGGGAGATCCGGGTGATCGCCCGGAAGCAGGGTCGCTGGATCAAGATCGCCTCCGCCTTCCCCCGGGGGGAGGGCTTCCGGAAGCGGCCTGGGATCGAACGCACCGACTGGATCCCGATCGACCGAGCGACCTACGACGCCTGCCTCGACCCGCGCGACTACCGGCCGAAGGGGAGCGGAGGACCCGGGCGGTCGCGACCGACTTCGCCTCCTTGAGAAGACCGAACCCCCCCGCCCCGAGGAGCGCCGGCACCGGCGCGGTAGAGTCCGGGGGCCACCTCCCCGTCGGGAGGCCGCGGCAGGGCGGACCCCTGGGCCGGAGGCGCGATGTCGGCCGAATCGAACCTCTACTGCGAGTGGCTGGGGATCCGCGTCCCGCGGCTCGAGGAATTCGCGACCCGCGCGAGGACCAGCCTCACCGATCTCGTGGTGCTCGCGCCCCCGCGCCTGGACGTCGATCTCCTCGACGCGTGCGCCCGCTACGAGGTGGGATGCGCCACGAGTCCCGGCGTCCTGCTGCGAGGGGCGCGGGGGTTCCGCCGCGTCCCGACCGAGAGGATTCTCGACATCCGTCTCGCCGGGGGATCCGCCGACGGTTGACCGCTGTCGGGGGGGCGCGGCTTCTCGGGGCCGCCTGCTCGCCCGCTTCGGCGCCAGGCGGACCTCCCCGATTGACCCGCCGGCTCCGGCAGCGGAGGCTTCGCCATCCCCCCCATGGCTTGCCCCCGGGAGAACACGCGCCTCGCCCTCCTCCCGTTCGCCCTCCTCCCTACCGTCGGCCCGGCCTTCCCCGCCTCCGCCCCTGCCGCGTCCCAGGCCTCCGCCCCCTCGGGCGCCCTCGAGCGCGTCCTCTCCCGCCACGTCGACTCCCTCGGCGGCGCCAAGGCTCTCGAGGAGGCCGGAGACCTCGAGTTCGAGGGGACGAGCGAGGGTCCGGGCGGGCGCCACCGGTATCGCGTCCTCGTCCGGCGGAGACCCTTCGCGGTCCGCGAGGAGTTCCGCCCGCTCGGGGATCCCGGGTCCGCGCCCGACGAGACGGCCGCCTCCGGCGCCGCCACCCGCCCTGCCACGGTCCACCCGCCGCCCGCCTCGACCTTCGTCACCGACGGCGAGCGCGCGTGGAGGCTCAGGCCCGACGGGACGGGCGAGCCGATGCCGGGCGAGGCCGCGACCTCGTGCCTCGAGAACGCCTTCTTCGCGGGCCTCGCCTACATCGAGGCCGCTCGCCAGCCCTTCGCAGGTCGCCTCGTCCCCTGGGACGAGATCCGCGCGGCCCTCCCCGACCCCCTCGCGGCTCCGTCCACCTCGCCCGACGTCCTCGCGATCCGCACTCCCCCGGGCTCGGTCTGGCTCGGCCTCTTCGACCCTGGGAACGGAAGGCTCCTCGCCCTCGTCGACCCGAACGCGGAGTCCCGGCGGTGGCGGCGATTCGACGAGTGGAAGGACTGGGGCGGCGTCGTCCTGCCGGCCCGCGAGGAGCACCTCTACGCGAACTCGCCCCTCCCGCCGACGAGCGTCCGCCTCGAGCGCGTCCGGACGGGGCTCCGGCACCCTCCCGAGCTCTTCGCCGGGAACCCCGTCCCCCCGAGGCCGCCCCTCTCGGAGGGCGCGCGCGTCCTCGTCGCCCGCTCCTCGGTCCCGGGCTCCGCCTACTTCGCCCTCCCAGAGGTCCGCGTGAACGGCGCGGCGCTCGCGCTCGCCCTCCTCGACACCGGCGCGGACAAGGTCGTCGTCCCCCCGGACCTCGCCCGAGCGCTCGGCGTCCCCCGGTTCTTCTGCGAGGGGGTCGCCGGCCTCTACGGTCCCGCCCACTCGACCGTCTGCTGGATCGACTCCCTCTCGTTCGACGGCGAGCGCCTCCTCCAGGTCCCCGCCGACGCGACCGGGTTGCCCGGCCTCCCGGAGTTCCCCCGCCCTCCCGGCGTCGTGCTCGGAGGGAAGGCGCTCGTCCGCGACTCGCCCGTCCTCGACCTCGCGCGCGAGCGCCTCTCCTTCCGCGGGGAGCCCGTGACTCCGCTCGAGCGCCTCCGCCGAGAAGGCGCGGGGAAGGGGGGGGTGGTCGTCCTCCCCGTCGAACGGAGGCGGTCGAACGCGTGGACGCTCAAGCTGGAGGCGACCGTCGAGGGGAAGGGCCTCGCGGCGGTCCTCGACACGGGGATCCCCTGGGTGCTCCGGCTCCATCCTCCCGGGCTCCGCCGGGCGGGACTGCCGACGGACGCGGAACGATGGCTCCGCCGGGGGGCGGTCCCCCTCGCGCAGACGGGAGCGGGCGGGGTGGGAGGGCTCGACTTCCTCGTCCGGCTCGAGGAGGTCGCGTTGGGGCCGGTCGTCTACCGCAAGCCCTGGGTCCTCGTCGCCCTCGAGGGGGCGGAGGGCTCCGCCGCGTCCGAGTTCGACGCGCTCGTCGGCGCCGGCGCGCTCCTCCCCTTCGAGAGGATCGGGATCGACGCCAGCCGCATGCTCCTCGAGCTCGGGCCCGGGCCCGACCTCCCCGCGGGCGGCGACGGGAGGGTCTCGGTCCCGCCTCCGGGGGAGTTCCTCGGGATCGGCCTCGGGCCCCCGGAGCAGCGCTCGCCCGCCGGCGCGGAAGGGCTCCCCCACGTGCACGAGGTCCTCGCGGGCCTTCCGGCGGCGCGGGCCGGGGTGCGGAAGGGCGACTACCTGCGAGCGGTCGACGGGTTCCCCTGCGCGGGGAGGGCGCCGGGGGAGATCTACGGGAGGCTCTGGCCGCGAGAGGGGGAGAAGGTCGAGGTCGAGATCGTCCGTCCCGGGGAGGGGGCGACCATCGTCCGGATCCCGTAGGAAAGGCGCGCCTCGGCGTGCCGGGGGAACGGCAGGGTCAGAATCGGTAGGAAACACCGACGGCGAAGCGCGCCTGCGTGTCGAGCTGCTCGGTGCGCAGGTTCCGCCAAACGGGGATCTCGACCGCCGCCTGCAGGTCGGCGTTCTCGGAGAGCCGCAGGAGGAAGCCGGGCACCAGGTTGAGCCAGGTCCCTCCCGACGCGAAGACGTCGTCCCCGTCGAGCTCGTCGGGCTCCGTCCACGCGACGGAGACCTTCGGGGCCGCGACGAACTTCGGATCGAGGGGGACGGTGGCCCCGAGACTTAGCAGGGCCGCCGCGCCCGTGCGGTAGTCGAAGCGGTTCTCCCCGCCCGGGATGCGCAGCGCGACGCTCCCGAAGATCGAGAACGGTCCCCACGCCTGCACGTAGCTCACCCCGAGGAGGGGGTCGAACGTCCCCGTCCCCGTCTGGAGGGTCGAGTTCGCGATGGGGCTTCCCGGCGGCCCCGTGATCGTCGGCTCCTCCGGCTCCCCCGTCGGGAAGGAGAGGCCGGCGTTGAACGAGAAGACCGGCGCGTGCGCGTGGACCTCCCCGGTCTCCTCGTGAGGCGCGGTCTCGCCGATCGGGAAGGCGTAGCGGAGGGTCAGGCTCGTGTCCCCGATCCCGTCGAATTCCTGCTCGAAAGTGTCCGCGGGGTCCACCTCGTTCCGGAGGCGGATGTCGGGGAACACGCCCCCCACGTTCACCGAGAGGGCGTCGGTGAACGCGTGGGAGAGGTCGAGGTAGGTCCGGCGGATCGTCGTCCGGAGGCCGGGGTTCGAGACCGTGTTGCCCGGGCCCCCGGGGTCGTCGTCGAAGACCTTCGTGCGCCGCTCGTAGGTCTCCCAGAGCGAGACGCGCCACGCGCCCGCCTCGGTGAGGATCTCCTCGACGCCCCGCCCCCCGGGCAGGGTCGGATTCGCTCAGCCGGGTCACTGGCCCCGCGCCAGCGCCGGACCGAGGAGGACCAGGAGGGAACCGAGCAGGCCTGCCCGGAGGAGGAGCTTCACGCGCGCTCCTCCCTCGAGCGCACGGCGGGAAGAAGCGGCAGCGGGAGGGTTCGCATCGGGATCTCCTCGTCGCTCACGGACCGGACGACCCCCAAGGCCTCCGCCGGGAAGGCCCGGTGGCCCGAGGGGGTCCGCGGAGGCCTGGGAAGGAGGCGGCGCCTCCCATGGAATCCGAGCGTCTCGCGGTTGACGCCCGCCGCGCGCGCCATCTGGCCGATCGCGAGCGTCGCGGAGGGCATGAACCCGTTCATCGCGGACCCTTGTACGCCCTGTACTCCGCTGCCGGGTAGAGAGGTTTCTCGGCCGGGCGGGGGCCGCCGGCAGCCAGACGACGGGGTGCGGTAGAGTCCGGGGGCCACCTCCCCGCCAGGAGGCCGCGGCAGGGCGGACCCCTGGGCCGGAGGCGCGATGTCGGCCGAAGCGAACCTCACCTGCGATTGGCTGGGGATTGGCGTCCCGCGGCTCGAGGAATCCGCGGCCCGCGCGGGGACCCGCCTCACCGACCTCGCCGTCCTCGCCCTCCTCGAGCGGGGAGCCGCGATGAGCCTCGAGGAGCTCGCCGAGCGCATCGAGGGAGCGGGAGCGAGGAGGAGCGGCGATCTCGGCCGGGCGATCCTCCGGTCCTGGGGCGGTCGACTCCCGCTCCGCAGGGACTCGGCGGGGAAGTTCCACCTCGACCTCTTCGCGTGGGAGCTGATCCAGGCGCTCTACCGGACCCGGCTCCTCCGCTATCCGCGCGAGTCCGCCGTCGAACCGCACGCTCCGCGGGACGAGGTGGCGCTCTCGATGCCGGAGTGCTCCGCCGCGCTGCGCCGCGGGACGCGGAGGCTCTCCCCGGCCCGGCGCGCCGCGGCGGTCCTCGACGCGCACGGCGGGGCCCTCGCCTTCGAGGAGGTGCAGGCCCGCCTCGCGCGCGCGACGGGCCGGCCATGCCGCCTGCGGGAGGAGGAGGTCCTCGGAGGACGCTCCCTCGTCCGGCGGGACGCCGAGGGGAGGCTCGTCCTCGACCTCGCCCGCAGGGGGCTCGTCCCGATGCGGAGGGCCGTGCGGCGGCTCGCCGCGCCGGTCCTCCGCGCCCAGCGGTGGGGCGAGCGATTCGACGCTCAGATGCTGCGGGCCCGCGAAGCGCGGGAGAGGGCGTCGCGGTGGTGGGGGAACGGGCCTTCGGGAGTCCCCCGCGCGATCCTGCGCGCGGTTCCCCGGCCGCAGGATCCCGTCGCGGTGGCCGTCCTCGACGGGGGGACGCGACTCGTCCGCTGCTTCCTCCGCCCCGAGTTCCCGGCGGCGGCCGAGCACCTGGGGAGGTTCCTCCTCCTCGCCGGTTTCGGGATCCGGGACACCCTCCTCGCCCTCGGCCTCGACCCCGAACGTTTCGTCCTCCTCGACCTCGACCTCACGCCGCACGACAGCGTGCGTTGGCGCCGCTGGGAGGAGCCCGAGCCGACCGCCGAACGCCTGGTCGGCTGGACGCTGCGCCACCCCGTGGCGCTCGAGGACCCCGAGCGCACCGCGCGGCTCATCGCGGAGGGCGCCGTTCCCCCGGCACGGGTCCGGCTCGAGGGCGACGTCCGGGCCCTATACCTCTTCTATCGCTTCGGGGCCCTCCACCGGTGCGTGCTGCGCCACCTCGATGACGAGGGGGACGTGCACGTCCCGGCGGAATGGGGGGTGCCCGGAGAACCGGACATCGACTCCCTCCTCCGCCGGGCGCTGCGGACCGGAATCCCCGTCGACGCGGTGCTCGCGCCCCCGCGCCTGGGCGTCGATCCCTCCGACGCGTCCGCCCGCTACGAGGTGGCCCGCGTCTCCGATCGCCTCGTCGTGCTGCGAGGGGCGGGAGGGATCCACCGCGTCCCGCCCGAGAGGATCCTCGACGTCCGTCTCGCCGGGGGGTCCGCCGACGGTTGACCGCTGTCGGCCAAGCGCCCCTCTCCCCTCCCCGCGCCCCCGCCGCTAGCCTTCCCCCCTTCGCCCCGTGACCGCGTCCCCGACCCCGCGCGCGGAGAACCCGGTGATCGTCCAGGGGGACCGCTCCCTCCTCCTCGACGTCCACGCGCCCCTCGCCGAGGAGGCGCGCTCGGCGGTCGCCCGGTTCGCCGAGCTCGAGCGCAGCCCCGAGCACTTCCACACCTACCGGATCACCCCCCTCTC
>JAKEFM010000099.1 GCA_022616055.1 Planctomycetota bacterium
CAGTTCGGCGTCCTGGTCGCCCTCCAGTCGATCGTCTCGGTCCTCTCCTACCTCCCGGCGGCGCCGGCGGCCGACCGCGAGGGAGGGGCGAGGCGCACGCCGTGGATCGCGGCGACCTTCCTCTGCTTCGCCCTCTTCCCGGCCGCCGTAGCCCTCGCGCGCGACTTCACGGGGCTGTGCGTCGCCTTCGCCATCGGGGGGCTCCGGGAGATCGGGGAGCCCGCGCGGAAGGCCCGGATCGTCGACCTCACTCCCCCGGAGAGGAGAGGGCGCGCGGCGGGGCTCTACTACTTCCTCCGGGGGCTCGCCGTCATCCCGAGCTCCCTCGTGGGGGGATGGCTCTGGGACCTCGAGCCGCGGGCGCCCTTCCTCGTCGCGGCCGCCGCCGGCGGGATCGGGGTCGCGGCCTTCCTCCTCCCGGCGCGGCGCCAGCCTCCCGCCCGACCATCCCCGTGGGCCCCGTAGGGCATCCGGAGTTTCGGCCCGCGCTGGGCAATCGGCTCTCCCCCTTGGGGTCGGAGGCGGGTCCGGCCCAAGCCCGCGGGAGGCTCCCCCGCCCGGGAGGCAATCTTCGGATGGCGTGTGCGCCCGGACGACCCGCACGCGTGGCCCGAAACTGGAAGCCGTCGTATGCTACTCCGGGCGCCGGGAAGGACGCCCAGCCAGGAGCCTGAACGTGTACGTGTCCGCGATCCTGATCGCGGGCGGCCGAGCTCGTCGGTCCGGCGCGCCCTGTTCCCCGGGGGGGAGGAGCACTCGGACGACGGTCTCGGCCGCGACGGACGCGCTGTTGCGTAGCTGCGTGGACGAGGTCGTCGTCGTCCTCGGCAAGCGCGCGTCCGAGACCGCGGGGGACATCCGGCCCGCCCCTCGACTGCGGGTCGTCGCCGATCCCGATCACGCCGAGCGGGACCGGGACCTGCTGCGGGTGGGCCTCGATTCGGCGAGCCCCGAGGCGACCGCCTACGTGGTGCACCGCTGCGACAGCGTGCCCCTCACGCCCGGGACGATCGACCGGCTCCTCTCCCACTTCCTGCGGGGCGGCCGTCCGATCGCCGTCGTCGTCAACGGGGTGGGGCTCGATCACCCGGTCTTCGTCTCCCGCGCGCTGCGGGACGAGCTCCTCGAGCCGGGCGAGGAAGGCTGGCTCCGGGCCCTGATCGCGCGGGACCCCTCGCGGTTCCTCGTCCTTCGGGTCGACACGCGCGGCGCCGTCCGGCTCATCGAGGGGCCCGGCGCTCGGCCCCCGCTCGCCGCGCCCCGCCCCTCGGAGTAGTCGGGCTCCCTTTTGCCCGCTCCCCTCTCCCGGGGGAGAATCGGGGACGGTGGCCGAGGACCTCTACCGCGAGATCGTCCGTGTGCGCGAGGCGGGCGAGCCGGCCGCGCTCGCCACGATCATCGGCGCGCACGGCTCCACGCCGGGCAAGGAGTCGATGAAGCTCCTCGTCCGCGCGGACGGGACCTTCCTCGGGACCGTGGGCGGAGGATGCCTCGAGGCGGACGTCTACGAGGCGGCCCTCGACGTCCTGCGGACGGAGCGGCCCCGCCGGCTCGTCTTCCGGCTGAACGAGCGCGACTACCCCGATTCCGGGCTCTACTGCGGCGGCACCCTCGAGATCTACGTCGAGCCGCTGACGGACCCCACCCTGACGCTCGTCGGCGGAGGGCATGTCTCGAGGGCGATCGCGTCGGTCGCGCGGGAGGCCGGGTTCCGGGTCGTCGTCGCCGACGACCGGGAGGCCTTCGCGAACCGGGAGCGCTTCCCGGAGGCGGCCGAGGTCGTGTGCGCGCCCTGGCCCGAGGTCGCGGCCCGGCTCGGGCGGGCGGAGTTCGCCTACGTCGTCGTCGTCACCCGGGGCCACCACGACGACGCCGCCGTGCTCGAGGCGCTCTGGAGAGGCGGCGCGCGGCCGAAGTACCTCGGCATGATCGGGAGCCGGGCGAAGTGGGCGATCCTCTCCCGGCGGCTGCGCGCGGCGGGCGTCCCCGAGGACTGGCTCGCCCGGGTCCGGACCCCGATGGGGCTCTCGATCGGCGCGCGGACGCACGGGGAGATCGCCGTCTCGGTCGCCGCCGAGCTCGTCCTCCTGCGCCGCACGGGGACGCTCGCGCTTCCCGCTCCCCTCCCCCCGCGCGCGCGGGAGCCGGAGGCGGCGGAGGAGCCTCCCCGCGAAGCGGCCGCTCCCTCCCTCGCGCCTTCCCCTCCTCCCGCGGCCGGGACGCGACCCTCCCCCGTCGATTGACGACGGCCGAGGTCGCAGTCCGGTCCCCCCGCGCCGCGCCCCGCCGCGGTTTCCTCGCGGCCTTCCTCGACGCGGCGAACGAGGTCGGGTACCGCGGGGTCTGGTACTTCTGCCTCCTCTTCCTGCGCGTCTTCTACGGCCTGCGCGTCGAGAACCGGCCGACCTTCCCCGGCCCCTACATCCTCGCCCCGAACCACGTCTCCTTCCTCGACCCGATCGTCGTCCAGTCGGCCTCGCGCTCGCGGATCGTCTTCCTGATGACGGCGGTCTACTGGGGGTCGCGGGGCGCGAACTGGTGGTACCGCTTCTGCCGCGCCCTCCCGGTCTACATGGGAGGCCGGAGCAACCGGCCGAGTCTCGCCGCCGCCGTGCGGGCCCTGCGTCGCGGGCGCATCCTCACGATCTTCCCCGAGGGATCCCGCTCCCGCGACGGGCGGCTCCAGCGCGGAAGGCCGGGAGTGGCGATGATCGCGACCCTCGCGAGGGTCCCCGTCGTGCCGGTCGCCCTCATCGGCACGGATCGAGCCCTCCCCGTCGGCGCCCGGTTCCTCCATCGCGCGCGCATCCGCGTCCGGTTCGGCGAGCCGCTGCGCTTCGAGCGGGGCGCCGGCGTCTCCCGCCGCGTGTTCTACCGGAAGGCGACGGACTCGATCATGGGCGCGCTCGCACAGCTCCACCCGGCGGCCCGTCCCCCCGCGTAGGTCCCCGCCTCCCGGATTTCCCCCCCTTCCGCGGGGATCTCGTCGGCATATCCCGGGGCGCGCAGGCGCCCGCGGACGGACGACGCAGGTGGAAACCGGGAGGAGGCACGATGGCGGGCTCGGGGGAGACGGCGGAGGCCGCCTTCGGCGCGCGGCTCGAGGGGATGAGAGGGGCGGTCTTCGAGTTCTTGAGACGCCTGACGCGCGACTTCCACGCGGCGGAGGACCTGACGCAGGAGACGTTCCTGCGCGCGCTCCTGCTGCACCGCGAGGGGGGCCCCCCGGAGCGGCTCTCCGGCTGGATCTTCCGGGTGGCGTACCGCGCGGCGCTCGACGGGATGCGGCGCAGGCGGCGCGCCCCGACCCTCCCCCTCGACCGGGCGCGGGACGTCCCGGGCGAACCGGAGCGCGACCCGCGGGCGCCCGGGCGCGTCGTCCTCGGCGGGTGGACCGTCGACCGGGACCGGGCGATCGAGGAGCTGCGCGGGGCGGTCCTCTCCCTGCCGGCCGGGACGCGGGATCTCTTCCTCGCCCGGTACGGCTGGGGCCGCTCCTGCCGCGAGGCCGCCGCGCACGTCGGGATCTCCGGGGCGAACGCGAAGGTCCGGATGATGCGGGGTCGCCGGTGGATCGCGGGGCGGGTCCTCGCCCGCCTCCGCGAGGAGCGGGAGAGCGTCGTGCGGGAGGCGCGGGCCGGCTCGGCGCGCCCGCCGGATTCGCCGCGTTGTCGTGTCCTCTCGGTTCCGCGTCCGGCGGGGTAGCCGGGGCCGCGGCGAGGGGGTCGGTTCGGAACGGGAAGGCTTCGACTAGGAGGAAACATGAACAGGTCCGGGTTCGCAGCGTGGATCGGGGCGCTCGCTCTCCTCGCGGGGGCGGGACGGGTGGGCGAGGAGGTTCCCCGGCAGGCGGATGCGCGGTCGCAGATTCGCTTCGCCGCCTCGATCCGCCGGGAAGGGAAGGGGCTCAAGGGGGACGACCGGATCGAGCACCTGAAGAAAGTGGCCGCCGGGTACCAGGCGGTCGGCGCCTACTTCCCCGACAGCAGGACGGAGTGCGCCGAGGCGCTCTTCCGCCTCGGGGAGGTCCGGCGGACCCTCGGGGACCGAGCGGGGGCGCTCGAGGCCTTCGAGGGGGTCGCCGCGAACGGGTCGCACCGCCGCTTCGCCGCCCGCTCCCTCCTCGAGATCGGGCACCTCCACCGCCGGTCGAAGGAGGGGGCGAAGGCGATCGAGGCCTACGGGCGGGTCGTCGCGCAGTTCCCCGACGAGAAGGGCTACCGCGACGACGCCTGGATGTGGACGGGCGCGGTCCACGCCTCGGCCCGCGACCACGCCTCCGCCCGCGCGGCGTGGCTCAAGGTCGCCGAGCAGGGGGAGGATCCGGTCGACCGGATCCGCGCCCACGACCGGATCGCGGGCGCCTACCTCGCGGAGGGGAAGAACGCCGAGGCGGCCTCCACCCTCGAGCGCTGCCGGGCGGCCTTCGCGGAGATGGCGGAGGAGGCGACGAGCCGCGGGAGCCGCGTGAAGCGGGCCCTCGCCGCGATGAAGTCGGCCCCGAAGGTCGCCGACGCCCTGGCGAAGGCCCACGGGGAGGAAGCCGAGGAGGACCCGGAGGACGACGGGGAGGGTCGGGGGGAGTGAACGGGTGATTCGGGGGAGGGGGCGCGCCGGGGAGCGCCCCCCTCCCCTCCATCCGGGCGGGCCCGCGCGAGCGGGCCCGCTTTCGCTTCCGGCGCCTCAGAGGCGCGCGAGCACGCCCCGGTTCACTTCCTCCGCCTTGACCCTCCCGACGAGGAGCTCGACGAGCTTGAAGGCGAACTCCATCGCCGTCCCCGGGCTCCGGCTCGTCACGACGGGTCCGTCGACGACGACCCGGTCCGTGACGACTTGGCCCGCGCGCAGGAGGGAAAGGACGGAGGGGTGCGCGGTCGCCCGGCGCCCCTCGAGCACCCCGAGGTGGGAGAGGACCGTCGGTCCCGCGCAGATCGCGGCGACCGGCTTCCCCTTCGCGAGCAGCCCGCGCACGATCGCGTGCAGGCGCGCGTCCTCCCGGAGTCGCTCGGCTCCGCGCGCGCCGCCGGGGATCGCGACCATGTCGAACTCCGTCCCCGCCGCCTCGAGCGTCGTGTCCGGGGTCACCCGGACCCCGCGGGAACCCTCGATCGGTCCGGGCTCTACACCCGCCACGACCACCTCGACGTTCGCGCGCCGCAGGACGTCGATGACGGTGACGGCTTCGATCTCCTCGAAGCCGGGGGCGAGGGGGACGAGGACTCTCGGCATGGGGCACTCCCGGGCGCTCCCCCGTCGCGCTCGGACGGCGCTCGGGGGGCGCCCAGGGGGTATCGAACCCTCGGGGCGGACGAAATCAACCCCGGCCCCGCTTGAGCCCCCGGGGGGGAAGGTACGATCAAGAGAGCCGTGCGAGTCGAGCTCAAGTACGGTTCCGGGCGCGTCGCGCTCGAGATCCCGGACCGGAACTTCGAGGGCTTCGTCTCCCTCGCGGGGCGGCCGGAGCCCGCGAAGTCGGGGAAGGCGCTCCTCGCGGAGGCGGAGGCGGCGCTTCGCCGGACCGAGGGCTTCGCCCGCGCCGTGGCCGGGAAGACGGTCGCCCTCCTCCTCGACGACGCGACGAGGGAGGAGCCCCGCGAGCAGGTCGTCCCGCTCGTCGCCCGCGCCCTCCAGGGGGCGAAGCGGGTCCTCGCCTTCGTCTGCACCGGCACCCACGACCCCTCCACCGCCGACCAGAAGGACCTCGCCGCCCTCCTCGGCCGCCTGCTCGAGGCGACCGAGCTGCGGGGTCGCTCCGAGGTGATCGTCAACGACGCCCGCGCCGGGGACCTCGTCGAGAAAGGCCGGACGCGCCGGGGCGTGCGCGTCCTCGCGAATCGCCGGACGGAGGAGGCGGAGGCGTTCCTCGCCGTCTCCGACATGAAGAACCACTACTTCGCGGGCTACTCGAGCCCGGTGAAGAACTTCATCCCGGGGATCGCGGGGCTCGAGACGGCGCGCGGCAACCACGCGATGGCCCTCGACCCCCTCTCGACCTTCGGGCGCCACCCCCTCCACCCCGACCCGCGCAGGAGGGACAACCCCCTCGCCGACGACCTCTGGGAGGGGACCCGCCTCCTCCTCTCCGGCCGGCCCGCCTACGCCCTCTGCCTCTTCACCCACGCGGGGCGGGTCCGGTTCGCCTCGGCCGGACCGGTCGAGCGGGCCTGCGCGGCGGGGATCGAGGCGGTCGACCGGGAGGCGGGCGTCACGGTCGCCCCGGCCGACGTCCTCGTCGTCTCCCCCGGGGGCCACCCCCACGACGAGAGCCTCTACACGGCGCAGCGCGCGCTCGAGCTCACGAAGTGGGCGGCGAAGGACGGCGGGGAGATCCTCTTCCTCGCCGAGTGTCGCAACGGCATCGGCCCGCCCGAGGCGGTCGAGAACTTCTACGGGGCGCTCGCCGCCCCCCTGCCGGCGGTCCTCGAGTCGCTGCGCGGCGGCTACCGGATGTACGCGCACAAGTCCTACAAGTTCGCCGAGCTGCTCCTGCGGGTCTTCGCCGTCCGCATGGTCTCGGCGCTCCCCCCGGAGACCCTCGCCAAGGTCCACCTGCGGCCCGCCGCGGACGCGCAGGCGGCTCTCGCGGAGTGCCTCGAGCGCAAGCCCGCCGCGCGCGTGCTCGCCTTCGACGACGCGAGCAAGTTCGCCGTCCACGTCGCCGAGCCGGCGGACGTCCCCTCATAGGGGGGGGCCCGGCGCGGGCTCTCAGGTCCGGCCGCCGACCCCGATCCCGTAGTAGGTGAACCCGTGCTCGCGGAGGACCTTGGGGGAGTAGACGTTTCGCCCGTCGAAGATGACGGGCTGGCGGAGGAGGCCCCGCATCCGGTCGAGGTCGGGGTGGCGGTACTCGTTCCACTCCGTGACGAGGAGGAGGGCGTCGGCGCCCGAGAGGGCGTCGTAGGGCTTCTCGAAGAACGAGACCCGCTCCCCGAAGATCCGCCGCGCGGTCGGGATCGCCTCGGGATCGGTCGCCCGGACCTGCGCGCCGGCGGCGAGGAGCTCCCCGAGGACGACGAGGGAGGGGGCCTCCCGCATGTCGTCCGTGTTCGGCTTGAACGCCAGGCCCCAGACGGCGAGGGCCCGCCCCCGGAGGTCCTCCCCGAAGTGCGCCTTCACCTTCGAGACGAGGACCCGCTTCTGCGCCTCGTTCGCCTCCTCGACGGCGCGCAGGATCCGGAATCTGTACTCGTGGTCGAGGGAGGTCCGCTCGAGGGCCTTCACGTCCTTCGGGAAGCAGGATCCGCCGTACCCGACGCCGGGGTAGAGGAAGGAGAACCCGATCCGGGAGTCGGTCCCCACCCCCTCGCGCACCCGGTTCACGTCCGCCCCGACGCGCTCGCAGAGGTTCGCGATCTCGTTCATGAACGAGATCCGGGTCGCGAGCATCGCGTTCGCGGCGTACTTCGTCAGCTCCGCGGAGCGGACGTCCATGATCAGGATCGGCTGGTTGCGGCGCACGAAGGGGGCGTAGAGCTCCTTCATCGTCTCCGCCGCCTCGGGGTCGTCCGTCCCGATCACGATGCGGTCGGGCTTGAGGAAGTCCTCGATCGCCGCCCCCTCCTTGAGGAACTCGGGGTTGCTCACGACCGTGACGGGATGGCTCGTGTGCCGGCGGATCGTCTCCGCCACCCGCTCGGCCGTGCCGACGGGGACGGTCGACTTGTCGACGACGATCTTGCGGCCGTTCGCGGCCTTCCCGATCGTCTCGGCGACCGCGAGGACGGCCCGGAGGTCCGCGCTCCCGTCGTCCCCGGAGGGGGTGCCGACGGCGACGAAGATGACGAGGCTGTCGCGGATCCCCCCCGCCACGTCGGTCGAGAACCGCAGGCGCCCCTCCCCGACGTTGCGCCGGACGAGCTCCTCGAGGCCGGGCTCGTAGATCGGGATCTCCCCGCGCTGGAGGCGGTCGACCTTGCCTTCGTCGATGTCCACGCAGACGACGTCGTTCCCGCTGTCCGCGAAGCAGGTCCCGGCGACGAGGCCGACGTAGCCGGTTCCGATCACGCAGATGCGCATGGCGAAGTCTCCCGTCGCCGCCCGGGCCCCTCGCAGCGCGGGGCCGGACGAACCTGCGCGCCTTCCTCCCCCCGGCGCGCCTACTCATAATACCTTGCGGCCGGGCGAGTAGCTCAACGGCAGAGCAGGATCTTTACACGGTCCAGGTAGTCGGTCCAACTCCGACCTCGCCCATCACCCCGCCGCTTCCCCGTCGGCGCCCGGCTTCGCCCGCGCGACGTCGGGGCCGAGCCACTCCCTGAGGAGGCGCCGCGCCGAGGGGGTCGCGTCCGGGTCGACCTCGATCTTCATCGTCCGCCGGGGGTCGGGGCGGACCCGCACCGCGATGCGGTGGAGGCGGTCGTGCCGGAAGAGGGCGAGGTCGACGGTCCCTCCGGCCTTCTTCGACCGGAAGATCGTCCGCCAGTTCTTCGCGGTGACGCGCTCGCCGTCCGCCGCGAGGAGGAGGTCCTCGCGGTCGAGCCCCGCCTCCTCCGCCGGCGAGCCGGGCAGGACGTTGACGACCCGCGGGGCCTCCCCCCGCTCCTCGATCTCGATCCCGAAGGAGCCGACGATCTTGCGAACGTACTTCCCCTCGTCGTCCTTCTTCGTCCGGGGGATGCGCCGCACGCGAAGGCCGGCGGGGCGGAGGATCCGGTCGAAATCCATCTCGCGGGTCCCCTCGACGTAGTCCCGGAAGAACCTCGAGAGGTCGACCTGCGCGACCTCCGCGGCCGCGGCCTGGAAGGCCCCCTCGGGGAAGCCCTCGGGCGCCGGGGCGAACCGCTCCATCAGGAGGCGGAAGACGTCGTCGAGGGAGCGCTTCCCCCCCGTCCGGACCCGGATCTCGAGGTCGAGGGCGAGCCCGACGAGGGAGCCCTTCGTGTAGTAGTCGGTGAACTGGTTGAGGAGGTTCGCGTCGTCGCGGCTGTAGGGGCGGTGCCAGTGGGCCTGCGTCCAGGTCTCCCACGAGGACTCCTTGACCGACATCCACCCGCGCCCCGGCATGTCCGCCAGGCGCTCCATCGCGCGCCCCATCCGCCGGAGGAACTTCGCGTAGTCCCACACCCCCCCGCGCCGGAGCGAGAGGGGGGCGTAGTAGTCCGTGAGCCCCTCCGCCACCCACAGCTCCGTCGTGTGGACCTCCCGGGCGTAGTCGAAGGGCCCGAGCCCCTTCGGCCGGATGCGCTTGACGTTCCAGAGGTGGAAGTACTCGTGCGCGGCGACGTCGAGGATCCGGTCGTAGTCCTCCGGGTCCTCCCCGTCGAGGTAGACCGGGAGCGTGAGGTGGGTCGAGTTGGCGTGCTCGAGGGCGCCCCCCCGGGCGATCGTCGGGTGGAGGTGGAGGAGGAACCAGTACTCGCGGAAGGGGAGCCCGCCGAACAGGTCCGCGAAGACGGCCGCCATCTTCCGCAGGTCGCGCGCCAGCCGGAGCCGGTTCCTCTCCTCCTTCCCGTAGGGATGGATCACGACGTGGTGCGGCCGCCCGGCCGTCGTGAACCGCTCGTGGAGGAAGCTCCCGACCTCGACCGGCGCGTCGATGAGGGCGTCGTAGCTCTCGGCCCGGAAGAGGTCCCCCTTCCCGGCGGAGTCCAGCCCCGTCGCGATCTTCCAGCCCGGCGGGCACTGCACGCGCAGCGTGCACGGAGCGTCGGTCCCCCCGAGGACGTAGAGGAAGAGGGTGCCGCCCGTCAGGTGGGCGTGGGTCGCGTCGAGGCTCGAGGCGATGCAGGAGACCGTGTTCCCGTAGCAGCGGTACCGGATCTCGACCGTGCGCTCTCCCGGGCAGGCGATCCGCCAGGTCTGCTTGTCGGTCTTGCGGAAGCGCAGCGCCTTCCGCGCCCCCCGCGCCTCGAAGCGGGAGACGTGCTTCGCCGAGTCGAGGACCTCGTAGGCCCCCGGGATCCAGGCCGGCATCGCCACCTCGAGGGGGTCGGCGGGGACCCCCTCGACCCGCATCGTGACCGAGAAGAGGTGGGAGGCGGGGTTCTCCCACTGGACCTCGTAGTGCACGCGCATCGATCGTCCCGCCCGGGCGAGGGCTACGCCGCGCAGGCGGCCTCGACCTCCTCCACCGTCTTGGGCGCCTCCGACGTCAGGACCTCGCGACCCTCGGGGGTGACGAGGACGTCGTCCTCGATCCGGACCCCGAGGCCCCGGAACGCGGCGGGGACCTCGGCGTCGTCCTCGGCGACGTACAGCCCCGGCTCGACCGTGAGGATCATCCCGGGCTCGAGCCGGCGCGCCGCGCCGCCGACGAAGTAGCGCCCGACGTCGTGCACGTCGAGCCCGAGCCAGTGGCTCGTCCGGTGCATGAACCAGCGGCGGAACGCCCCCTTCTCGATCAGCTCCTCGAGGGCGCCGCTCAGCCAGCCGAGCGCGAGGAGCCCCTCCGTGAGGCAGCGGACGGAGGCGCGGTGCACGTCGTCGAAGGGGACGCCGGGGGCGACGGAGGCGATCGCCTCCTGCTGGGCCCGCAGGACGACCTCGTAGAGGGCGCGCTGCTCCGGGCTGAACCGCCCGCCCACGGGGAACGTGCGGGTCACGTCCGAGGCGTAGCAGTCGACCTCCGAGCCGGCGTCCAGGAGGAGGAGATCGCCCGGCTCGAGGCGCCGGGAGTTCTCCGTGTAGTGGAGGACCGTCGCGTTCGGCCCCGCGGCGACGATCGAGGGGTAGGCCGGACCGCTCGCCCCCCCCTGCCGGAAGGCGAAGTCGACGAGCGCCTCGATCTCCCACTCGTGCCGCCCCGGCCTCGCCTCCCGCATCGCCCGGCGGTGACCCTCCGCGGTGATCGCGGAGGCCCGCCGGACCCGCTCGATCTCGTCCTGCGTCTTCCGCAGGCGCATCTCGTGGAGGATCTCGCCGGGGTCGACGATCGTCCCGGGCGCGTGGACCCCGAACCTCCCCTTCGTCCGCAGCCACCCCAGCCACCCTCCGACCCGCGCGTCGAAGACCGGCTCGCCGCCGAAGCGGTAGAGGAGCCTCGGGGCGTTCCCGAGGAGCTTCGGAGCCTCCTCCTCGAGCGCGGAGATCGGATGCGCCTCGTCGGCGCCGTAGAGGTCGCGGGCCCCTTCGACGCCCGACCGCCGTCCGGTCCAGATCTCCTGCTCGCGGTCGCGGGGCCGGACGAAGAGGACGAATCTCCGCTCCCGCTGCGGGCAGAAGACGGCGACCGACTCGGGCTCGGGAAAACCGGTCAGGTAATAGAAGTCCGAGGAGGGGCGGAACTTGAACTCGACGTCGTTGCTCCGCCTCTGGATCGGGTTGTTCGGGAGGATCGCGACGCCCCCCTCCATCCGTCGCATGAACTCCTCGCGCCGGGTCCGGGCGGCGCTCAGGGAGGACGAATCGGGGAACATGGGGGGGGAGAACCATAGTGGGACCAGGGAGCGCCGTAAAGCGGACCCGACCTCGTCCGCGCGGAACTGCGAGAGCCGGACCAAGGCTCCAACCAACTGTCAGACCAAGGCATACGGCGAGCCCATGATCCGGGAAGCGCGCCCGCCTCAGCCCTTCACGAGGGCGCCGAGCAGACCTCGGCCTACCCCGCGGCTCAGGAATCCGAAGTGGAGGATACCGAAGAGGAGGTCCGCGCAGCCGAAGGCGAGAAACACCTTCGGCACCCCCCCGCCGAAGAGGGTGACCGCGATCACGTAGATCCCGCCGACGAAGCGGATGACGGTCGCCGCGGCCGCGGGCCGCAGCGTCCGTTTCACCTCGATCGCCGCGACGAGGTGGAAGAGCCCGAGGGCGGCCATCAGCAGCCCGCAGAAGCGCAGCGCGTATCCCTCGCGGATCTCCCCCATCCCGAAGAGCGCCGCCGTCCGGTGCAGGTCGAAGAGCGGCCCGATGGAGGCGAGGGCGTCGTAGACCGCGCCCGCGAGGAGGGAGAAGCGCAGGCCGCCGTATCGGGGAGGCGGGGGAGAGACCGGCGGAGCGATCGCCGCAGGGGAGACGTCCACGTCAGGCGGATCGGGTGGGCGGGACTATGGTGCTCCCCTCCGCCGCGGGCAACGCCCCGACTCGCCCCGAGGTGAATTCGAGCCGGGCGGGGAGCGGGGGGGAGCCGCTACAATCGGCCCCGTCGGACCCGATCCCCGCGCGCGACCGGCCGCGGCCGAGGGGCGGGGCGGGCCCGCGGAGAACCTTCCATGGCGAAGACCGCCGAGATCCGCTCCGACTCGACGATGGCCGAGATCCTCAAGGCGTACCCGGGGGCGCAGCGGGCGCTCTTCCAGGGCTACCACATCGGGGGATGCTCCTCCTGCGGCTTCCAGCCGACGGACACCCTCGAGCAGGTCCTGAAGAATCACAACGTCCTCGACGTTCCCGGAGCGATCGCCTTCATCCAGAAGTGCGACGAGATGGACCGCCGCCTCCAGATCCCCGCCAAGGAGGTCGCGGACTGGCGACGGCGCGAGGCGCGCCTGCGCCTGATCGACGTCCGCTCCCCCGAGGAGCAGACGCTCGCGCGGATCGAGGGGGCGACGCTCTTGAGCGGCGAGAACGTCGACGAGATCCGTGCCCTCCCGAAGGACACGCCGATCGTGTTCCACTGCCACCACGGGATGCGCTCCCTCGACGCGGCGGCCTACTTCGCCGGCCACGGGTTCACGGTCGTCCGCTCCATGTCGGGCGGGATCGACGCCTGGTCGCGGGAAGTCGATCCGACCGTCCCGCGCTACTGATTCTTCGCCGTCCCCGATCCGGCGGGCTCCGCACCCGCTTCCGCACCCCAACCGAGGAGGACCGTTGACCGTCAATCTGACCGCGGAGGCGCTCGTCTGGCAGAAGATCGCGCGCGAGGTCGCGGAGGAATACGTCCGGCCCAGAGCCGCCGAGTGCGACCGGAAGGCGGTCTACAACTTCGAGGGGATGACGGCCGCGGGGGAGGCCGGGCTCCTCTCCGTCTGGATCCCGAAGGAGTACGGCGGCGCGGGGGCGGGGATCCTCTCGCTCGCCGTCGTCGTCGAGGAGCTCGCCCGCGCGGACTCGGGGTTCGGCGTCGCCTTCGCCGTGAACGCCCTCGGCTCCTTCCCGCTCCTCGTCGGGGGGACAGAGGAGCAGAAGCGGCGCTACCTCCCGCGGATCGCCAAGGGAAAGGCGCTCATCTCCTTCGCCCTCTCCGAGAAGAACGCGGGCTCCGACGCCCAGTCCCTGCGCGTGCGGGCGATCGAGGACGGGGACTCCTACGTGATCCACGGGGAGAAGAAGTGGAACACGGGCGGCCCCGTCTCCGACCTCTTCACCGTCTTCGCGGTCACCGACCCCTCCTCGAAATCGCGGCGGATCAGCGCCTTCCTGGTCGAGAAGGGGACGCCGGGCCTCGAGATCGGGAAGGTCGAGCCGGCGATGGGGATCCGGACCATCCCGGTGAGCGAGACGCACTTCAAGGGGGTGCGGGTCCCGAAGACCCAGCTCCTCGGCGGGGTCCCCGGCCTCGGGTTCGCCCACGCGATGAAGACCCTCGACTGGGCGCGGCCCGGCGTCGCCTCCCAGGCGGTCGGCGCGGCGCAGGGGGCGCTCGACTACGCCCTCGTCTACGCGAACCGCCGCCAGGCCTTCGGCGCGCCGATCTCCTCGTTCCAGATGGTCCAGAAGATGCTCGCCGACATGGCGATGAAGACGGAGTCCGCCCGGTGGCTCGTCTACGCCGCCGCCTCCGCCGTCGACCGCCAGGATCCCGCCCTCACGAAGATGTCGGCGATGGCGAAGTGCTACGCCTGCGACATCGCCGTCGAGGTCGCGACCGACGCGGTCCAGGTCTTCGGCGGGTACGGCTTCATGGAGGACTACCCCGTCGCGAAGTTCTACCGCGACGCGAAGATCCTCCAGATCTACGAGGGGACGAACCAGATCCAGCGCCTCGTCATCGCCCGCAACCTCATCAAGGAGGTCGCGGGCCTCGCCCACCTCGACGCCTACATCCCGAAGGAGGTCCAGCGGGACCACCTCCCCGCCGCCGAGGGGAGGGTCCCGCAGGGCACGCCGGGGGCGTGAATCCCAACGGGCCCTCCCGGGGCTCCGTACCACGGGGGCCGCCTCGCCCCCCCGACTCGAATCGGAGGTCCACCCCGATGACCCCGACCCGGCGCGAGTTCCTCGCGCAGTCCAGCCTCGCCGGCGCCTTCCTCGCTCTAGATCCGCGCCGCGCCTTCCCCCGACAGGAGAAGGAAGCGCCCGGCCTGCGCCTTCTCATCCTCGGCGGCACCGCGTTCCTCGGACCGGAGATCGTCGCGGCGGCGAAGACCCGCGGCTGGACGATCACCCTCTTCAACCGGGGGAAGACCAACCCCCACCTCTTCCCCGAGCTCGAGAAGCTCCACGGGGATCGCAACGGCGACCTGAAGTCGCTCGAGGGACGGAAGTGGGACGCCGTGATCGACACCTCGGGCTACGTCCCCCGGCACGTCCGCGACTCGGCGACCCTCCTCAGGGACGCGGTGAAGCACTACGTCTTCATCTCGACGATCTCCGTGTACGAAGAGTTGTCGAAGCCCGGGATGGACGAATCCGCCCCGGTGGCAAAGCTCGCCGACGAGACGACGGAGAAGGTGACGGGGGAGACCTACGGCGCCCTGAAGGCGCTCTGCGAGAAGGCCGCGCAGTCCTCGATCCCCGACCGCACGACGGTGATCCGCCCCGGGCTCATCGTCGGGCCGGGGGACTCCTCGGACCGCTTCGCCTACTGGCCTGTCCGCGTCGATCGCGGAGGCGAGGTCCTCGCGCCGGGGGACCCGCAGGACCCGGTCCAGTTCATCGACGTGCGCGACCTCGCGGAGTGGACCGTCCGCACCGTCGCGGAGGGGACCCTCGGTGTCTTCAACGCGACCGGGCCGACGGAGCCCCTCCCGATCGGTGCCCTCCTCGAGGCCTGCAAGAAGGCGAGCGGGAGCGACGCCACCTTCACCTGGGTGGACGCCGGGTTCCTCGGAGAGCAGAAGGTCTCCCCCTGGTCGGACATGCCGGTCTGGATCCCCCCCGTCGGGAAGGAGGCCGGAGCCTCGCGCGTCTCCTCCGCCCGGGCCCTCGCGAAGGGACTCGCCTACCGGCCGGTCGAGGAGACGGCGAAGGACACCCTCGCCAGGTGGAAGAGCCAGCCCGAGGAGCGCCGCGCGAAGCTCCGGGCGGGGATCTCCCCCGAGCGCGAAGCCGAGGTCCTCCGCGCCTGGCACGACAAGATCGGGGCGAAGAAGGGGTGAGGGAGCCCCGGCGGGGCGACCGAGGCCCCTTCCTCGGCTACCCCCTGCTCCGGAGAGTCGTCCCGGTCGAGCCCGCCGAGGTCCGGGGGCTCCTCTGGTCCGCCGCCTACTTCTTCTCCCTCCTCGCCGGGTACTACCTCCTCCGGCCCGTGCGCGACGCGATCGGGGCGGAGGACCGGCGCAACCTCTCCCTCCTCTTCTTCGGGACCCTGGGCGGGACCCTCGTCACGAACCCCCTCTTCTCCGCCCTCGTCGCGCGCTTCCCCCGACGGAAGTTCCTCCCCTCGGTCTACCACTTCTTCGCGGCGAACCTCCTCGTCTTCTACCTCCTCCTCGGCTCCTCCTCCGCGGGCGCGGCCGCCTGGGCGGGGCGCGCCTTCTTCGTCTGGCTCAGCGTCTTCAACATGTTCGTCGTGTCGGTCTTCTGGGGATTCATGGCCGACCTCTTCCGGAGCGGACAGGGGAAGCGCCTCTTCGCGTTCATCGCCGGAGGGGGGACGCTGGGAGCGATCGCGGGGTCCTCCTCCGCGGCCGCGCTGGCGGGCGCGATCGACCCGGCCCTCTTCCTCCTCCTCGCGGCCGGGATGCTCGAGGCCTGCGTCCTCTGCATCCACCGGCTCGTCCGCCTCTTCGGCCTCGAACGGGAGGAGGGGGGGAAGGCGCCGGCCGAGACGGGTTCCCTGCATGAGAGGGCCGGCCGTCTCGGGGTCCGCGACTTCCTCGCCGGGATCCGCCTGTTCGCCGCATCCCGCTACCTCCTCGGGATCGGGCTCTTCGTCCTCGCGGCGACCGTCGGGGCGACTTTCATCTACTTCCAGCAGGCCGGGATCGCGGAGGCCGCCTTCCCCGACCGCGGAGCCCGGACGGCCTTCTTCGCGCGGATCGACCTCTTCGTGAACCTCCTCACCGCCACCTTCGAGTTCCTGCTCACGGGCCGCCTGCTGACCCGCATCGGGGTCGGGCCCACCCTGTCGATCTTCCCGGCCCTCACCGCGGCGAGCAGCCTCGCCCTCGCCCTGTGGCCCTCCTCCGCCCTGCTCGTCGGGGTCCAGACCCTGCGCCGGGGGGCGGAATACGGGATCGCGCGGCCGGCCCGCGAGGTCCTCTTCACCGTCGTCCCGCGGGAGGAGAAGTACGCGGCGAAGAACTTCCTCGACACGTTCGTCGTCCGGGCCGGCGACGCGATCGCGGCGACCGTCGACCGGGCGCTCCCGAAGTCGGGGATCGGAGAGCGGGCCGTCGCCGCCGCGCTGTGTCTCCTCGCCGCCGGGTGGGTCCTCCTCGCCCTGGCGCTCGGCCGAAGGCAGGACGCGCTCGCGCGCAGGGGAGGGGACGCCTAGGCGCTGTCGCCCGCGGGAGGGGGAGTCAGGCGGAGGTGGGCGCGAACTCCGGCTCGAAGGCGGGGAGGAGCCCCGCCTCGGCGGCCCGCCGGTAGAGCGCGGCGATCGCGGCCCGCCCCGTCTCCCCGTAGTCGAGCGTGTAGTCGTTCACGTAGAGGCCGACGAACCGGTCGGCGAGGTCGGGGGAGAGTCCGCGCGCGAACCGCAGGGCGTACTCGAGGGCCTGGGGCCGGTGGGAGAGGCCGTAGGCGATGCTGCGGCGGAGGGCGTCGGAGATGCGCGGGACCCACTCGCCGAGGTCCCGCCGGACGGCGTTCCCCCCGAGGGGAAGGGGGAGGCCCGTCTCCTTCTTCCAGCGCTCCCCGAGGTCGAGGACCTTCCGGAGGCCCTGCCCGGCGAAGTCGAGCTGGCCCTCGTGGATGAGGACCCCCGCGTCCGCCTCCCCCGAGCGGACGGCCTCCGGGATCCGGTCGAAGGGGACGACGAGGGTCCGGCAGGGACCCGCCAGGAGCCGGAGGGCGAGGGCGGCGGTCGTCCTCTCCCCGGGAATCGCCACGCGGACATCCCCCAGGGCGGAGGCCGGGAGGTCCCGCGCGGCGACCACGACCGGCCCGTAGCCGTCCCCCATCGCCCCCCCGTGGGGAAGGAGGAGGTAGCGGTCCCGGACGAAGGCGTACGCGTGGAAGGAGATCGCCGTCTCGTCCAGCTCGCCCCGGGCGGCACGGCGGTTGAGCGTCTCGATGTCCGCGATGACCTCCTCGAAGCGCATTCCGGGCGCCTGCACCTGGCCCGAGGAGAGGCCGAAGTGCATGAAGGCGTCGTCGGGGTCGGGGCTGTGCCCGACCGTGAACTTTCTCGCGGAGGAGTGGGGAGGGTTGCCCAATGCGGACGGCTCCAGGATCCAAGCCCCGGGCAGTTTCGTACTTAGGGCGGGAGTCTACGGGGGGGAGTGAATCCGGGGCAAATGACGTCTAAGAGGTGGCCGAAACACCAACTCTTCCGTGCACGTCAGAATTGAGTATCAAGGCTCACGTCCGAAAGGACGGTCCCCGACATGAGACTCGCAACCCCGATGGTCCTCGACGGCCGGAGCCCCGTCCCGGCCCGCGAGCTCGACTCGCTCCTCGACGTCGAGCGCGGGAGGTTCCCGGGGGTGGCGGACCGACTGATCCGCCGCCTCGACCGGGCCGGGGTGAGGATCGCCTTCGAGCGAACCCCACTCCTCGACGCCCCCGCCGGCGCCTCCGATTCCTCCTCGCGCGATTCGGCCCTCACGACGTTCCGGGCCGAGGTCGCGGAGATCCGCCCGATGGACCGGGCGGAGGAGCTCCGCCTCGCGCGTCGATTCGACCTCGTGCGGCGCCGGTACCGGCGAGCGCTGGACCGGGCTGGACTCCTCCCCCTCAAGACGCCCCGCTCGGAGGCCCGCGCCTTCTTCGACGGGGCCTGCGACCACGACGGGGACCGGGAGCACCCGGGGTGCCTCTTCGCGTCCCTGCCCCCGGCCGTGGCGGAGACCCTCCACGCCCGGCGGTCCGAGTACGACGCGGCGCGCAACGAGATGGTCTCGCGCGCCCTCTACCTCGTCCTGAGGCTCGCGCCCCGGTTCCGCGGGCTCGGGGTCCCCTTCCTCGACCTCGTCCAGGAGGGGAACGCGAGCCTGTTCCGCGCCGTCGAGGGGTACGAGTGGTGGCGCGACGTCCGCTTCAGCACCTACGCCACCTTCTGGGTGAACCAGGCCTTCCTCAGCCTCCTCTACCGCACGGGCCGGACGGTGCGCGTTCCGGCGTACATCCAGAAGGCGATGAAGCGGATCAACGCCGCCCGCTCCGGGGAGCCTAACGCCGCGCCCGAGGAGATCGCGGACGCCTCCGGTTTCGGCGTCGACTTCGTCAAGCACGTCCTCGCCGGCAACAAGTACTCCCTCTCCCTCGACCGCGAGGTCGGGAGGGAGGAGGGGGAGAACCACCGGTTCCTCGACCTCCTCGAGGACCCCCGGCCGGGCGTCGACTTCGAGGGGATCGAGGAGCTGCGGCTCGAGGATCGCCTCCGGGAGACGATGCAGGTCCTCTCCGCCCGAGAGCGCCTGGTCGTCGAGCTGCGGTACGGGCTCAACGGCTCCCCGCCCCACACCCTCGGGGAGGTCGGCAAGATCCTCGGCGTCTCCCTCGAGCGGGTCCGCCAGATCCAGGAGGTCGCCCTCCAGCGGATGCGCGGCGAGCGGGGCCGCCGCCTCCTCGCCCCTCTCTTGAACTGACCTCCTCGGCCGCGGCGCCGGAGGGGCGTGGCCGGGGACGAAGCGACCGCCTAGACTGGTCGCGCCGGTACGGCCGATTCCGATGCTCACGCGGCTCCTCCTCGCGCTCCCCGCGGTGCAGGGCGCCGCGGGTGCGGACGCGCCGGGGGATCCCCGGCTCGTCCGGGCGCTCCACCTCGACCTCCTCGGGCGCGCGCCCACGCGCGCCGAGCGAGAGGAGTCCGCCGGCGTCGACCCGCGGGGCCTCGTCGACCGGATCGTGGGGACCCGGGAGTTCTGGCAGGCCTGGTTCGAGGAGGAGCTCTACTACTTCCTGTTGATCGACACCTTCCGGCCGACCGCGCCGGCGGTGGTCGAGATCCCGGACCGGCTCGCGGAGGGGGCGCTCACGGCTCCCGAGGCGATCCACCGGATCCTCCTTTCCCCGAACTTCAGCGGGAGGAACCCGGGCGCGGACACCTTCGTCACGGTCGTCCTCGAGCAGTGCCTGGGGACGACCGTCCAGGAGAGTCCGATGCTCCTCGCCGCGGGGAAGAAGATGTACGACGGGCACGCGGCGACCCTCCTCGGCCAGGCGGGGCGCGGCCAGGCGGACGTCGTCAAGATCGTCCTCGACCAGCCCGCCTTCCTGCGGAGGCTCGCGGATCGGCAGTGGGGTCGCCTCTTCGGGACCCCCCTCCCCCGCGAGGAGGGGCGCCGGGCCGAGGAGCGGCTCCGAGCCGACCCGCGGTCCTTCCCCGACCTCGTCCGGGAGTGGGCCGCCTCCCCGGCCTACGTCGAGCGGCTCGGCCGGCCCCGGCAGAAGGGTCCGCTGCAGTTCGTCCGCTCCCTCTACGTCGACCTCCTCGACCGCCTCCCGACGGACGAGGAGTTCCGCTGGACGCGCAACGCGACCCGGGCCCTCTCCGACCCGGGTCCCCTGCGGGCCGTCCTCGCCCGCCTCCTCCTCGCCTCCCCCAAGGCCGCCGTGCCGAAGAGCCCTCCCGAGGACGCCACGGGCTGGGTTCGCGGGGAGTTCCTGCGACTCCTCGCGCGGGAGCCCGCCGAACGGGAGCTCCGCTCCTTCCTCGCCTCCCTCGGCGAGGGGGGCTCCAAGCCCGCCGACGTGATCGAGGCCCTCGTCACCCACCCGGAGTACGGGTACTACTAGAGACCGGCCCCCCCGCCCCCCCACCATGAAACCCCCCGAGCGACTCCCCCGGCGCGACTTCCTGCGGCTCGCCGGCGCGACGGTCGGCGCCGCCGCGGTCGCGGGCCCCGGCTCCCTCGCCGCGATCGCGGGCGCGCCGAAGACGAAGCGCGTCGTCCTGGTGGCGTTCGCCGGCGGCATCCGAAGCCGGGAGCTCCTCGACGCGACGATCGCCCCCAACCTCGCGCGCCTCGCGGCCTCCGGCGTCGCCTACCCCGAGACGGTCGTCCGCAACGTCGGCCACTACGGGGCGGCCCTCTCCGTCTTCTCCGGCTGCGTCGAGGTCGCGGGGATCCGGGAGAACATGCGGGGGGCGAATCCCACGATCTTCGAGTACGTCCGCCGCGGGACGGGTCTCCCCGCCACCCAGGTCTGGCTCTCGGCGACCGGCGGGGAGCAGCAGGTCAACTACGCCTTCAGCGACCATCCCCGCTACGGATCCGCCTACGGCGCGAACCTCGTCTCCGGCGAGGGGATCTTCAACCCGGAGTTCCGCACGGTCCTCGAGAAGTTCGGGAAGCTCCCCCCTCCCGACGCGGGGAGGGAGGAGAGGCTGCGGGGCCTGCGGGCCGCGGTCGAGTCCCCCGACCGCGTGAAGTCCGTCGCGCCGAACGACCCGGAATCGGCGGCGGCCGTGGCGCGCTACCTCCTCGAGGAGCTGAACGCCGGGACCTCCCGCCTCACGGGCCCCGGGGCCGCCGACGCGAAGGCGTTCCGCGTCGCCTCGAACCTCTTCCGGATCTTCAAGCCGAAGCTCCTCGGCATCTCCCTCATCCAGGCCGACGTCGCGCATTCCTCCTTCAACGACTACGTCGAGGTGATCCGGCGCAACGACGCGGAGCTCGGCCGCCTCCTCGACGGGATCGGCGCGGACGCGGAGCTGCGGGAGTCGACGGCGGTCCTCGTCCTCCCCGAGTTCGGCCGCGACAAGGACCTCAACGAGCGGCGCGGCCTCGACCACGGCGACGCCTCGGAGAGCCTCCTCCGGATCGCGCTGGTCGCCTCGGGGCCCGACTTCCGCAAGGGGAAGGTCGTGAAGGAGGCGGTCGAGTCGATCGACGTCTGCCCGACGATCGCGAAGATCTTCGGCGTCCCCGCCGAGTCGGCCCGCGGCAAGGTCCTCAAGGGCCTCTTCGCCTGAGCGGAGCTCTCGTGCGAACCGCACGGAAACCTTCGGCAAGCACGGAGTCGGCCCGACTATCCTACGGCTCGATTCGAGATGGACGTACCGACGCTCGCGCCGGGTGCCATCCCTGCGCTCCCATCGTTCATGGATTCCCGTCCTGGTGCGACGACTCGATCATCGCGATCCGACAGGTCATCGACCCTAAAGGAAGGCACTCCCGGCGTCCCTTCCTGAACAACCTCCTCCCGCTCTTGCAACGCCTCCTTGACAAATTCGAGTTGCGGGATCGTACTGCCTGGTACTCGTGCGGAGCGCGTGGTCGCGAGAACTCCAGAATGCGTACTTCCTGCATGAGGGCCGTCGCTGCCGCCGAACGGCGAGCGTTCGATCCTCATGCACCCAGAGGTTCGGGCCGCATGTGGGTCGAGAGCGGAGGCTGCCCATGATCGAGAACGCGGATCGCTCGTCCGCCCTTCGTGCATCTCAATCGACTCTTCATGTCCTCGGGATCGTCTCGCTCCTTTGCGCCGCTGCATCTGCCCAGAACATCGTCTACGCAGGGAATCTCGGCGGCTCCAACGCCTTCTGCGCCATCCCGCTGAACCTGACGCCGGTCTTCCCCCCGTGCGCGCTCGAAGTTCAGAGCCTGGGCGGGGAGGATGTCGTCCCCGGCGTCAACAACACGCAGGTCGTCGGAGAGAATCCGGTGATGCTCGGGAAGGTCATCGCGTTCCTGACGAACGAGGCCTACCTCGGATCTGCGGGACAGGACATCAACTGCAACGGTACGACGACCGACTTCGTCGTTCGCGTGATGGACATCGACGCGGGCCAGCTCATCAATACCCGCGTCATCGCTGTACAGGGCACGACTCCCGCTTTGACCAGACTCGCGGCATGCGGGATCGGGCTGCCGGTCACGTTGGCGGCTTGGATCAGCGATGAGACCGCTCTCACAAACTTCCAGTTTCCGAACTGGCCGTCCGGGGCCGATGCCAACAATGATGGCGACATGTTCGACCGAGTAGTCGTGGTGCAAGCCGTTCAGAGCTCCGCCGGCTGCATTACCCAAGGTGACACGTGGGTCATCGCCCCGCCTGCATCACCGCCGACCACCACGCTCGTCTCGCGCTTTCAACGCGTCAGCATGTCCGGACAGATCATGGTGCTCGAGGAAGAGGATATCACCAACGCCACACCTCCTTCTGGGAACGTCATCCATGTCCTCTCCGTCCTGGGCTTCAACAACCCGAATACGAATACCGCCAACGGTATGCGCTGTTGGCCAGACCCGCTGCCGAATTTCACCCTCGCTTCGGGTGGGCATCGCCCCGTCGCCTCCTACGATCAGAATCTGCTTTTCCCATTGTCGAGAATCGTGGCCTTCGAGCAACGCGAGAACCAGAATCAGGTCATGGCAAGCTTCAATCCCCCGGACACGGACCTGTGCGACCGGATCATCTGCTACCAGCAGATCACGACCATCAACACCAATCTTCCACCCTTCCCTCCTGGAATGACCACGATTACGGTAAGCCTCGGCCCGATTTGCCGCATGGCGACTGGCCAACATCCCGCGGCTCGCCCACATGCGACGTTTGGGAACTTCGTCGGATTCGATGCGCTGAGTCCTCCAATTCAGCCGGGAAACGGGCCTGAGCCTCCCTGCGGTCCGACTCCTCTACCTGCACCGCAGGACTACCACGCACAGCGCGGGCGGGCTGCCGCGGCGACAACCTGTACGACCTATCTTCCCGATACCTATTTCGGCGAGCGGGTCTCCGTCGCGGGTCGTGTCTTCGCTCACGAGCTCCGCGAGACAGCCAGTTTTCCCGGCGCACCTCCTGGACAAGGCACAGACTTCAACAACGACGGGAACTACGAAACCCTTGTGGCCTGGGCCGATCAGCAGACGGGAAGCCTGATCCGGTACAGGATCGTGGGACCAGGCAGGACCCCGAGTGCGGAAGATAATACCTTCTTCCAGTTCCAGCCCTTGCCGTACCCCCCACCGCCTGGGGGCTACGCAGGTATCATCGCCTACAGCGCCGACGAGACCTTCGCCTCGACCGGGGACCTCAACCACGACGGTGACCAGAACGACCGAGTCATCATGTTCGCCCTGCTCGAGCCGTGAAGCTCGCCCTGAGGTACCCCCGAATCCGCCTCGTCGTGCAGGGCTTCGTGGGCTGTTCGGTGCTTTGCGCCGACGTCGATGCCCTCCAGGCCTCCGGAATCTTCCTCGCCGACCCCATCCGCTTCCCGGCGACCTCGAACTCGCCTGTCGGACCCGTCGTGTTCACGGGGACGGTTGTCGCGGACTTCACGGGGGATGCGCTCCCCGATGTCTTGACTGCCGCTGCGTGGGGAGGTCCGAGCACAAGTTTACCGCAGTTGTCCCTGCGGACGGGAGACGGGTTCGGAGGGTTTAGCGGCGTCGTCGCGTCGGTCCTGGCGACCGCCGGAGGCGTCGTTCCCAACGCCCTCGCGGTCGCGGATTTCGACCAGGACGGGAACCAGGATGTCGCGGTGTCGCTGCCCGCATCCGGGTACTGGCCGGTGGTCGTCGCGCGGAACACGGGCACGGGCGACTTCGTTCCCTGGGCCAATGGAGGGTTCGACTGGCCCGTGTCGCTCGCGGCGGGGGACGTCGATTCCGACGGCGACTTCGACATCGTCTCCACATTCGGCTCCAGCACTCCGTCCATCATGACCCTGATCAACAATGGCGCGGGAACCATGTGGTTCCCGTCCTGCATGCCGATCTGGGGCCAGCCATGGGTGATCGCCTCGCCCCCCGAGCAAGTGGTGGATTCCGAGCTGCGCGACCTCGATGGCGACAACACGCTCGACTATGTCGGTAGCGGGAACATCTTCCAGATCTGGGAAGGATTCGGTCAAGGATGCTTCCAGAACGGCACGCCGAATCCATATTGGTGGACGAGCGGCCCCCCCTTCATCGGAGGGAAGAAGAGTTTCGCGATCGGCGACCTCAGTGGAGATGGCGCGGAGGACATCGTCCTCGCTGGTCTCGGTGGCGGGGCCGCAGCCATAGACGTGGCTGTGTATATCCGCGCTTCCTCGCCCACGAATTCCTGGAATCTCGGCTCGACGTTTGTGATCCAGGGCACCGCGATGGGAGCGGCGGCCTCCGATTTCGACACAGACGGCGATCTCGACTTCGTCCTTGCCGTCTTCTCGCCGTCCGGTTCGCGGATGACCACCTTCGAGAATCTCGGAGGCGGAACGACTTTCACTGTCAACGAGTTCGTCGAGGGCTACACGGGATTCCCCAACCACATCAGGGTGACCGACCTCAACGGCGATGGGTATCCTGACTTGGTCGTCGAGCAGATGGCGATGTCGCCGAACGAGATCTCGGGCTTCGACGTCATCATGAACGCTGGATCCTTCTCGGATCTGGAGTTGATCGGCCTACCGGCGATCGACCGCACCGTCCACCTCCATCTCGGCGGGACCCCGGGACTCCTCTGGGCCCTGTTCGCGAGCCCTGCCACGGGACCTCCGATCCCTCTCCCGGGGTTCCAGGGGACGTTCCAGCTCGATCCCGGTTCGTCGATTCTCGCCGCGTCCGGAACGTTCCCTTCCGACGGGACCACGCTCCTTCCCGTGGCGATCCCGAATCAACCTGGACTCGTCAACGCGACCGTCTACCTCCAGCACGTCTCGGTGGACGTGGCGCCCGGGGTGGGCTACTTCAGCACTCTTCGATCGGTCGTGATTCAGTAGCGCCCGGCTCCAGAGGAGTCTTGCGGTCCGCCCGAGACCACTCTGCAGCGTGGAAATCCGCGACGAGTCCTCGCTGGTCCCGTGCGTCCCCTCAAGACCGCGTTCCGGGATTCGCGAAGGCCAAGTACGGTGGGAGGCTGGCGACGCTCCTCCTCTTCGTACCCCTCGCCGCGCAGCAGGTCGCCCCCACTCCTCCGCGCGCGGAGCCGCCCGCGGAACGGGCGGAGCCCCGGCCCTGCTCCGAGGGGTGCCTGCGCTGCCACGAGGGGATCGAGGAGGCGCACCCGTTCCATCCCCTCGGGTGCGTCGATTGCCACGGCGGGAATGCGGGGGCCGACGCGAAGGACCGCGCGCATGTCCTCCCCTCGAAGCCCCTCCCGAACGACGAGCGGGTCGTCCCCCTCGACCACGATCCCGCCTACCGGCGGTTCCGCAATCCCACCGACCTCCGGATCGTCGGGAAGACCTGCGGCAACTGCCACGCCTCCGAAGTCTCCACCTTCGCGAAGTCGCTCCACGCGACGACCGCGGGGCACCTCTCCGACGGCCTCTACGAGAACGGGGTCGTCGCGGACCGGCGGGCGCGCTTCGCCCTCTTCCCCGTCGCGGACGAGGACGGGTCGGTCCCGCCGGAGGGGTATGCCCGTCTCGACGCGGTCCCCGGCTTCGACCCGCGCCGCGACCCCTCGACGCTGGCCGCCCACTTCGCCGACGTCCCCCGGAAGAGCTGCGCGCAGTGCCACTTCTACTCCCAGGGGCGCGCCGTCCGCGGGCGGCTCGGGATGGACGGGGACTACCGCGCCGAGGGGTGCGCCGGATGCCACATGCCCTACGCGGAGGACGGGCTCTCGCGCTCGGGGGACCCGACCGTGAAGAAGCACGAGCCCGGCCACCCGACCGCCCACCGGCTGACGACGCGGATCCCGACGGAGACCTGCACCCAGTGCCACTACGGGGACGCCTCGATCGGCCTCGCCTTCCGCGGCTTGGCGCAGCTCCCCCCGGGGATGCCCGGGGGACCCGACATCCCCAACTCGACGAAGTCCCCGCTGAACGGGGTCTTCTACTTCCGCGACCCGCGAAACACCCCGCCCGACGTCCACCACGAGAAGGGGCTCGCCTGCATCGACTGCCACACGGTCCGCGACACGATGGGGGACGGCGACCTCCACGGCTTCATGGAGCACGCCGTCGAGATCGAGTGCGCCGACTGCCACGGCACCTTCTCGGCCCGCTCGACGTTGACGACCTCCCGGGGAGCGCCGCTGACGCAGCTCCGCCGGGAGGGGGACCGGGTGATCCTCCGCTCGAAAGTGACCGGGGAGGACCACCCCGTGACGCAGGCCCGGGACGTCCTCGATCCCGTGCACGCAGACCGCAATCCCGCCGCGTCGCGGGCGATGACGCCCGCGCACCAGCGCCTGGAGTGCTACGCCTGCCACGCCGGGTGGAACGTCAACTTCTTCGGGTTCCACTTCGACCGCAACGAGGGGTTCACGCAGCTCGACCTCCTCTCCGGCGACCGGACGCCGGGACGCTGCACGACGCAGGAGAAGGTCTTCGCCACCTTCCGCCGTCTCACGCTCGGCTGGAATCCGGAGGGGGCGATCGCCCCGTACCTCGTCGGCTTCTCGACGATGGGGACGGTCCACGACTCCTCGGGGCGCCGGATCCTCGACCAGCGCATGCCGGAGACCCGCGCGGGGCGCTCTGGGATGACGATGATCCACCACGACCCCCACTCGACCCGGCCGAGGGCGCGCTCCTGCGTCGAGTGCCACCGCTCCTCCCCCGCGTTCGGCCTCGGGTCGCCGGACTTCCGGCTCGCGCGCGACTTCCTCCTCGTGGCCGACCGGCGCGGGCTCGAGGTCGTCGCCCTCGACCGCCGCCAGCTCGGGAAGTCGCTCCCGGTGGCGAAGCTCCCGGCGCCCGACGTCGTGGCGATCGCCCCCGATCCCGACCCGATCCAGGGATTCGCGCGCAGGGCGTTCCTCGCCTGCGCCGGCGCGGGCGTCCTCGAGGTCGACCTCTCCGACCCGGGAGCGCCCAAGCGCGCGGCCTTCCTCGCGTCGGTCGACCCGCGCGGGCTCCTCCTCGCCGGCTCCACCCTCCTCGTCGCCGACGGGGAAGGGGGGCTTCGCCTGGCGGACGTCTCGGCCCCCGGCAAGCCGAGGTTCGTGGGCCACCTCCCGACCGTCGAGGCGAACGGCGTCGCCCTCCAGTGGCCCTACGCCTTCGTCGCCGACGGCCCGGGCGGCCTCGTCACGGCCGACGTCGGGGACCCGGCCCATCCGAGGTTCCTCGCCGCCCTCGACACGAACGGGACGAACGCGACGCCGAACGACGCGCGCGGCGTCGCCGCCACGTTCCAGCCCGCGCGGCCGAGCGACGGGAGGGGACGGCGCACGCGGGCGCGCCTCCTCGTCGCCGTGGCCGGCGGCTCGGCGGGATCCGCCCTCGTCGACGCGACGGAGCCCTCCGCCCCGAAGAGGATCTTCCCACCGGGCATCGACATCCCCCCGATCAAGGGAACGGCCGCGATCGCGGTCGCGTTCGGGTCCCAGTTCGACCTCGGCGATCCGGGAGGCGCGATCCCGACCGAGGAGAACGACTACCTCTACCACCTCGTCGAGAGGGAGGGAGGCCGGGGGGCGTTGCAGGTGCTCCGGATCTCGAACCCGGAGCGGCTCTTCGCCACCGGCGAGCGGCCGATCCTCGGCCGCGTCTCCTCCCTCACCCTCGCGCGCGTCTACAACGCCCCCTACGTCCAGACCTTCGCGCTCGTCGGCAGCGACCGCGGACTCTTCCCCGTCGACGTCTCGCGCAGCGCGCAGCCCGAGGTCCTCCCCTCCCTGCCGGGCGTGACGCGCGTCGGGGCCGCGGCGGTCGAGGAATTCGCCTTCGATCGCATGGTCGACGAGGAGGGGAGGGCCCTGAAGGACATCTCCCACGAGGGGGCGCGCTTCTTCACGCGCGGGGAGATCGCGAAGCTCCTCCGCGTCCCCGCCGCCGAGCTCGGGATCCGCATCGAGCCGACCCCCTACCTGAGCCAGGCCCAGCAGGCCCGGGAGACCCTCGCCGCCGAGGACCGCGACCGGGACGGAAGGCTCTCCCCTCGCGAGGGACGGGGGAAAGGGGAGGGCGACGCGTCCGGGGACGGGTTCGTCACGCTCCGGGAGCTGTTCGTCGCGCAGGGAGGCGGGACTCCCCCTCCGCGCGAGGCTCCCGCCCGGCCGCCTCTGCCCCCGGCGGGCCAGCCGGCCCCTCCGGATCCCGATTCGGTCTGGGCGAAGCTCCTCGACGGGGTTCCGCCGCTGCGGGAGGACCAGAAGGTCGCGGGGGGCGATCTCTCCCGCCTCCTCCTCGGCGGGCTCGACGCGAACGGGGACGGGGGAGCCGACGTGAACGAGACCGCGCGCCTTCCCGGCGCCCGTCCCCTCGGCTGGGGGGGCCCCGCCGCGCGCGAGTTGTTCCCGAAGTTCGACCGCAACCACGACGGCCGGGTGACGGCCCACGAGCTCGGCGTCCCCGGCGAGCTCCTCCGCGAGCTCGACCGGGACCGGGACGGAGCCCTGGAAGCCTCCGAGTTCCCGCTCCGGCGGAGGACGGTCTATCCCTTCTACCCCACGATGGACGCCGGGGACTTCTTCAAGGCCTTCGACCGCGACCGCGACGGCAAGATCGAGAAGCGGGAGTTCCCCCGGCGGGAGGTCTTCGAGTCCCTCGACGCGGACCGCAGCGGGGGGATCTCGGTCGAGGATCTGGCCCGGGTCTTCGCCGCGGTCCGCGCCCTCGGGGTCGACGGGGTCCCGGACGATCTCCTCTCCCGCTACGACGTCGACCGGGACGGCGTCCTCGGCCCGACGGAGTTCCCGGCCCCGGAATCGGCCCGCTCCCGCCTCCTGCGGCCCGGGTCCGGCACCCGCGCCGGGGGGTAGCGCCCCTACCGCGACCCCCACCCGGCTCGTATCCTAGGCGCCGCTCGCTGCCGGAAGCCCCGGCGGCGGAGCCCGCAAGGAGGTCTTCCCGATGCGCGCTCTCGCACTCCTCGGTCCCGTCCTCGCCGTCCCCTTCCTCGCCCGGGGGGGGGCCAACGAGGCCTCGATCCGGTGGGCTCCCTCCTGGTCGGCCGCGATCGAGGAGGCGAAGGCCCGGAACGTCCCCGTCCTCGTCGTCTTCGGCAAGGACCACTGAGGGGGGTGCGAGGCGCTGGAGTCGGGGACTCTGGCCAACAAGGAGTTCGTCGCGTACGTGAACGAGTCGGCCGTGTGCCTCACCGGCCACAGCGGGCGCGACCACGGCACGATCGACGTCGTCGACCCGAAGACGAAGGCGAAGTCGACCCGCTGCAAGAAGTTCCCCTCGATCACCTGCGACGACCACGAGTCGGCGAGCGGGCAGGCGCGCTCGGGCGGGGGCTTCGACTTCAAGTACCTCCCGCAGTCCTACGTCGTCGACCCCGAGGGGAAGACCCTCGCGGACCTCCAGGGCGCGTTCGCGAAGAAGCAGGGGATCGAGAAGCTCAAGGAGGCCTCGAAGAAGCTCGGGCCGGGGATGAGCGCCCCGGCGTGGGCGAAGGCGCAGGCGGCGCTCGGCGAGGGGGACAGCGCCCTCTCGGGCGGCGACCTGAAGAAGGCGCTCGAGCGCTACCGGGCGGCGGTCCGCGAGAAGGGGGCGACGAAGGCCCTCGAGGAGAGCGTCGCCGCGAAGATCTCCGGCGTCGAGGCGAAGGGGCTGGAGGCGGTGAACGCGGCGAAGGGGGAGAGCGACCCCGCCGTCGCGAAGAAGAAGCTCCAGGCGATCGCCCAGGACCTCGCGGGCACGAAGGCGGCGGAGGCGGCCCAGGCGGCGATCGCCGCGCTCGGCTAGTCCGCCGGCGGACTCGATCGATCCTCGGGGGGCGCCCTGCGGCGCCCCCCGTCGTTTCCGGACCTCCCGCCGGTCCTCCATGACCGGGCGTCCTTCCGTATCCTCCCGCCCCAACCGCGCCGGCCTGCCACCCGGCCGCCGGGAGGCACCATGGGCATCTCCTTCCAGCCGTTCGGTTCCCCCTTCGGGTGGATCCTCACCATCGGCTTCGCCCTCTTCTGGGTCCTCGCCCTGTGGCGCATCATGCGGGCGCACGAACGTCTCGCCTCCGCGATGGAGAAATTCGAGCGCGCGACGCGACCGGGGGATTCGGGGGGCCGCCCCTGATTCCGGGATCCGCGGACGCGCCCCGATCTCCCCCGGGAAGGGAATCCCATGGACGAAGGACTCGGCATTTTCCTCGCCCTCGTCGGCGCGGCGATCAGCCTGGCGTGGCTCCTGCTCGGTTTCCGCGCCGTCGCGACCCTCGAGCGGAGCGCGTCCTCCTTCGGGCGGATGGCCGACGCGCTCGAGAAGTTCGAGCGCGCCACGCGGTCGGGGGACTCCGGGAGCCGGCCGTAGGGCGCGCCCCCCGCGCCGGGGCGCCTACTTGGGCGGATAGGTCTTGCGCGCCCACGCCTCCCACTCCCGGTCGACGTCGGCGAACGTCCAGCCGAGGAGCTCCCGGAACGCCTCGCGCTGCGCCCCCGCGAGGTCGCGGGCGTCGGCGTATCCCTTCGCGTCGAGCCGGCCCTTCACCTTCCCGAGGAGCGCGCCGAACTCCTTGGGACGGGTCCGGACGAGGAAGTCGACCTTCGACCAGCAGACGACGTGGTCGTCCACGTCCAGCTCGGCGAAGGCCTTCTTGCGGACCAGGTTCGCGAGCGGCTCCGCCTTCCCGCGCGCGAGGATCCGCAGGGTCTGGGCCTCCCAGTTCGACTCCCCGAGGGTCGGGATCGCGGTCCCCTCGTCGGCGTCGAAGGTGTTCGACTCGGGGTCGATCCCCCGCTCGAACCAGTGGGCGAGCCCCTCGTCCAGCCAGAGGGGCGCCTCGTAGGAGTAGTGCTTGTACCCGGCGAGGAGCATGTGGGAGAGGCAGTGGACGAGGTGCGGCGGGAGCCCCTTCTCCCGGCGGTGCTCGACGACGCAGGGGACGGAGAGGTGGATCGCGTGGCGTTCCTGGAAGTGCCAGCGCTCCGAGTCCGGGACCTGCGTCCCGGTGTAGGCGAGGAGGAACGCCTTGTGCGCGGCCGTCGTCGCGTGGAGGAGGATCTCGTACTTCTCCTTCTCCCCGAGGTAGCGCCCCTCCCCCATGTAGGGGCTCCCCGCCTCCCGCTCCGCGGGGAAGTCCTCGTCCCGGACGCCGAGGATCCCCTGGAACTTCTCGTAGCAGGCCTCCGCGCGCAGCGCGTAGAGGTGCAGCCGCAGCCAGGGGTCGACCCGGCGCGTCCGCGCCGGCACGTCGGGAAGGGCCTTGCGCAGGACGGCGAGCTCCGCCCTCACGCGCGTCTCCTCCTCGTCGGAGAGGTTCACCGCCTCGAGGGAGGACCCGATCCGGAAGTGGGCCGACTCGAGGAAGAGGAGGGAGACCGGGGCCAGGAGCTTCCGGACCTTCTCCGAGTCGTCCTTCGCGAAGCGAAACGGCCCGTGGGACACGAGCCCGGCGGCCTTTAGCAACGCCGGCTCGCTCCGGCAGTAGGGGCAGGCGTCCTCCCCGGGCGCGCGCGGCCCGAGGAGCCCGGCGAGGAGGGCGGCCAGGGGGAACACGTGGAGGCATCGTACCGGCGGTCTCGACGCGGTCCGCCGATCCGGTAGCCTCCGCCGCCCCTCCCCATGCGCGGCCGATCCGTCCGGGCGCGGGCGCCGACCCGCATCGACATCGCGGGCGGATTCACGGACGTCCCCCCCTACTGCGACCGGAGAGGAGGGCTCGTCGTCAACGCCGCGATCCGGCCCCTCGTCGAGGTCGAGGTCCGGGAGACCGGCGGACCGGGCTTCCTCGTCGAGAGCGGGGGGGCCGTCCTCCGGATCCCGTCGACCGCCGCCCTCGATCCGCGCGGGAGGGAGCGTCTCGTCCAGGGCGCGCTCCTCGCCACCGGCGCGCGGAAAGGGCTCGAGATCCGGATCCGGAGCGCCGTCCCTCCCGGCTCCGGGCTCGGGACCTCGGGGGCGACCGGCGTCGCGCTCCTCGCGGCGCTCGACGCCGTCGCGGGGCGGCGCCGGGGCCCCGCCCTCCTCGCGCGCGAGGCGCACCGAATCGAGGTCGAGGTCTGCGGCCATCGGGGAGGCGGACAGGACCAAGTCGCCGCCGCCTGCGGCGGCTTCCTCTCGATCCGATTCGACGGTCCCGATGGTGAGGCGCGCCCGATCCCCCTCCCCTCCTCGTTCCTCCGCGAACTGCGGTCGCGCTGCGTCCTCGTCTACACCGGGATTCCGAGGATCTCGGGCCGGCTCATCGAGGGGGTGATGGGGCGATTCCTCCGGGGAGAGCGGACGACCTGTGCCGCGCTCGACGCGCTCGCGGCATGCGCGCGGGCCGCGCGCCGCGCGCTTCGCGCCGGCGACGTCGAGGCGCTCGCCGAGGCGGTCGGCCGGAACTGGGAGGCGGAGAAGCAGCTCCACCCCGCGATCACGAACGCGCGGATCGAGCGCCTCTTCGCCGCGGCCGCCCGCGGGGGCGCGATCGGAGGGAAGGCGCTCGGCGCGGGAGGCGGAGGCTGCCTCCTCTTCCTCGCGGCCGACGGCCGCAGACGCGGCCTCCGCGAGGCGCTGCGGCGCGCGGGGGCGCGCACTCTTCGCTTCGATTTCGAGGGTCGAGGCGTCCGGGTATAAGGTCCGCCCTCCCGCGGGCCGGGCATGAACGTCGCGCTCATCGTCTTCGCCGCCCTCGCGGTCCTCGCCCTCGGCTACGTCACCTACGGGCGCCTCGTCTCGCGCCTCCTCGATCTCGACCCCGCCCGCCTCACCCCTGCGTACACCCGGCGGGACGGCGTCGACTTCGTCCCGACGCCCCGCTTCTACCTCCTCGGCCAGCACTTCTCCGCCATCGCGGCGGCCGGACCGATCGCGGGCCCGATCCTCGCGTGCCAGCAGTTCGGCTGGCTCCCCTGCGTCCTCTGGATCGTCCTCGGCGCGATCCTCGTCGGGGCGGTCCACGACTTCTCGAGCCTCCTCGCCTCGGTCCGGCACCGGGGGGGGTCCGTCGTCGAGATCGTGAAGGCGCGGATGGGGAAGCGCGCGTCGGTCGCCTTCCTCGTCTTCATCTGGGTCTCCCTCCTCTACGTGATCGTCGCCTTCGCCGACATCACGGCGAACTCCTTCGTCGGGAGAAGCGAGGAGGTCGACTTCGCCGGGGCCCGCTTCGACCCGGGCGGGGCGGTCGCCGGCTCGAGCGCGATGTACCTCGGCCTCGCGGTCGTCATGGGACTCGTCCTGCGCTTCCTCCGGCCGCGCCTCCTCGTCGCGACCGCTCTCTTCGTCCCGGCGACCCTCCTCGTCGTCTGGCTCGGCACGCAGGTCTCGACCTCCTTCGTGCTTCCGGTGGCCAACCCGGCGCGCGCCTGGGGCCTCCTCATCCTCGCCTACTGCTTCGTCGCGAGCCTCGCCCCCCTCTGGTCGCTCCTGCAGCCCCGCGGCTACCTCGGCGGCTTCGTCCTCTACGCCGCCCTCGCCGTCGGCGTGCTCGGCGTCCTCCTCGGAGGCTTCCAGGCGCGCCAGTCGGCGTTCACCGCCTGGACGGTCCAGACGCCGGCGGGGGCGGCCGTCCCCCTCTTCCCGATCCTCTTCGTGACGATCGCCTGCGGGGCCTGCTCGGGCTTCCACGGCCTCGTCTGCTCCGGCACCACCTCGAAGCAGGTCGACCGGGAGACCGACTGCAGGCCCGTCGGCTACGGCGCCATGCTCCTCGAGGGGTTCGTCGCGCTCCTCGCCCTCGCGACGATCGTCGTCGCCGCCCCGGCCTCCGTGAGCGGCCTCGCCCCCGGCACGATCTACGGGAACGGCCTCGGCGGGTTCCTCGCCGTGCTGATCGGCGAGGAGCACCGCCGCTTCGCGGCGACCTTCGGGGCGATGGCGTTCTCGACCTTCGTCTTCGACACCCTCGACGTCGCCACGCGCCTGGGCCGCTACCTCGTCCAGGAGCTCTTCGACTGGCGGTCCCGGTTCTCCCGGGTGGCGGCGACCGCGATCACCCTCCTCCCTCCCGCCGTGATCCTGGCGAGCGCCGAGCCCGGCGCCTACCGGAACTTCTGGTCCCTCTTCGGCACGTCGAACCAGCTCCTCGCGGCGCTCACCCTCCTCGGGATCTCGGTCTGGCTCGCGCGCACGGGCCGGCCCCTCCTCTTCGCGCTCCTGCCGATGGGGTTCGTGTTCGTCGTGACCGCGACCTCCCTCGTCCTGCAGGCGTGGGATGCGGGGACCGCCCTCGCGGCGGGACGCGCGACCGCGACCCTCGTCGCGAACGGAGCCGTCTCCGTCCTCCTCTTCGCCCTCGCGCTCTTCCTCCTCGTCGAGGGGCTCAAGGCGATCGCGGAGGCGCGCTCCGCCCGCACCCCCGAGGGATCGCCGGCGACCTGAGAGGCCGATTCAGGCGCGCGCTACGTCGTGCGCGCGGCCGCGATCTCGAGCTCGAGCGTCTCCTTCCCGTCGGGGCCGATCCGGTAGAGCTGGAAGGTCCGGTTCTTCTCGTCCCTGATCGCCGAGCGGAGCCTCATCCGGATCGTCTTCCCCGTCGCCGGATCGGTCGCCTGGGAGAGGTAGGTGTGGACCCGCCCGTCCTCGCTGCAGTCCCCCTCGGAGATCTGGAGGCTCGTCGTCATCGAGTCGACCCAGACGCCGACGTACTTCTTCTTGAAGGTGTCGTAGCCGTTCACGCCGTGGCCGGTGAACGTCCCGTCGTCCGTCGAGAGGTCCGTGACGAACCAGAGACCGTCGGGGCTCCGGCGGACGGTCTCCGTCCCCGTCCCGGTCATCGGCGGAGCGCCGGGGGCGGGGAAGTACTTCGTCGTCAGGCGCCACTTCCCGACGAGGGGGGCGAGGTGGGCGTGGTGGGGGCCGGGCTTCGGGGGGGCGGGCATCTCGGGGCCGTGTTCGGTCATGGGATCCTCCGGAGAAGGAGCGAAGTCGCCGCGGGGGACGCGTTCGGCCGGCGCCCGCATTCTGCGAAGCCGATCCCGTCGACACAACGGAGGGGGAAGAGGAGTCTCGAGAGCCCCTTAGAATCCCCGACTGCCTTGATCCCCCTCGAGGAGATCCGCCGCGCGCGCCCCATCGTCTCGGAGGTCGCGCTCCGCACGCCTCTCGTCCCCCTGCAGGCGCCCGAGCTCCGCCCGGGCGTCTTCCTGAAGCTCGAGTGCCTCCAGCCGATAGGCTCCTTCAAGATCCGGGGCGCCTGGAACGCGGTGCGCTCCCTCCCGAAGGTCCCCTCGGCCCTCTGGACGGCGAGCGCGGGCAACATGGCCCAGGGCGCCGCCCTCGCCGCGCGACGGCTCGGCGTCCCCTGCACCGTCGTCGTCCCCGAGACGGCCCCGGCGGCGAAGACCGCCGCCGTCGAGCGCCTCGGCGCCCGCATCGTCAAGGTCACCTTCGACCGCTGGTGGAAGACCTTCGAGGAGCGCTCCTTCCCCGGGATGGAGGGCTCCTTCGTCCACCCCTTCGACGACCCCGCCGTGATGGCCGGGAACGGAACGATCGGCGTCGAGATCCTCGAGGACCTGCCGGACGCGGACGCGATCCTCGTCCCCTTCGGGGGAGGCGGCCTCGCCTGCGGGATCGCCTCCGCGGTGAAGGCGCTCCGGCCCGCGACCCGGGTCTACGCGGCGGAGGTGGAGGAGTCCGCCCCGCTCCTCGCCTCGCTCCGCGCGGGCTCGCCCCAGACCGTTCCCTACGTGAAGCACTTCGTCGACGGGATCGGGGGGAAAGGGGTCTTCCCGGGGATGTTCGAGCGGGCCCGCTCCCTCCTCGACGGCTCCCTTCCCTCCCCCGTCGCCGAGATCCGGCGCGCCGTCCGGCTCCTCGCCGAGCGGAACCGGATCGTCGCGGAGGGGGCGGGCGCCTGCCCGGTCGCCGCCGCCCTCGCCGGGCGGGCGGGCGCGGGGAAGGTCGTCTGCGTCGTCTCGGGGGGGAATCTCGACGCGGCCGTCCTCGCCGACATCCTCCGCGAATGACCCTCCTGCTCCGAGAAGAGGAGGTCCGGTCGGTCCTGGGGATCCGGGACGCGATCCCACTGATGGAGGATGCCCTCCGTTCGTTCTCGACGGGAGGAGCGGTCCAGCCCCTCCGCGCCATCGTCCCCGTCGCCGCGCACGGGGGAATCCTCGGCGCGATGCCGGGCTTCCTCTCCTCTCCCGCCGCGCTGGGCGCGAAGCTCGTCACCTTCTTTCCACGGAACGTGGCGGAGCCGACCCACCTCGCCGTGGTCCTCCTCTTCGAGCCCGGCTCCGGGCGCCTCCAGGCGATCCTCGAGGGACGGTGGATCACGGAGGCGCGCACCGCCGCCGTCTCCGCCGCCGCGACGAAGGTCCTGGCTCGCCCCGGAGCGAAATCCCTCGCCATCCTCGGCTCGGGAGTCCAGGCGGGGAGCCACCTCGAGGCGATGACTCTCGTCCGCCCGATCCGGGACGTCCGTGTCTGGTCCCGGACTCCCGAGAACGCGAGGCGCTTCGCCGAGGACTGGGCC
>JAKEFM010000100.1 GCA_022616055.1 Planctomycetota bacterium
GTCCCGACGAAGCGCGGCCAGAGGAGGCCGAGCTCGAAGGAGAGGACCGTGCCGGAGACGGCCCCGACCGCGAAGAGGACGGCGAAGGCCTTCGACCAGCGCCGCGCGAGGGTGCGCCATCCCTCGTCCCCCGTCCGGAGGAACTTCCCCTCGGCGACGAGCAGGAGGACGGGGAGCCCCACGCCGAGGCAGGCGAGGACGACGTGGAACGCGAGCGTAGACGCCATCTGAAGCCGCGCGGCGAGCACCGCGGCGTCGCCGGGAAGGAGGATCGCGGCGGCGTTCACGCGACTCCTCTCGTAGTCCCGCGCGCCCCTGGCGTCGAGCGGACGGCTTTCCGACGGAGAAGCGGAGCGGTAGAAACGGTCCGCCCGACGCCCGTCGCATGCGCCTCGCCCCGCTCGCCTGGTCCCTCCTCGCCTCGGCCTCCCTCGCCCACGACGGACGGGGGACGACCCACGTGGGCCGTGGCCTCCCCGAGTCCCCCCCGGACGTCGGGTCGGAGTCCGACCCGTTCCTTCCGGCCGGCGACGCCCCGAAGGGGCGGCTCGTGATCGTCGGCGGAGGATCGATCCCGGAGTCCGTTCCGCGCCACGCGCTGGAGCTGGCCGGCGGGCCCGACGCATCGGTCCTCATCGTCCCGCAGGCCTCGGCCCAGCCCGACGCCGGGAAGTCCTCGACCGAGATGTGGAAGGGGGCGGGCGCGTCGAAGGTCTCGATCCTCGACCTCGCCGACCCTGCCGCGGCCCTCGCCTCCGTGCGCGGCGCGAGCCTGATCTGGATGGGAGGCGGGGACCAGAACCGCCTCGTGAAGGCGCTGGCGGGAACGGGGCTCCCGGAGGCGATCCGCGCCCGCTACGTCGAAGGGGCGGTCGTCGGCGGCACCAGCGCCGGGGCCGCCGCGATGTCGAAGGCGATGATCACCGGCGAGGCGGACCTCGAGAGCGTGACGGGGGGAGCGACGGAGATCGTCGAGGGGCTCGCCCTCTGGCCCGAGGTCATCGTCGACCAGCACTTCCTCAAGCGCCGCCGCTTCAACCGGCTCCTCGGAGCCGTGCTCGACCGTCCCGAACTCGTCGGCGTCGGGATCGACGAGGGGACGGCGGTGATCGTCGCGGACCGCTCATTCGTCGTCGAGGGTCGCGGCAACGCCGTCGTCGTCGACGCGCGCAAGGCCGATCCGGTCCGCGCGAAGAAGGGGGATCCCTCGACCGGAGTCGGCCTCGCCGTCCACGTCCTCGCGGACGGGATGCGCTACCACCTCGACCGCGGCCTCCTCCCCAAGTAGGCCGGCGCCGTCAGTGGAGGAGGCGGTCGTGGAAGAGGCGGAAGCGGCGGTGGATGGCGGCGGCGGACAGGCCGAGGAGTCGCGGGATCTCGGAGATGTAGACCGTCTCGAGCGCCTCGATCATGGCGTAGGCCTCGAGCTTCCGGCGTCCCATCCCGGGGGCGAGGGCGAAGTGTCCGGCGTAGTGGTTGTAGATCCGGGGGAAGGAGCGGTGGAAGGCGCGCAGCTCCGCGCCGTTGAGGACGATCCCTCCCTGCCGGAGTCGCGTGAGCGCCTCGTCGATCGGCGCGCGAGGCGGGCCGGACGATCGGAAGGTTCGCGCGCGAGTCGGGGCCATCGAGGCGGGAACTCTATCCGCGGGGCGGGGTCTGCGCGGATCGGGCGTGCTGCGATCGATCCTCCGACGGAAGAGGGGTCCCGCGGGTGGATCCCGCGAGCCCCGTAGAGAACCGCCGTCCAGGCGGCCCTCCCCTTCGCCTGCAATCCCGATCCCGGGCAGGAGACTCTCGTCCGCATCGAGATTCCCGAGTCGGGGGAGCGGTGCCTCCTCCCCGCCGAGTACCACGCGGGCCGGACCCTTGTCCACCGGCACTACGGGCGCGACCTCCCGCGGAGCCTCGGGGAGATCGGCTTCGAGGTGGAGGCGCGCGAGGTCGAGTCGGAGGAGTGGGCGATCCCGCGTCGGATCGCCTTCGTCTGCCGGAAGCCCTGAGGAGGGGCGAAGCCCCCAGGCGGGGATCGCCGGCGGCCGGTCAGCCGCGCCGTTCGGCGAGGACCGATTCCCGCAACGTGAACCGGGTCCCCCCGCCCTTCGCGGGCTTCAGCTGGATCGTGACCGACACGGAGTCGGAGTCCCCCGGCGGCAGCTCGAGATGGAGCTCCGTCTCCTCCTCCTCCAGCTCGTCCCCGAGGTCCAACTCGTCCTCCTCCTCCGGGAGGGCGAGAGTCCGGTAGTAGGCGACGACCTTCTCCAGGGGGTCGGGGGACCGAAGCGACCAGTGGTAGGCGTGGTAGGACTTCAGGCTGTCGAAGTCCATCCCCGCCTGGTACGAGGCGTCCTCGCGGTCCTCCAGCGTCGAGGGCTCGTAGACCGGGATGTCCGGCTTCATCGCGCCGGAGAGCTTCTCCGAGCCCTGCTTTTCGGCGCAGCCTTGGAACGCGAGCGCGAGCGCGGCGGCGGTCCAGGTCCTCATGTTCCCTTCCAGGGCGCCCCTGTCTCGGCCATCGGAGATCCCTGGCTGGAGCGCCGCGGGGGGGGCGCGCGCGGGACCGCGCGGAGGTGGGGAGGGTTCCACCGCGCGCCTCCCCGGGCGACGATTCCCTCGTGGCGGAGGATCGTCCCGTCCCGGCGAAGGGCGAACCCGATTCCTGGGTCCGCCAGGGAACCCTGGCCCTCCGCGCCCTCGAGCGCGGGGAGGCGGGAAGCGCGGAGGCGCTCTTCCTCCTCGTCTACGACGAGCTGCGGCGGCTGGCCGGGGCCTACCTCGACCGCGAGCGGTCGGGCCACACGCTGCAGGCGACGGCCCTCGTGCACGAGGCGTGGCTCCGCCTCGTCGACGTCGACCCGGTCGAGTGGAAGGGTCGCGCCCACTTCCTCGGAGTCGCGGCCCGGGCCATGCGACAGATCCTGGTCGAGCACGCGCGCGGGAGGCAGCGCCTGAAGCGGGGGGGAGGCTGGCGCCGGGTCGAGCTCGAGACGGGGATCGCCTCCGGCGCCGAAGGGGGCCCCGACCTCGTGGCGCTCGACGCCGCGCTCGGGAAGCTCGCGGCGCTCTCCGAGCGCCAGGCGAGGATCGTCGAGATGCGCTTCTTCGGGGGGCTTCCGGTCGAGTCGGTGGCCTTCCTCCTCGGCACCTCGAAACGGACGGTCGAGCGGGAGTGGCGCTTCGCGCGCGCCTGGCTCGCCGAGGCCCTCGCCCCCGAGAAGGAGTGAGCGCGCCTACCGGCCGCCGCCGAGCTCGCCGGCGAGCCGGAGGAGCGCCTGGATCGACGCCTCGCGGCGGAGCGGGTCGAGCGAGGGATCTTCCCGGAGCCTTTTCGCCGCCTGTGCGCGGTCGGGTTCCGCCTCGAGCAGCGCGCGGACGGCGGGCTCCCCCTCCGAGCGCGCACGCCGCGATCGCACGGCGGCGGGCCAGCGGATCCGCATCGGTTCGGCGTCCCAGATCCGCAGCGTGTGGTCCCCCGAGCCGCTCGCCAGCCTCGACCCGTCGGGGGAGAACGCGACGGAGAAGACGTAGTCGGAATGTCCCCGCAGGTGGGCGACCGCCTCTCCCGAAGGCACGTCCCAGATTCGGAGGGTCGTGTCGTTCGACCCGGAGGCGAGGCGCGTCCCGTCGGGAGAGAAGGCGAGAGCGTAGACGCGGTCGGCATGTCCCTCCGACGCCCACCGCGGGGCTCCCGTGCGCCCGTCCCAGAGGCGAACCGTCCGGTCCGCCGCCCCGCTCGCGAGGAGCGCTCCGTCTGCGCTGAAGGCGAGGCCCTCGACCGGTCCGGAATGCCCGAGGAGTCTGGCGATCTCTTCCCCCGTCCCGACGCTCCAGAGGGCGATCGGCCCGCGCCCCAGGTCCGCCGTCACCCGATCTCCTGCCGGGGAGATGGCGACGGCCGGGTAGGGGGTGACGTCGGGACTCGACCACGATCGGACGACCTCGCCGGTGCGCGCGCTCCACACGGTCACGCTGGTCGCTCGGCGGGCCGCGAGGAGGGAGCCGTCGGCGGACAGCCCGAGGTCGAGGAAGATCTCGCCGTCCTCCGCTTCGAACTGGCGCAGCACCTCGCCAGCGTCGGCATCCCATACCCGCACGAGGGCGCCATGAGCGGAGGCGAAGATGGGCGCCGCGCCCGCCGCGGCGAGCGCGAAGAGCCGTCCCTCCGCGGGGCGCCGCTCCCAGAGGGAATCTCCCGAGTGGGCGTCCCAGAGGCGGATCGTGGTCGAAGGAACCCGAGACGATCCGCGCGCCGGCGCCGACGAAACCGACCGCGTAGACGTAGCTCGGATGTCCGCGCAGGACGACGTCCGCCGCTTCCGTCGACCAGAGCGCAATCCCTCGATCCGTGCGCGCGAGGAGGCGCGATCCGTCCTCGCTGAAGCCGACGTCGCGCGGCCTCCCGAGGAGCCCGCCGAGGACGGCGAGCGGGGCTCCGGTGCGGGGATCCCAAAGGCGGAGCGTCTCGTCGTCCGAGGCGCTCGCGAGGCGTTCCCCCCTGGCGTCGAACGCGACCGACCAGACCGGGCCTCTGTGTCCCTCGAGCCCGTCCCGCAGGCGGCGCTCCTCCACCTCGAAGAGGCGGACGCGCTTCTCCCCGTACGCGACTGCGAGGAGCGATCCGTCGGCGTTCAGCGCGACGTCCGCGACCGGCGAGCCGGAGTCGTAGTGAGGCCGACCGAGAGACGCCCGGGTCCGCGCGTCGTAGGCGAGGAACCACCCCGCCCCGTCGGACGGCGAGCCGTATCCGCTCGCGACGCGGAGACAGTCGGCGCTGAAACCGAGCGCCGTGAAAGACTGGCCCCCGATCCTCCCGGGCGCCTCGCCGCTCGCCGGATTCCACAGGTACGCCCCGTGGCCGCCGAAGACGACCCGCGTCCCGTCGGGAGAGAAGGCGAGGAGCGAGAGACTCGCCTCCTCCGCCGCGGTCTCGGCGAGCCGTTTCCCCGTGTCCAGGTCGAAGAGGCCGACGCGCTTTCCCTCGGGTCCGAGGACGGCCGCGAGCGACTTCCCGTCGCGGCGGATCGCGGCGGGCCCGGTCGGGACCTCCTCGAGGCGGAGGGTTCTGCGGGCCTCGAGATCCGGCAGCTCCCAGCGGAGGACTTCGCCCACCGTGCTCACGGCGATCAGGTCCTTTCCGGACGGATCGAGGAGGGCGTCGAGGAAGGGCTCGGCTCTCTCGATGCGGCCGATCGTCGTGTCGCCGCGGCGCGCGAGATGGCGCCACTCCCAGTTGCGGTCCGCCGGAGCGACCGATTCGAGGAGGGTCCTGCACGTGGCGAAGTCGGCGTGCTCGACCGCCACGGCCGCCGCGGCGATCGTCGCGCGGTAGGCCGCGCGGAGCGCGCGGGCCCGCTCTCCTTCGGCGATGTCCTTCTGCCGGCCCGCCCGTTGCCCCGCCGTGTTCGCGATCCGGGCCTGGCGGAGGGAAACGATCGTCCCCGCGACGAGCGCAAGCGCGGCGAGGGACACGCCCGCGGTCAGGCCCCGGTTGCGCCGGGCGAACTTCCGGAGCTGGTAGAAGCCGCTCGCGGGGCGGGCGAGGATCGGCTCGTCGCGCAAGGTCCGCCGCAGGTCGCCGCCCAGTTCCCGCGCCGACGCGTAGCGGCGCTCCTTCTCCTTCTCGATCGCCTTCCCGACGATCGTGGAGACGTCGCCGCGGAGCTCGCGGCGCACGCTGCTCAACCGGACGGGGTCCTTCTCGACGAGGAGGCGCGTCACCTCGGGGAGGGATCTTCCCTCGAGGTCGTGGGGCATCCGTCCGGAGAGGAGCTCGTAGGCGATCACGCCGAGCGCGTAGACGTCGGAGCGGGTGTCGACCGCCTCCGGCCGCCCCGAGAGCTGCTCGGGGCTCATGTAGGCGAGCGTGCCCACGATCTCCCCGGCGCGGGTGTGGAGCGTCGTCGCCTGGAGGTCGGACTCCGTGATCCGGGCGACGCCGAAGTCGAGGACCTTCGGCTGGCCGCTGCCGTCGACGAGGATGTTGCCGGGCTTGAGGTCGCGGTGGATCACCCCCTTCTGGTGGGCGTGCTCGACGGCGTCGCAGACCCGCGCGAGGAGCTCGAGGCGCGCCTCGACGGAGAGCCCGAGTCGATCGGCGCACCGGGTGAGCGGCTCCCCCTGGACCCACTCCATGGCGAGGAAGGGCTCGGGCCCGCGAGGCGTCTCGGCTAGACCGGCCTCGTAGATCTGCGCGATGCCCGGATGGCTGAGCCAGCCCAACGCGAGCGCCTCGTGCTCGAAGCGGCGCAGGAGGCCCCGGTCGAGGAGGCCGGGGCGCAGCACCTTCAGGGCGACCCGTCGCTTGGGGCTCTCCTGCTCGGCGAGGTAGACGACCCCCATCCCGCCGCGGCCGAGCTCCTCGAGGATCCGGTAGGCCCCGACTCGCTCCGGCACCTCCGGAGGAGCGGGCGCGTGGGCGAGCGCCGAGACCGCCGGGCGGTCGAGATCCGTGCCCGACTGCGTGTCCCGTTCGAGGAGCCTCGCGACGCGCGCCCGCAGCCCCGGATCCCCGGCGCACTCCCGGTCCAGGAAGGTCTCCTTGTCCGCCGGCGAAAGGTCGCACGCGCGGTCGAAGAGGTCGACCTCCCGTTCGTGCCGGCCGTCCTTCCTCAAGGGGTCGCCCATCCAGGTATCCGTGCCTTCGTCCGACTCGGGGTCCTCCCCGGAGGAGCATAGTCCTCCTCGCGTGGACCCGCGCGCGGGCGCGACGCCTGCGGCGGTCCGCTGGTCGTCGCGCCCCCGCGCGAAGGTCGGCGGGTCTGCGCGGTCCTACCCGATCGTCGTCACGATCGTGTTCGACACGGTGAAATCGACGCCGAAGAACGGAGGCCCGCAACCGCCGCTGGTGGCGAACTCCGCGGCCTGGACCGCGAGCGTGAGTCCCGAGAGGGCGGGATCGTTCGGGACGGCGGCGTCGATACCGCCCGTGGCAAGGACCACGAGCTGGCTGGCGCCGAGGACGCAGGAGGCCGGAGGGCAGAGCGGGATCGAGGTCGGAAGGCCGATCCAGATCAGCGGAGGGTCGGTGGTCCCGGCGTAGGAGTAGCTGACCGCTCCCCCGGGGCAGGGGGTTCCCGAGGCGAAGAGCGTCGCCGTGGCGCCACAGCCCGTGGGGATCGAGGTGAACGAACCGGGGCAGCAGTCGATCCCCAGAGTGAACTCCCCGTAGGTCGGCGTCGAACCCCATTCCGCCACTCGGATGAAGTAGGTCGTGCCGGCCGTCACGGGCACGGTGATCCTGGACTTCAAACCGTTCGAGCCGCAGGCATCGTCGTTGCAGTTCTGCCCGATCCCGACGAGCGATCCGCAGGTCCCGCTTAGGACCTGGATGACGGTGTTGGGGAGCGGGTCATACGGGACCGTCAGCGGCGGGTCCTGGCACGTCGAGAAGGTCGCATACCCGGTGCAGGTGGCGACCCACTTGAACCACACGTCGCTGTTGTAAGAGAGGTTGCAGAAGGCGGCCACGCTCCCGGAGTTGGTCGCGAACCGATTGCTGTAGATTTCCCCGCCGAAGACCTCGATCGCGCCGACGCACTCGTTGTTCGGCGGCTGCGGCCCCGTCACCATGATCCCGAACGTGCCCTGGGAGAAGAAACCCCCGCCTGCGACGCGAATGAAGTAGATCGAGAGGCTGGTGACGTTGACCGTGACCGACGAACGAAGCGTGCCGCAGGCGTCGTCGTTGCAGGCCAACGGAATGGGCCCCGCGCAGTACAGGGCCGTGCCGTTCAGGACCTGAATGACCGTGTCGCCGAGCGACCCACCCGTCCCGCACGTGGAGAAGTTCCTCGTCCCGGACGAGCCGGGTTGGTACACGAACCACACGGCGCTGTTCGACAGCGAGCACCCCATCGGGAGCGTGTTGAGCGGGCTCGCGCCAACGTTCGAGAAGAGGCCGTTGTATCCGTCGGTGATCGGGATGGCCCAGGGGCAGTAGTCGTTCGGGGGCTGCGCTCCGGCGACGCCGCCGAGGGCGGCCGTCGCGAGGAGGAGGGCGACGACGCGCCGGACCGGCGCGCCGGGCGTCGAGGACGGGAGGCGGGGATCTCTCGGGTCTCTCATGGCGGCTGGTCCTTTCGCGGGGTAGCGCGCACCCTTGTTCGGTGCCGGCTCGGCGGCGGGGATCCTCCTCAGAGGGAAGGGGGGATCCACCTCCTTCCCGAGCCTCTTGGGGATGGGGGTGACTCGCATTCCAGGGGGGTAATGCGACGTCCCGAGGCGAAGTCCGCCACGAGAGAACGGTCCGGGTCCGGGGTCGGTTCCAACGTTAAGACCGGCAGGGTCTTACGGGACTTCCCCATCCGTCGGCGGAACCTCCGAGATCCGGCTCTCCCTCCCCCTCACCCCCAAGGGTCGGCGGCGTCCGATCTGGATCCGCTAGCTCTTCACGAGACGCAGCCCCCACGCGCGATTCAGGGACAGGCGCCCGCCGGTGACGCGGCCCTGGGCGTCGCGCTCGAACTCGATCTGCGCGCCCACGTCGGAGATGAGGACGTCCCCCCCGATCGAGACGAACGGCGGGATCGGCAAGCTCGGCTTCGGCGAGGCCCACGCGAGGCGCGGGCCGGCGGCTTCGAAGACGACCGTCGCGTCGATCTCGTCGCACCGATAGCTCCCGGCGATGGCGGAGGCGTCGTCGGCGGAGAGCGGCGCGATCTTCCGCGCCCCGAACGATCCGTCCGCTCGCCCATCGACGGTGACGAGGAGTCGGGCGGGCCGATCCCCCTCCTCGAACCGGAACTCGGAGACCACGGGCGTGCCGGTCGATCGGAGCAGGCGCGGTCCGGCGGCCCGGAGGCGGATGGGGAGCGTGCCGAGCGTCACCGCCTTCACGTGGTCGTCCTTCGGCGTCAGCACCCAGGTGCGGTGCGACGCCGGATCGTGGTAGGCCCCGGCGAAGGCGCGGAACTCGGCGAGCGGGGGCGCGGAGGGCGGCGCGGGCGCCTCCCCCGACTCGCCGAGGTAGACGTCCGCGATCCGCTCGGCGATCCCCGTCGCGTCGACGCGCGAGGCGTTCGCCAGGACGATCACCGTGAGGCGATCGTCGGGAAGCCGCAGGAACTCGGCCTTGTAGCCGAAGCTGCCGCCCGAATGGCGGACCGTGCGGTGGCCGCGATAGCGGCCGACGAAGAGACCGCCCGCGTAGGGCCCGATCGCGGCGTCGACGACGTCGTCGGGGCGCAGCGGCGCGGCGGTCTGCAGAGCGTCGACGAGCGGCCCGCCGAGCGTCCTCGCGTCGAGGCTCCGATCCCACAGGAGGAGATCCTCGAGCGTCGTCACCACACCGCCAGGGCCGACGAGCGCGAAGCGGCCCTCGCGCGGGACCTGCCGGTCGCCGACGAGGTCGTGACCGGCGGCGAGCCGCGGGATCGACGCCGACGCGTCGTCCCGGAATCGCGAGTCCTTCATGCCGACCTTCGCGAAGAGGTTCTCCGCGGCGAACGCCGCGAGCGGCTTCCCGCTCGCGCGCCGCACGATCTCGCCGAGGATCGGGTAGCCGGAGTTCGAGTAGAGGAAGCGCGTCCCGGGCTCGAAGCACAGCTCCTTCTGGCGGGCGAGGAGATCGAGGATCGGCTTGGGATCGGCGAGCGCGTCGAGGTCCTCGCCTTTCGCGAGGAGGAGTTCGTAGAAGTCTCGGATGCCGCTCCGATGATTGAGGATCTGTTGCACCGTGGCGGCTCGGGGCAGGGTGCGAAGCTCGGGCACGAGGGCCCGGACGTCCTCGTCGAGGGAGAGTCGGCCGGCCAGGGCGAGCAGGTGGACGCAGGCCGCCGTGAACTGCTTCGAGACCGACGCGATGTAGAAGGGAGTGCGCGAGTCGAGCGGCGATTCCTCGCCGGCGCGGGCGACGCCGACGGCTCCGCGGTGGGCCACGACTCCGTCGCGGACGACCGCGGCGACGAGCCCAGGAGCGCCCGCGACCTTCCCCTCCGAGAGGATCGTGTCGACGCGGCGCGAGGCCTCCTCGTTCGTGATGCGGTCGGGGGGGAGGAGAAGGGAGGCGGAGAGAAGGAGGGGGAGGGCTGCGATCACGTTCGTCTCCTCCGTGTCGGGCGCGCACGGGTCGGGATGCCGAGGAAAGCGACGTAGGCCCGGGTCAGCTCCCGGACGAGCGCGTCGTCCGGGAAGGAGTTCAGGTGCCGGCACATCTCCGGGAAGAGGATCGTCTCGCGCATGGCCGCGGAGACCATCGTGAGGCCGAGGTCGATCGCGCCCTCGGGATCGGGGTGCGCGATCTCGTCGCGGCGCGCGCGCAGGAGCGCCCGCAGGGCGCCGTGGAGGCGGAGGTTGACGGCGTTGACGCGCTCCCGGAAGGCGGGGTCCGCGGCGCGCCGGCTCCGCAGCGCCACCTGGCGCATCCGGCCGCGATGGCGGCGGAACGCGGTGACCGCCATCCGGATGTAGGCCTCGACGATCTCCGGGATCCGCCGCCCCTCCCAGCGCCCGGGATCGAGGGCCCCCTCGACCTCGCCGAGGAGCCGCTCGAAGAAGTCGTTCTCGAAGGTGAAGACGAGGGCGTCGAGGCTCGCGAAGCGGGCGTAGAAGCCGCCGACGGAGACGCCGGCCCGGCGCGCGATCTCGGCGACGCCGACCTCGGAGAGGGGCTTGCGGTCGAGGAGCTCGAGCGCCGCCTCGACGATCCGCTCCTTCGTCGCCCCGCTGCGCGCCTGCTTCGGAGGGTGGACGCCGGGGGGAGCCGGGGTCGCCGGCGCCATGGGGGGTCTCCGGGATGGGGTCCGATACGAATGCGAATCGTATTCGGATTCAGGGGGGGCGGCAAAGAGGGCCGCGTCCGTCGAGGGCCCCGCCCCGACCTCCGGCGCGGAGCGCGCCGTCGCGCTACCGTCGCCCCGCGAGATCGCGGCGGAACTTCATCCAGAGCACCCGGACGAGGGGCGCCACGACGTCGGAGGCTCCGTGGAAGTCGAGGCGCAGCGCGCGCCGCGCGTGGCTGGCGATCCGCGACGCGGAGAACAGCTTGAGGGAGTAGTCGCGGAGGTAGTAATCCGGGTCGCGGCGGAACTCCTCCTTCTCGTGCCCGAGGTTGCGCGCGAGATCGGCGTCGGGCCACGCGACCCACCAGCCGGCGCGACGAACCTGCTCGGACAGGGCGTGGTCGTCGGGATAGCAGTTGCCGAGGTAGTGCCCGGACACGCGCACGCCGTCGTCGAAGAAGACCTCCCGTCGGAGCACGGAGGTCGTGCAGACGTTGTCCCGCGCCAGGAAGACGAGCCCTTCGTGATGGGGACCGCGCGCGCGGGGGCGGGGCCGCGTGGCGCCGAGCTGGCCGAGTCTCGGGATGCGCCCGAATCGGTCCAGCACGTAGCGGTCCCAGCCGGGGGCGTAGACGTAGTCGTTCTCCATGATGTGGAGGTAGCGACCCCTGCAGAAGGCGAGGGTCCGGTTGAGGGCCGTCGCGGGCTCGTTGCGCTCGGTGTGCACGAGGCCCGTGATCCCGGGGCGACCGTGGAGCGACTGCACCCACTCGCGCGTGCCGTCGGTCGACGCGTTGTCGATCACGAACAGCTCGTGCGGGACGGAGATCGTCTCGAGGTAGGAGGCGAGGCAGAGCTTCGAGAGCGGCAGGCGGTTCCAGGCCAGCATGACGGTGGAGATGTCCGGTCGCGCCGCGGTCACCGTCGATCCATCACCCATGGGAAGGCCGGGTCGGATGCTAGCCCACGGTTCGCGATTCGTCGCCGGCCGGGGGACCGCCTCGGCCCCGAGGTCCGGGCGGGTCAAGACCCCGGGGGAGGAGGTCCGAAACGGCCTCCATGCCGGACGCCCGCGCTCGAGGAGGAGCCCCGAGCCCGCCCGCGGGCGTCCTCGCGATCCTCCTCCTCCTCGGCGGATGCCGGATCCCCCTGAGGCTCGAGATCCAGACCGTCCACGTCCCGAACCTCGTCAACGGCTCGCTCGAGCACGCGCGGGCGTGGGCGGCGGGGGCCGGCGCCTTCCTCGCCGAGTTCAGGAGCGACTTCTCCTCGGACCCGGAGAGGCCCGGCTCGCTCCCCGGCGACCTGATCGTGAAGGACCAGTCGCCGAAGGCGGGGACCCCGGCCAGCGCCGGGGAGGTCGTGAGCGTGCGGGTCCAGCTCCCGACGCCGGGCAAGGACGCCGGCCGGTCGAGCCGGTAGGTCGGGATCGGGGGGAGCGTCCCCCCCTCGCGAGGGAGGGGGGGACTACACTGCCCGCTCGCGACGGGCCCCTAGCTCAGCCGGTCAGAGCAGCGGACTCATAATCCGTGGGTCGCAGGTTCGAATCCTGCGGGGCCCACCGATCTCAGGCAGGGATGATCGTGAACCCGAGGAAGTTCGTCCCGAGGATCACGAGCCCCGGCGCGAAGGCGAACTGGAAGTTCTGGAGGTAGACCGTCGCCCCGACGAGCGCGGGATCGGGGGGGACCGGGACCGTCACGGCGAGGTTCCCCGCCGGGTCCGCCGGCCCGGTGCTCGCGAGGATCGTCGGGAAGACGCGGAGGAAGCAGACCCCTGGGGCGATCGGCGCCCCGAGGAGCGCGAGATCGATCGGCGGGAGCGACGCCGCGTCGATCACGAAGAGCGCCGGGGCGCCCGGGACCAGTCCGGCCATCCTCCAGGTGAAGGGGAGCCCGACCCGGGGCGGGTCGTCGGCCCAGGCGGCGGGAGCGCCTCCGCCGCCGGAGTTGCAGGGCGCGCCCTGCTGGAGATGGAGCAGGTAGTCCTCGATCTCGCCGTAGCTCGCCGAGGCGCCCGCGGCGGTGTAGGCCTCCGAGCTCTCCCCGCCGTAGTAGTTCATCTTGATCCGGGTCGGCACGGGGTCGACCGCGGAGGCCGGGACGGCGAGCGGGCCGAGCGTGACGTTGGAGCCGGCGGGTCCGATGTCCTCGAAGACGGGCGCGAAGGCCTCGCCCGGCTCGTCCCAGTTCCCGTCGCCGTCGAAGTCCATCCAGACGGCGAAGGCGTCGGTGAAGGTCCCCGCGGGGTCGATCCCGAACACGGTGACCGTCGCCGACCCGCCGGGGGTCAGGCCGTCGATCCGGACGATGCCGTCGTCATCGGCGCCGTCGTCGTTCCACGCGGCGGCACCGGTCGTCGGGAACCCGACGGGCGAGTTGGCGTCCCCGTCCGAGGCCGCCCCGAGCCGCTCGCTCACGAGGGTGCGGGCGGCGGCGGGAGGATAGGGGAGCGGCGCGTCCCCCGCGTCGGAGAAGCCGATCCCCGACAGGGCGTTCGTGTTGGGGCCGCCCGACCCGACGAGGATGTAGTCCTCGACCTCGCCCAAGGCGCCGGCCCCCGTCGGAGCCGACATGTCGTTGGGATCGCGCGAGAGGCGCAGGCGCACGTAGGGGGAGGGGGGGCAGTCGCCGAAGGTCGGGAAGGGACCGAACGTGAACGTCGTCGGAACGGGCCCGACGGGGCCCGTGACGGCGCCGACCGCGTCGAGGCCGATGTCGAAGGCCTGTCCGACGCCGCTCCGCCGGTACCAGAGGCCGACGTAGTCGACGAAGGTCCCCGAGGGGTTCGAGGCGCTCACGACGATCGTCGCGTTCAGGCTCGTCGGGAAGAGGTCGATCGCGGAGACGATGCCGTCGTCCCCGCCGTCCCCGAACCAGGCGGGGAGGGGATTCCCCTCCGTCGTGACCGCGGCGCCGAGCCGCTCGTCGGATCCCGAGTTCGCCTGGCTGACGAGCCCCGCCGTGGCGGCAGGCGCGTCGCCGAAGTCGACGGTGCCGCCGCACGTGATCGTGAGGAAGAAGGTCCCGAGCCCGCCGTTCGCGTAGGCGGAGACGCGGATCCGGTAGGTCTGGCCCGCGGTCACGGAGAAGGGGATCGCCGAGAGGAGGGCGCAGGTGTCCTCGCTGCAGGAGAGCTCGGCTCCCCCGCAGGTGGCGTAGGCCGTGAGGATCGTGTCGTCGAGGGTCGTCGTCCCTCCCCCGGTGTCGCAGGTGTCGACGAGGACCGTCCCCGTGCAGGTGGCCGTGTAGGAGAACCAGACGTCGTTGTAGCCGGGCGATCCGTTGTAGCCGCAGGAGGCGGCCGCGGCGCTGTCCGTCGCCCCGGTGTTGTCGAAGGGGCCGTTCAACCCGTCCACCACGGGGGTCGCCGCCGCGCAGTTGTCGTTCGAGGGGGCCCCCGAGCAGGAGATCGTGATCGAGAAGGACCCGCTCGCGCTCGGGGAATAGCTCGCCACCCGGATCCGGTACAGGGTCCCCGCCGTCGCCGGGAAGGAGATCGTCGAGAGGTAGCCCGTCGGCCCGCACCCGGAGTCGTCCGTGCAGGCGAGCTCCGCGCCTCCGCAGGTCGCGTAGGCGGAGAGGATCGTGTCCCCCAGCGTCGTCGTCCCTCCGAGCGTGTCGCAGGTGCTGACGATGAGCGTCGCGCTGCACGTCGACACGTAGCTGAACCAGACGTCGCGGGAGCCGGCCGCCCCCCCGAAGCCGCAGGAGGCGCTCACGGACCCGTTCGTCGCCCCCGTGTTGTCGAAGGGGCCGTTTGACCCGTCGAAGACGGGGATCGCACCCGCGCAGTTGTCGTTCGGGGGAGGCTGGGCGGGAGCCCCGGCGGCGAGGAGCGCGACGAAGGCGAGGGAGACCGCGCCGAGGGCGCGGAGGCGCACGAAGGGGAGGGAAGAGGCGTGGGACCGCATGAGCGCTCGACTCTCTTCCCGGCGCCGCGCTTCCTCCCCCGCAGCCGGGCACCGGGTCGCGGCCCCGGGGGGAGCGGAAGGACCTCGCGAAGGCCTGGCGGGCCCTCGCTGCCCTCCCATCACCGGTCCTCCGGACGCGCCTACGCCGGGGGCGTTCCCGCCGCCGGAGCGACCGCCGAAGGCCCGATCGAGCCTCCACTGTCGCGCCGCGGCGGCGACCTGTCAACGACGCGGGGGGGCGGCAGCGGGGGGGGAGCTCCCCCCCGGACCTAGCGCTTCACCGCCTGCGCGAACTCCCGGAGCGGGACGGCGGGGCAGGTCTCCGCGCGGAAGTTCCCCTGCCCGGCGACGAGGGCCGACGCCCTCGCCATCGCCGCGTCGTCGGGGGCCTCGGCCACCGCGACGATGTCGTAGGAGCCGAGGGTCGCGAACGCCTGCACGATCCTCACGCCGGACGCCTCCCAGACCCTGTGGGCGTCGGCGATCATCTCGTCGATCCTCGAGGCGCTGCGGAGCCCCTGCTCCGTCATCCTCACGAGGCGCACGTAGGTCGGCATGGGGTCCTCCTGCGGGGGTCCACGCAGGGTAGCGGGAAGGCGTCCCCGACGGACCTTCCCGGGCCCCGTAGGGGTGGCTAGCATGCTCCGGCCCCCTCGAGGAGGGACCGATGTTCGGACGATTCGCGCTCGCGCTGGCCGCGCTCCCCGCGGCGATTCCCCCGGCACAGTCGGGGGGGCTTCACAAGGACGAGGAGCTCGGGTTCCAGATCCAGGTGCCGAAGGACTGGAAGGCGGTCCCGCTCGCGGCGGGGGAGAGGTGGATGGTCGCCAAGTACCTCTCGAACCGCGAGTACCAGACGAAGAAGGAATGGGGGTACCTCCACACCCCCGAGATGCGGGTGATCCTCTTCCCGGCCGAGGTCGTGAAGGACCGCGGGCCGAAGGTGAAGAAGAAGGAGGACGGGACGGCGATCTCCGTCCGGTTCAAGAGCGACTACGTCGACTACAAGTCCTACATCGAGAAGAACTCCTACGGCGGGTACTTCTTCGACAAGGAGGAGGAGACGACGGTCAACGGGATCCCGGCGACCTGCTACGAGATCAAGTTCGAGAAGCTCACCGTCCCCCGACGGGCGGTGGCGTGGGTCTTCAAGGGGGAGGACGCGGAGTGGGCCGTCCACTTCGAGGTCCTCGAGGACTGGTGGGAGAAGCTCGCCCCCGAGTTCACGCGGTGCCTGAAGAGCTTCAAGTTCATCCCGCGGAAGGGATCCGTGACCGCGCGCGCCGGGGACGACGACCTCGGATTCGACACGATCTTCGAGATCGGCAAGAGCAGCCCCGCCGAGCGCGCCCTGAAGCGCGCCGCCCTCTTCGAGCAGGCGGTCAAGGAGGCCGAGGGGCGGCTCCCGGAGGGGTGGACCAAGAAGAACACCCGGAACTTCCACGCCTTCTCCCACACCGACGACCGCTACACGGCCCGCGTCCTCGAGCAGGCCGAGGCCCTCGTCGGCTGGCTCGGGCAGAACTGCGCCTGGGTCGGCGACGGGGTGCCGGGCCCGGCGATCCTCCGGATCTGCAAGGACCGCGAGGAGTACAGCTCCTTCCAGGGCCAGTCGAGCGACATCTCGTTCGTGAACTCCTTCGAGATCGCGACCTTCAAGGACCGGGAGGGCTGGGGGTCCGCGTTCTGGAACATGAACGGGGAGCTGGCGAACCCCTGGTTCGCCGACAAGAACCCGCGGCTGCGCTGGGGGATGCCCCCCTGGTTGAACGAGGGGATCAGCCACGTCTTCTCCAGCGCGAGCGCGAAGGGGGGAAAGGTCCAGTTCAAGCCCGACGAGTGGGACCGGGAGAGGCTCCGGGACATCCGGCAGAAGGGGAGGCTCGCGACGGCGCGCACCCTCCTCGGAGCGGACGACTCGGAGATGTCCAAGGTGGAGGACTCCTGGGTCCAGTGCGGGACCTTCCTCCGCTTCCTCTGGACGGGGCCGAAGGCCGCCCAGACGAAGGAGCTCTTCAAGAAGTACCTGCAGACCTACGTCGCGGTCCTCGAGGAGGAGGAGACGGCGGAGGAGGCGGCCTCGAAGGTGAAGGAGAAGAAGGGGAAGACGGAGGAGGAGAAGGAAGCGGAGGAGGAGGCGCGCTTCAAGGAGCGCAGGCAGGGGGAGAAGAAGCGGCTCGAGGAGGTCCTCAAGCGCGTCTTCGGATCCTGGACCGAGGCGGAGTGGGCCGCCTTCGAGCGCGCCTACGCCTCCGCCGCGGAGTAGGGGCGTGCGGGCCGCCGCCGCCCTCCTCCTCGGGCTCGCCGCCGCGCCGGTCCGGGCCGACATCCTCGCCCTCAAGGACGGCCGCTTCGTCGAGGGGGTGAAGATCGAGCGGGCGGAGGGGGGCTACAAGCTCCTCTACAAGAACGGGGAGGTCCACGTCCCGGACGAGCTCGTCAAGGACTGCCTGATCGAGGGGGAGACGGGGTTCGAGCCGAGGAACGAGGAGGAGCGGGCGAAGCTCGAGAAGGGGCTCGTCCCGTTCGAGGGGAAGTGGGTGACGAAGGCCGCCCGCGAGGCGGCCGTCGGGAAGCGGCTCGCCGAGAAGAAGAAGAAGCTCGAGGCGGCCAAGGCCCACCGCGAGTGGCGCAACCGCTACACCTCCGAGAGCGCGAACTTCAAGTTCGAGTACACGGTCGACCCCGAAGTCCAGGAGAAGCTCCGCGATCTGATGGAGACCTACCTCTCCATCTTCACGAAGAAGTGGGGGATCGCGCGGCCGAAGGAGAAGCTGAAGGTCTGCCTATACCACGACTTCGAGGTGTTCCAGCAGGTGAGCGGAGGAGCCGGCTCGCTCGCCTACTACCGTTTCGTTCCGCCCCTTGAGCTCAACTTCTTCTACGAACGCCTCGACTTCGAATTCACCGCCGCCGTGATGTTCCACGAGGCGAACCACTACCTGACCCACCTGATCAACCTCGACTTCCACTATCCCCACAACGTGAACGAGGCGATGGCGGAGTACTACGGGGCGAGCCAGTGGGACCCCGCGAGGAAGGAGATGACGGTCGGAAGGATCCAGGAGGGACGTCTCATGGAGGTCCTGACCGACATCCAGGGGGGCCAGACGCACGGTCTCGAGGACTACCTGGCGAACCGGCTGGGCTACGACAACTACTCGTGGGGCTGGTCGTTCGTCCACTTCATGATGGAGACCCCGAAGTACGCCAAGCGCTTCCAGAGCTTCTTCCTCGCGCTCGGCAGGGATTCGGACGTGAAGCGGATCGGGGACGGGCAGGGGAGGACCGTCGACGGGGACGAGATCGTCCGAGTCTTCAAGAAGCACCTCGGCGTCGCCGATCTCGGCCCTCTCGAGAAGGAGTGGCACGAGTACGTGAAGTCGAAGCTGAAGGTCGAGTCCGTGCGCGGCTACGAGCAGGCCGCTCTCAAGGCCGACCAGACGGGACAGCCGACCCGCGCCCGGAGGTTCTTCCGGCTCGCCCTCGAGAAGGGCTCGACGAACCCGATGGTCTACCGGGAGTACGCGGAGAACCTGCTCCTCGACGACAAGCCGGCCGAGGCGGTCGAAATCCTCCGCAAGGCGATCACCCTCGACCCCCTCTCGGCCCCCCTCTACGCTCGCCTCGGGACGGCCCTCCGCAAGCAGGGGAAGAAGGAGGAGGCGAAGCGGATGGCGGCGCTCGCGAAGGAGATCGACCCGGACGATCTCGACCTCCTCGACGCCGTCGTCGAGGCGGTCGGGGAGGCGGCGGGGTCGAAGCCCGCGAGCCGGCCCGCGGGCTCGAAGTGAGCCGCGGCCCCGGCCGGGCGGTCAGAACCGGATCGGGACCTTGAGGAACCGCACCTCCGGCCGCGGCGTGGCGGTCGAGAGGCCGGCCGACCCCAGGTCGAAGTCGACGGTGAACCGGAGGAATCGCTTCTGCGGGAGCCCCGGCGGGACGCCTAGGTCCCCGAGGTCCGGCGTCGGCCCGACGAGTCCCACGACCGCCGGGGAGATCTGCTCCGCTCCCTCGAAGAGGATCCGGACGGTCTGTCCGGGCGGGATGAAGTCGGGCGTTCCCGACGAGAAGACGCGGAAGAATCGCGGCCGCACCTCGATCGTCGTCGTCCCGCCGACCGGAAGGACGTCGGTCATCCCGCCGTCGGCGGGCTCGGTCTGGATCACCGTGTTCGTCCCGTCGAACGCCGCCGACGCGATGGTGAAGACCGCTCCCTGCCCCGCGTTGGGGTTGAGGGCGTAGCGCGCGAGCGTCGCGGGGTTCGGGACGAGCGCGCCGGGGATCGAGGCCGAGTGCGCCGTCACGTTCTCGGACGGGATCGTCCGGATCGTCCCGGGAATCGCGGGCGGGAGGAAGACGGTTCCCGACTCGTCGGTCTTCACGACGCCGAGGCCGAGGCCCGGCGGGATCGTCGCGAGGTTCGTCAGGGGATACGCCGGGTTCGTCGTGTCGTTCGGCTCCGAGGGCGTCCACGGGAAGGTGACGATCCCGAGGGCCCCGAGGGCGGGGAACCCCGTGTCGATCCAGGTCGAGCGCGAGCGGGACCTCGGACCGAAGTTCGGGAGGAGGACGTGGCCGTTGCCCGACTGGTCGATCGTCGTGGTCGCGAGGCTCGTCACGTCCTGCGCGCCGACGCGGACGACCGGGATTCCGGAGGCGTCGACCCGGGTGGTGTGGAGCTGGGCGACCCCGCCCCCGCCCTGGCCGCCGCGGCAGACCGCGCCGAACGCGGTCGACCCGCCGGAGCCCTGCCCCCCGTCCCCCCCCTTCACGAACAGGACGGGCACGGTCCCCTCGAGCCGGATCCCTCCGGGCGTTCCGGGAGGGGCCGGAGGGAAGTGGATCGGGTCGTCGGGGTCCCCCGGGTCCTGGACGCTCGCGTTCGCCGACTCGACGAGGATCATCCCCCCCGAGCCTCCGCCCCCCCCGCCGCCGACGGGATTGATCCCGCCGGTGCTCTCGCCGTGGCCTCCCTTCCCGCCCATCGCGGAGAGCCTCCCGACCGGGCCAAGGACGATCGGCCCGACGGCGCGGAGGACGAGGATCCCCGCCCCGCCTCCCGCGGCGCCCGCCTTCCGGTCGGGCCCGGTCAGCCACTGGGTGTTGTTCAGGCAGTTCGGAGGCGCGGGGAGGCCGTTGTAGAAGACCGCGTCCCCGCCGCCGCCGCCCCCCTGGCCGGCGATGGGCGCCGGGAGTTCCCCGACGAGGATGGTGCCGCCGGCGAGGAGCTTCCTTCCGGAGAAGTTGTTCGTCGCGATCCCGTCCACGAACACTTCGGGGCCGCGGGCCCCGCCGTTGACCGGGAGCGCGAGGTCGACGCAGTCCCCGACTCCCGTGGTGCCCGGACCGCCGTTCCCCCCGTTCAGGCCGGCGGGAGAGGGGTACCCGCCGTGGGTCTGGAGGGTGAGGACGCCGCCTCCCCCGCCGCCTCCGCGGCGCGACTCGACGGGGACCGTCGTCCCGAAGGCCGAATGGCCCCCGCGCCCGCCGCCCGAGGGGGCGTTCCCCGGCCCGAAGCCGTCCTGCCCCTGGACGTCGGAGCCGACGGCGCTCAACGAGGCCGTGCCTCCCTCGCCGCCGCCGCAGTTGCCGGGAGCGCCGCTCTGGGGCTGGTCCGGCGTGCTGAGGCCGCCTGTGTTGAGGGCGTCGATCCCGTCCACGTTGATCTCCCCGTTCACCGTGATCCGGCCCGAGGCGTTGATCACGAGGGGATTGGGGCCCTGCCCGAGGATCTTGCTCCCGGAGGGGACGAGGAGGTTGCGCAGGTTGAGGACCCCGTTCACGACCGCTACCTGGTCCCCCTGCGGGTTGAGGACGATGTCGAACGTCGTGTCGATGATCACGGTCGTGCTGAAGGGGAGGATCCAGTCGAAGGTCGACTCGACGCCCGGGAACGGCTCGTTCGCCTGGAGCACCCCTTCCCCCCAGTCGGCCGCGGGCACCTCGAAGTCGGCGCCGGGGTCCTCGCGGGCGCTCGTGTCGAACTCCTCCGTGAACGCGTCCTCGTTCCCGCCCGGCGCGGCGGGCTCGACCGTGTAGCTCGCGACGACGACGTCTGCGGGGAGGGACTGCACCTGGCCGATGTCGCGGACGCCCGCCGCGACGCGGAGGCGGACCGTGCGGCCCGACGGGAGGATCCCGACCGGGACGACTCCGACGAGCCCCTTCTCCGGCCTCGGGCAGTCGGGGCTCGCGAGGTCGATCGTGCAGTTCTGGAGGAGGGCGACCGTCCTGGGCATCGGCGCGTAGGAGCCGGACCCGGCCGGCTCCTCGAACTCGAGGACGAAGTGCGCCGCGTCGACGTTCGTCGGGTCGGGGTCGAGGGACTGGTCGAAGGAGACCTCGAACGACCCGAGCGGATCGGTGAAGAGGTTGAGGGGGAGCGGGAGGCCGGGGTCCGGCGCCGCCACGGACGGGGCCGGCGGGTTGGCCGGGTCGGGGTCCGCGAGGGGGGCCTCGATCGGGGGGAGCGGGGTCCGGAAGACCACGCTCGCCCCCTCCATGAGCGGGTCGCCGTCGGTGGCGCGGAGGACCGTCGGTCCGACGCCGGTGAGGACGGTCAGCGTGTAGGTGATGGCGTTGGGCTGGAACCCCGCCGTGAGCAGCGCCGCGTCCGTGGGGCAGGTCGGCTGGAACACGAGCCCCAGCCCGTCCGAGCAGGGGTCGACGAAGAACGTCCCCGTCACCGGGACGCCGTTCGACCCCTGGAGGACGATGGAGTTGAAGGAGACGGTCGAGGGATCGACCGGCTTGTTGAACGTGAAGTGGATCCGCCGGTTGAGCGGCCAGACCGCCCCGTCCAGGACGTTGAGCGAGACGAGGCGGAACTGGCCTGCGGAGGAGCCTCCCCCTCCCCCCCCGCCGCCGCACCCGCAGAGCGCGGCGGCGAGGACCGCGGACGCGACGAAACCCGTACCCGGACGTGTCCGGCGGCAGCGCATCGGGATCCTTCCTCCAGGGCTCTGGATCATAGGCCGGCACTCCCGCCCGGGTAACCGCCCCTCCCCGGTCGCGGGCGGCGTTCACGGGTCGGACGCATCAGAACCGGAACGGCAGCTTGACGTGGCGGACCGCCGGGCGCGCGGCTCCGGGAGGAGGCCCGCCGATTCCGGAGGCGTTCATGTCGAAGTCGAAGGTGAACCGGACGAACCGCTTCCCCGCGAGACCCTCGAGGCTCGGGCCGAGGGCGGTCAGGCCCGCCACCGGGTCGAGGGCGTCCGCCCCTTCGAACCGCAGCCGGACCTTCAAGGTCGGCGGGATCGCGTCGGAGAGGCCCCCGGTGCCGACCCGGAAGTACCGGGGATGGATCCGGACCGCCGTCGTCGGCCCCGGCCCGAGGACGGCCGTCATCGATCCCTCCGCCGGGTCGGTCTGCAGGATCGTGGTCGAGCCGTCGGAGGTCGCACCGACGATGGTGAAGAGGGTCCCCTGGGCCGCGTTCGGGTTGAAGGAGTCGCGCAGCAGGGCGGCCGGGTTCCCGGCGATCACGCCCGGGACGACCGCCGCGTTCGGGAAGACGTCCGAGACGGGAATCGTGACGACCGAGGAGGGGAGCGGCGGCGGGAGGAGGATGTTTCCAGCCGCGTCCGCCCGCACCGCGCCGTCCGGGTCGAGCGGGTAGGCGGGATCGGAGGGGTTCCCCGAAGTGGGCGCCCACTCGAACAGGGGGCCGAGGAGCGCGCCGAGCGTCGCGAGGCCGGTGTCGATCCATCGCGACCGCGCGCGCGAGAGGGGGGTGAAGAGCGGCAGCAGGACATGGCCGTTCCCCGCCTGGTCGATCGTCGGGGTGGAGAACGAACTCACGTTGAACCCCGCGATCGAGACGACCGGCATGTTCCCGGCGCCGACCCGCGCCGTGTGGAGCTGGGCGACGCCTCCACCTCCCATGCCGCCGCGGCAGACCGTCGTGGGCGTGTTCGATGCATCCACGCAGAGTCCGCCGTCGCCCCCCCTCACCTCGATCCTGCCGATGCCCGTCCCTTCGATCCGGATTCCGCCGGGAAGGGTGGACGCCGGGAAGTTCGGGTTCCCCGGAATCCCGGGGTCCGGATCGCTCGCGTCCGCCGACTCGATGACGATCATCCCCCCCGATCCCCCGCCGCCGCCGCCTCCCGCGGGATTGATGAAGAGGATGCTCTCGCCGTGCCCACCGTTCCCTCCCTTCGCGGAGAGCTTGCCGGTCGCGGTGATCACGACCGGGCCGAGGGCGCGGACGATCAGGATCCCTCCCCCGCCGCCGCCCGCGCCTCCCTTTCGATCTCCCGGATTCCCGCTCCATGCCGGATTGTTGAGGCAATTCGGGGACGGGGTGCTGGCGCTGTAGAAGACGGCGTCGCCCCCCCCGCCCCCGCCCTGCCCGGCGACCGGGGAGTTCAGCTCCCCCGCGAGGGGGCTTCCGCCCGCGAGGAACTTCCGCCCGAAGAAGTCGTTCGTGAGATCGGCGTCGACGAACACGTCGGGTCCGAATGCCCCGCCGTCGACGGGGAGGGCGAAGTCGACGCAGTCGCTCACCCCGGTCGTGGCGGGACCGCCGTTCCCTCCGTTCAGGCCAAGGGGAACGGGCCAGGGCTGCGCGCCGATGGCGAAGGGAAGGGAGTGGGTCTTCCTCGTGAGGATCCCGCCCCCGCCCCCCCCGCCCCGCCTCTGCCACGGGTCGATCGTCCCGAAGCTCGAGTGCCCCCCCTCCCCTCCGCCGGAGGGGAGGTTCCCCGGCCCGAAGCCGTCCTCCCCCTGGGGGTCGGAACTGACCGTGCTCGGGGAGGCGGTCCCCCCTTGCCCGCCGCCGCAGTTTCCGGGGGCGCCGGACTGGGGCAACTCCGGCGTGTTGAGGCCCCCCGTGTTCAGGGCGTCGGTCCCGTCGACGCTGATCTCCCCGGAAACGGTGACGCGACCGCTCGCCTGGATGACGAGAGGATTCGGTCCCTGGGCCACGATCTTGGCCCCCACGGGGACGTGGAGGTTGCGGAGACGGACGATCCCTCCGGCGACCTCGAGCGGTTCGCCCGAGGGATTCGCGATCAGGTCGAAGGAGGTGTCGAGGAACACCGTCCCGGATACCACCCAGTCGAACGTCGACTCGAACCCCGCGAAGGGGTCCGCGGCCTGGAGGACGCCGCCGCCCCAGTCGGCGGAGGGGACCTCGAACGGCTCGGCCGTGTCCTCGTCGCCGCCGGTGTCGAACTCCTCGACGAAGGCGTCCGACTCCCCGGACGGGGCGGGATCCGAGGGTTCGACGACCGAGGTGGCGACGACGACGTCGGCCGGGATCCCCTCGACCCCGCCGATGTCGAGGATCCCCGCCTGCGCGACGAGCCGGACGAGGCGGTCGGGAGGGAGGACCCCCTGCGGGACGACCGCCACCGTCGCGCGAGGGAAGGCCGGGCAGTCCGCGGGCGCGCAGTTGTCGAGGAGCGTCGCGACGCTGGGAATCGCGAGGAAAGTCCCCGATGCGGCGGGATCCTCGAACTCGAGGAGGAGGAGGTCGAGGTTTGCCTGCGTGGGATCGATCGGCTGGTCGAAGACGACCAGGATCGGCTCGAGAGGGGCGGTGAAGAGGTTGAGCCCCAAGGGGGAAGGAACGGCCGCGCTCGGGGACGGCGGGGCGCCGGGCCGGGCGTCGACGAAGAGGGGCTCTGTCGCCGGATCGGGGGAGCGGAAGTCGATGGTCACGGGCGCCCGGAGCGCGCGGCCGTGGATGGAGCGGACCGCGCCGAGGTCCTCGCCCGCGAGGAGCGTCAGGGCGTTGAAGGTGCCCGGACGGAGGCCGCCGTTCGACGCCTCCGTGTCGGTCGGGCAGAGCGGCTGGAAGACGAGGGTCTTCCCGTCGGAGCAGGGATCGACGAAGGTCGCCCCCACGACGGGGATCCCGTCCGAGGAGAGGAAGAGGATCGACTGGGCCGAGACCGAGTCCGGATCGATCCGCTGGTTGAACCGGAACTCCATCGCCCGGTTGAGGGGCCAGACCCCTCCATCGGCGACGTTCGTGGAGAGAAGGCGCAGCCTCCCGGCGTCGGACCCGTCACGCGAGCAGGCGACGAAGGCAGCCGTCAGGAGGACGATCGCGCGCCAAGCACGCAGGACGCGCGCAGGGGATCCGGGCATGGTGCTCCTCCCGGGAACGACGCTCGGCCGCCGGGGCTCATGGGGCGGCGGCCCTTGCGGGAACTGTAGTCGCGGGCCCCCCTGGCGGTAACCGGGGGCCTCCCCTTCATCCGGAGGGGGGAGCCCCTCCGGGGAGGGGTTTCATCGATCAGCCGGCCGGGAGGACGGCACGGCCGCGAACGCCAAGCCATCGGGCTCTCGTCCGGCGCGGATCTCCCGGACGACCTTCCGCGAGGCGAGGTCGATCGCGAAGACCACGTCCGACTGGGTGCAGGCGACGAAGGCCTCCTTCCCGTCGGGCGTGACCAGCAACCCGACCGGGACGGGGCTCGCGCCGAACTGGCCGCCGAAGATGCGCCCGTCCTCGCCGGCCGCCTTCGCCGGCATCGCGATCCGGCCGACCTCCTTCCTCTCCTTCACCGAGAAGAGGGCGACCTCTCCCGAGCGGGCGAGGGAGACGAGGGCGAGGGCCCCGTCCGGCGTCATCGCGACCCGGATCGGGAAGGAGGCGGCGGGAAGGGCCGGCTTCGGGGCGAGGGTCACGGCGTCGAGGACGGTGACGGTGTCGGCTTCCCGGTTCCCGACCCACACCTCGGTCCCGTCCGGAGTGGCCGCGATCCCCTCGGCGCCCCGCCCGGTCGGGACGTTGGCGAGCCACTGCCGCTCCTCGAGGTCGAACACGCTCACCGAGCCCGACCCGATGTTCGCGACGAAGGCGCGCCCGGAGGCGAGGGCGACCATGTGGGAAGCCTGGGCCGACGTCGGGAGGGAGGCGACGACCTTCTCCGTCCGGGGGTCGACGACCTCGAGAGAGGCGCTACCCTCCGAGGTGACGTAGAGGAGGGACTCGTCCGCCGAGAGGGCGAGTCCGTGCGGCCGCGACCACTTCTCGAAGCTCCAGGTCCCGGCGACCTTCCGATCGGCGAGGTCGAGGACGGTGAGGGAGTTGCCCGGCGCCTGCGACCGCCCGTAGTTCGAGACGAAGGCGCGGCGGCCGTCGCGCGTGACGACGACCTCGTGGGGACCCACGCCGGTCGGGAGGGTCGCCAGGACCTTGCCCGAGGAGGCCTCGACGAGGGAGGCGGTGTCGTCCGACTTGTTGAGGACGACGAGGGTCCCCTCGGGTCCCGCCGCGAGGAGGAGGAGGAAGAGGAGGGCGCAGTTCATGGACGATCCTTCGGGAGGGCCGCGCCGGGAGGCCGGCGGAGAGGCGCCCTCCCGCATGCTCCGGTAGTGGTTGAGCCCGTGCCAGAGGCTCCTCGAGTAGCGGAAGAACCAGGTCGGGAAGAGGAGGCACCAGGCGGCGGCGCCGGCGATGAGGACGTTCGCCGGCAGGTCGCGGAAGACGAGGAGGACGAGGACCAGGCCGAGGAGGGCCGTCGCGCCGTAATTGATGTAGATCGCGCCGACGAAGTAGCCCTGCTCCGGGAGCGTGGCGAGCCCGCAGGCCTCGCAGGCGGGGGCGATGCGCAGCACACCCGGGAAGGGGCGCCCCTCCCCGCAGCGCGGGCAGCGCAGCCGCAGGCTGCGCCACAGGACCGTCGTCGCGAGGCCCAACCGGGCGCCTACTTCCGCATGCGGGCGAGCTCGGCCTCGGCCGCGATGAACCCGAAGGCCGGCCACTGCGGGCCGCGCACGATCTCCTCGAAGATCCTCCTCGCCTCCTCCGTCCGGCCGTTCCAGAGGTGCCAGTTCCCGAAGCCGTAGCCTAGGGTCGCGCGGTTCACGCCGCTCGTCTCGGTCGGGTCGAGGAGGTCCTCGGGGCGCGACTCCCCCTTGTAGAGGAGGAGTCGCTTGAAGTAGGCGTCGTTCTCGAGAACGCGGAGGTCCTTGCGGATCGGTTCGAGGACGGCGGCGGCCTCCGCCTCGCGACCGAGGCGCTTCAGGGTCATGTGGAGCCAGTCGCTCGTCGCGACGAGCCGGTCGTCGCTCGCCCGCGAGAACTCCATGCAGGAGCGGTAGGCGCGCGCGGCGCCCTCGAAGTCGCCCTCGAGGTAACGGGCGAGGCCGAGGTGGTACCAGACGTTGAAGTGGTTCGTGCTCGGCGGGGCGCCGCCCGGGCTCGGGTCGCCGTCGGGCTCGACCTGGTCGGGGACCCCCTCGATCAGCCGGGTGGCGCGCTCGAGGTCGGCGATGGCGCGGTCGAACTCGCGGAGGGTGATGTACCGGTGTCCCCGGTGGCGCAGCAGCCGGAAGTCGGCCGGATGCTTCCCGATCCCGCGGGAGAAGACGTCGATCGCCTCGCGGAAGCGGCCGAGGTAGGCGAGGCGCCGGCCGAGCCAGACGATCGCGTCGGCGTCGTCGGGGGCCTTGATGAACTCGGCCGTCGCCTTGGCGAGATTCCCCTCGAGGCGCTTGCGGGCGGCCTCCTCGATGGGGGGGGGAAGGAGCGGCTTCCCGAGGAGGGAGACCGCCTCCGGCGGCGGCGCGGGCGCCGAGGTGGGGGAGGGCTTGAGGTACCGGTCGTACCAGGCGAGGTGGCGCTCGAGGCGGTCCTTCCGGTAGGAGGGCTTCGAGATCGAGTGGGACTGGCCCGGGTAGACGACGAGCTCCGTTTCGCGCCCGAGGCGCCGCAGCGCCTGGTAGAGCTGCTCCGAGTTGAGGAGGGGGACGTTCCAGTCCTCCTCCCCGCACATGACGAGCGTGGGCGTGACGATCTTCTCGACCTGGTAGAACGGGGAGAGGCGCCTCCAGAGCTCGGTGTTCTTCCAGGGGAGCCCGAGCTCGGCCTCCCACTCCCGCTGGTAGTGGTCGGTGCCGTAGCAGGCGAGGTAGTTCACCTCGCTCGCGCCGCTCACGGCCGCCTTGAAGCGGTCGGTCTTCGTCAGGACGTAGTTCGTCAGGATCCCGCCGTAGGACCACCCTCCGACGCCCAGCCGGTCGGGATCGGCGAGGCCCATCGAGACGGCCTCGTCGACGACGGCCATCACGTCCTCGAAGTCCCGGTTCCCCCAGTCGGCCCAGATCGCGCGGCTGAAGTCGCGGCCGCGGCCGGTGGAGCCCCGGGGGTTCGGCGCGATCACGGCGTAGCCGCTCGCGGCGAGGAGCTGCCACTCGAGGTCGAACTCCGTGGCGAACTGCGCCGCCGGCCCGCCGTGGAGCCGCAGGATCGCGGGGAGCCGCGCCCCCGCGGGCGCGTCGGGAGGGAGGGTGAGGAAGGCGCCGACGGTCGTCCCGTCGCGGCTCTTCGCCTCGAACCGCCGCACGGGGCCGAGGCGGATCCCGGCGAGGAAGGCGTCGTTCGTCTTCGTGAGACGCCTCGGGGCGCCTTCCCCGAGCGCCGAGATCTCGTTGGGGCGGTCGGGCTGGCTCTCGAGGACCACGATCTCCCCCCCTCTGCCGACGTCGAGCGCCGAGACCTCCCGCTCGCCGGCGAGCAGCCGCTCGATCGCCCCTCCCTCGGAGGGGACGCGGGCGAGGTGAACGTTCCCGTCGTCCTCGAGCCGGAAGTAGATCGACGTCCCGTCCGGAGCCCAGCGCGGGGAGGCGACGTTGCGGTCGAGGCCCGCCGTGAGGGATCGGGACGGCCCGCCTCCGGGAGGAACGACCGCGAGGGACGTGATCCCGTACCAGAGGTCCTCGGGCGGCGGGCCCGCGAGGTAGGCGATCGACCGGCCGTCGGGGCTGAAGACCGGAGAGCCGTCCGCGCCAGGGGAGGTGGTGACGGCGCGCGGCTCCTGGCCCGGCCGCGCCTCGATCACGAAGACGTCGCTGTTGTCGTTCGAGTCGGGCTCCGCCGTGCGGTTGCTCCCGAAGGCGAGGAGGCGGCCGTCGGGGGACCAGGCGGGATCGGAGTCGTCGTAGGGCCCCGCGGTCACCTGGACCGCCTTCTTCGTCGCCACCTCGAAGAGGTGGACGTGGCTGCGGACCTCGCGGAGATAGCCCTCCCCGTCGCGCTTGAACTGGAGGCGCTTGAGCACGATCGGCTTCGGCGTCTCGGGCTCCTTCTCCTTCCCTCCCTCCTCGTCCGGAGGCTCGTCGGGGTCGGGATCGGAGACGACGAGGGCGAGCCGCTTCGAGTCGGGGGACCAGACGAAGTCGGAGACCCCTCCCTTGAAGTCGGTCGCCTTCACCGCCTCCCCCCCGCGCCGGTCGAGAAGCCACACCTGGGCCTTCTTCCCCTCGCGCCCGGAGAGGAAGGCGAGGGTGCGCCCGTCGGGGCTCCACCGCGGATGGCTCTCCCCCTTGGGGCTCGTCGTGACGCGGACGGGCTCCCCCCCCTCGAAGGGAACCATGTGGACGTCGGTGTCCGACGCGTCCTTCTTCGCGTCGGGCGTCCGGACCGTGTACGCGACCCACTTGCCGTCCGGGCTGATCCGGGGATCGCCGACGTCCTTCAGCTCGAAGAGGTCCTCGATCCGCAGGGGCCGGGTCGAGGCGGGCGCCGCGGTCTGGAGGGAGAGCGCGACGGCGAGGAGGAGGTGTCCCATTCGCGTCCTTCCGCGGGGGCGGGGATCGTCGCGTCCCTCCCTCGGCCTGTCGAGACTCCCCGCTCCGGGATCCGCTATCGTTCCCCGCTCTCCCAAGGATCCGACCCGCCCGAGCCCCCCCCCGATGCCCGAGGACTACAAGCAGGCCGTCCAGGACTTCTACGCGACCGCCGCGGTCTCGGCGGACCCTTCCCTCTGCTGCGTCGACGGGGCCGTCTGGGCCTTTCCGGGCCTCGCCTTCCCGCCCCGGATGCTCGAGATGAACTACGGGTGCGGCTCGACGGTCCACCCCTCCGACCTCTCCGGGGAGGAGCCGGTCCTCTACGTCGGAGTCGGGGGAGGGGTCGAGGCGCTGCAGTTCGCCTACTTCCGACGCCGGGCGGGCGGCGTGATCGCCGTCGACCCCGTGGCGGAGATGCGCGAGGCGGCGGGGAGGAACCTCGAGGAGGCCGCGCGCCTGAACCCGTGGTTCCGGCCCGAGTTCGTCCGGATCGTCGGGGGGACCGCGGAATCGCTCCCCGTGGAGGACGGGAGCGTCGGCGTCGTCGCCCAGAACTGCCTCTTCAACGTCTTCACGGACGGGGATCTCGCGCGCGCGCTCGCCGAGGTCGAGCGGGTTCTCGCGATCGGGGGGCGCTTCTCCTGCAGCGACCCGATCGCGACCTCCCCGATCCCCGAGGCGCTGAAGAGGAACGCGACGCTCCGCGCGCGCTGCATCTCCGGCTGCACGAGCTACGAGCGCTACCTCCAGGCGCTCCACGCCTCCGGCTTCCAGCGCCTCCTCGTGCGCGCGCGGCGTCCCTACCGGCTCCTGCTGCCGGCGGAGTTCCCCGAGCTCGAGGGGCCGATCCTCCTCGAGAGCCTCGAGGTCCTCGCGATCAAGACGGGCGGGACGGCGCCGCGGCCCGAGGTCTTCACCGGGCGCCACGTCGTCTACGTCGGGGCCGGCCGCTTCGCCGCCCACGACGGCAACTCCTTCCCGGCGGGAGTCCCGCTCCACGTCTCCGACCGCCTCGCCGCCGAGCTCGGGGAGCGCCCCGACTTCGTCGTCACCCCGCCGACCTACCACGCCCGCAGCGCGGGCTGCTGCTAGGGGCGGGAGACGCGCCGCGCCCCCCCGTCGGAGCGAGTACGAATCTGACTCATTAATTAGTCCTTTGCCCCTTTTCGTCTTGATTCACCTCCGGCCGGCCGGTAGGAGGGGCCCCTTCGGTGATCGTTGTGACCCGTTGCGCCTCGTCCGCTGCACCCGTCCGGGTGGACCTCGATGCGACTCCGCCGCCGGCGACGCTCTCGCGGCGCGGGGTCGTGCCCGATTGGAGCCGGGACCGCGGAGCGCCGCGGGCGTGAAGGGAAGGCGGGAGGGGATCGTGACGAACTCTCGTTTCGAGACCGTCTCGCCCCTCGCCGGACACTTCCACCTGGTCCTCTCGTTCCTGACCCCGTCGCCGGCGCGGCGGTCCCGCCGGGTGGCGCCGACGGAGGGACCGTGAGGACGACCATCCGATGCACCAGCCCCGGGATCCCGAGGAGCCCAGGGACCCGGGTTTCACGATACCGGGGGGGGGTCCGCCCGACCCCCCCTCCCCTCGACGCCCTGCGGATGCGCGGGCAGACCTCCCGCGGAATGGAGCCCGAGGAAGCGGTCCCGAAGATGGGGCAGACGTGACTTGGCACGTGCCGGGAGGGCCGCGCTAGCGGCCTTCCCGGCGCGGACCTTCGCGCTTCTCCGCCGGGAGCGCGCCGTGCCGGGCGCGCAGGGCCGCCACGAACGGCGGGTCGACGAGGCCCCTCGGGTAGCCGAGGCCGTCGGCCGCGACGGGGAGCCCGGCGTCCTTGCGGAAGGCCTCGACCGCCTCGGCGACCTCGGCGTCGAAAAGCGCCATCGACTCGTCCCCGCGCGGGAAGGGGAGGGACCCGACCCCCTTCCGGAAGAAGCCGACGGCGTGGAGCAGCCGCTTGAGCTCGACGACGTCGGGCCCGCGCTGCTCGGAGAGCACGCGCCAGCCGAGCCGGCGGCGCGTCGCGTCGTAGATGCGGCGCAGCTCCGCGACCGGCTCGCTGTGCTCGTCGACGCGGATCTCGAGCGTGACGTGGGAGCCGTCCCGCCCGGTCTCCGTCGGGTGGGCGATCACGAGGGCCGCCGACTGGGGGAGCCCCTTCCGTTTGTCCCCCCCCGCCGCCTGCCCGGCGGCGAGCGCCTCGAGGAGACGGTCGGGGAGCTCGCGGCCGGTCCCCTCGGAGGCCTCGAACGTCCGCTGGACCGCGTCGAGGGTCTCGGGTCCGACGAGGAGGTTCCCCTGGACCGCGCAGTTCCGGCCGCGCCGGTCCCCCGCGTACGGGCCGTTCTCCTTCCCCGTGAAGCTCGCGATTCGGCCCTTCGCGTCGATCATCCCGAGCTGCCGGCGCTCGCGCTGGTCGTCCTCCTTGAGAAGGGTCGCGATCGCCTCCTCGGGCGCGCTCCCCTTCTCGAGGAGGTCGAGCCCCGAGGGGCCGTAGCGCACGACCGTCAACGCCTGCGTCGCGACCGCCCCGACGCCCCCCCGGACGAAGGGGACCGCGCGGCCGACGAAGGGGACGCGCGTCGTGACGGCGACACCGAGCTCTCCCGTCCCGGGGTCGAGAGCGCAGATGGAGAAGGTCCCGTTCTCCTCGGGCGCGGGAGCGTCGGAGCCGGGGATCGCCAGGAGGAGCAGGAGCGTGAGCATGCGGCTTCCTCAGGGAGGTGCGCGCGCAGTCTGGGCCGCGTCTCGGACGCGCGCCAGTCGACGCCCGGTACCGGCCGGGTGCGTCCGATGGCGGGGGGCCGCTCGCGGGAGGACGATGTCCGGCGACCGTGCGCCTGGCCCCCTCTCCAGCTCCCTCCTTCCTCCCGTCGTCCCCCCGTCCGGCCCGACGGGAGGGGCGCCGCCGACTCGGGCTCCCGATCCTCGCTTCCCTCCTCGGAACGCTGTTCGCCCTCGAGGTCGGCGCCCGGATCTACGCCAGGGCCACCCTGAGGGAACGAGGCCTCGCCTTCGATCCCGACCTCGGATGGCGGCCCCTCCCCAACGTGCGCAAGCGGGGTCGCTACTGGGGAGGGACGGAGCCGGCGACGACGAACTCGAAGGGATGGAGGGACGCCGAGCACTCCTACGCGAAGGAGCCGGGCCTGCGGCGAATCGTGGCGCTCGGCGACTCCTTCCTGTTCGGACAGGGGGTCGACTACGGGGAGCGCTTCACGGAGCGCCTCGAAGGCGCGTTCCCGCGCCTCGAGGTCGTGAACCTCGGCGTCACCGGCTACGGGACGGACCAGGAGCTGCGGCTCCTCGAGATCGAGGGGACTCGCTACGGCCCCGACCTCGTCCTCCTCGTCGCCCTCCTCGAGAACGACCTCGACGACATCCGGCACGAGAGGAAGTTCTCCTGGCCGCGCCCCACCTACGCCCTCGTGGGGGAGGAGCTGAGATTCTCTCCGGCGCGGGCGACCTGGGAGGTCCGAGCGAGGACCGCGAGCTACCTCGCGGAGTTCGTCTTCGGCCGGTTCCGCCGGGCCTTTCCGGTGGACCGTCGCGCCCCCCAGTGGGAATGGGCCGACACCGTGCCGCTCTTCGCGGGCCTCGTCCGGCGGATGGCGGAGGTGTGCGCCGGCCGGGCCACGCGATTCCTCGTCCTCCTCGCCCACCCCCAATGGAGGCTCGCGGGACCTCTCCCCGACGAGCAGGAGAGGGCGATCGGGGCGCTCGCGGAATCGCGGATCCCGACCCTCCCCACCCAGGAGGCCTTCTCCGCCGGGGTCCGGGAAGGGGAATCCCTCTACCTCGAGGACGGCCACTGGAACGCGCGAGGGCACCAGCTCGCGGCCGACGTCGTCCGGCGGAGACTGGTCGCCGACGGGTGGGCCGACTGATCGCGCCGGCCGGCCCCCCTCCTCTCAGGCGAACTCGTCCTCGAGGGTGTAGCGGAGCGTCACCTTCTCCACGTCGCCGGTCGTCGGGCAGTAGACGTTGATGTCCTTCAACGGCTTCGCGTAGACGTGGACCGTCACGAGGTCGTGGTCCGAGGTGTTCGCGAGCTGGTGGATCTCGTCCCAGTCGACGCAGGCGAAGTCCCCCTTCCCCAGGCGGTCCTCCGCCGCCTGGCGGACGAGGACGCGGCCGGGGGAGGGGCGCCCGGCCTCCTCGAAGAGGCGGGAGGTGAGATCCCCCTCGAAGATCCGGGTGACGTTGAGGGAGCCCGCGTGGTCGTGGATCGTCGTCACCTGGCCCGGCTTCCAGCACAGGACCAGCATGTCGAAGCGCGGGGTCCGGCAGAGGAGGTTCCGGGAGTAGGTGTCGCCCGTGAAGTGGACATGCTCGGAGACGAGCGCGTCCTTGAGGTCGAGCCGGCCGAAGAGGTCCTTCAGGTTTGCGAGGGAGAGCTCGCGGGCCGGGACGTGCATCATCTCGAAGATGAACTGGTCGAGCGTGATCCGTCCGGTCATGGGCCTTTTCCCGGCTCTCTCTTCGAACGCCTCGGCACGCTCGATTCCAAGGGAGACGGTCCGACCCGTCAAGGAAGGCGGGGCTTGTCCCGCCCGGAAGGGGGGGGCGAGAATCCGCACCCACGTCATGAAGACTCGCGCGCTCCTCCTCCTCGCCTTCCTCTCCCTCGCCGCGGGACCCGGCCGGGCGCAGGAGACGGTGACCGTCGCGTTCTGGAACGTCGAGAACCTCTTCGACGCCGAGGACGACCCGAGCAATCCCGGCGACGACGAGTTCCTCCCCGGCAACGGCTGGACGGAGGAGCGCTACCGCCGGAAGCTCGGCCGGCTCGCCGAGGTCGTCGCGGGCCTCGACCCCAACCTCCTCGGGGTCGCGGAGGTGGAGAATCGCCGGGTCCTGGAGGACCTCGTCCGGCTGCCCCCTCTCGAGAAGCGCGGCTGGAAGATCGCGCACCGCGAGAGCCCCGACACCCGGGGCATCGACCTCGCGCTCCTCTACCGGGAGCCCTTCGCGATCGCGGACGAGAAGACCGACGTCCGCCTCCACGAGATCGCGCTCGAGAGGCCGACCCGCGGCGTTTTCGAGGCGAAGGTGAAGGCCGGCGACCGCGAGCTCTCGGTCCTCGTCAACCACTGGCCCTCGCGGATCGGCGGGACGGAGGCGACGAAGGACCTCCGCCGGAAGGCGGCCGAGGTGTGCCGGCGGATCGTCTGCGAGCGGGTCGACGCCTGCGCTCCCGGCCGGTGGGCGGACCTCCTCCTGATGGGGGATCTCAACGACGATCCCCAGGACGCCTCGGTCTCCGGGACCCTCGGGGCGACCTTCGAGAAGACGGTCCTCTTCGGCGGGGCGCAGACGGCGCGCTACGCGCTCTTCAACCCGATGTTCCGCTTCGTCGGCGAGGGGAAGCCCGGCACGCTCTACTACCGCGGGAAGCCCAACGTCTTCGACCAGCTCGTCGTCAGCCGCGGCCTCCTCGAGTCGGAGGGCTTCTCCCTCGACGAGAAGTCGGTCGAGATCTTCTCGACCGACGCGATGAAGGACGACAAGGGGGAGCCGAAGCGATTCCGACGGGTGAAGGGGGGGGAGTGGGTCGAGGGGTACAGCGACCACTTCCCGGTCCGCGCGCGCCTCGCCCTCTCGGGCGCGACCTCGAGATGAGCGCCACCGGGCGTCCCCCCCTCACCCGGGAGGAGGCCTGGTCGCTCCTCTGCGAGTGGACGAGGGGAGAGGCGCTCCGCAAGCACGCCCTCGCCGTCGAGACCGTGATGCGCGCCGCGGCCTCCCGGTACGGCCCGGGGGCGGAGGCGGCGGACACCTGGGGGATCGCGGGGATGCTCCACGACGCCGACTACGAGGCGTGGCCCGAGGAGCACCCGAGGCGGACCGTGGCGTGGCTCCGGGAGCGGGGGGAGGAGGAGATCGCCCACGCCGTCAGCGCGCACTACACGAAGTGGGGGGTGCCGTACGAGAGCGCCCTCGACCGGGCGCTCCTCGCCTGCGACGAGCTGACGGGGTTCGTCGGGGCGTGCTGCCTCGTGCGGCCGGGGGGGATCTCGACCCTCGCGCCCGAGAGCGTCCTGAAGAAGCTCAAGGACCGGTCCTTCGCCGCGAAGGTGGAGCGCTTCGAGATCTCGGAGGGGGCGCGCCTCCTCGGGGTCGACCTCAGGGACCACGTCTCCTTCGTGATCGAGACGCTACGTCCTCACGGGGAGGCGCTCGGACTTCTGCGGTGACCGGGCGGCGGGCCCTGGATAGAAGGGACCTCGCAACATCTCCCCTCCTCGTACGTAGTCAGCCTGCCGATCCCGTGTCCTCAGGAGGTCCAGCCATGACGAGACTCTCTCGCGCGCTTCCGATCGTCGGTTCCCTCGCCGCCCTCGCCGCCGTCGCGTTCCTGACGAGCGCCTCCGGTCCGGCCTCGTCGCTCTGCCACGACATCCTCATCACCCCGAACGGGTCCGGCTCGATCCGCCTCGACCTCACCATGGGGGCCCGGGTCGAGGTCCCCTCCCCCTACGGCTCCCGCGTCGCCGTCATCGCCGCGAAGCCGACGGAGGTCTCGATCTCCCCCGCCTCGCAGGAGGAGGTCCAGGTGATCGGCACGGACGCCGCCCAGACGGTCTCCTTCGGCACGCGCCGCGGCGGGGCGAGCGCCAAGCTCCAGCCCGGCATGCAGCTCGTCCTCACGCCCCGGCAGAGCCGCTCGATGACCGTCTCGACCACCTCCGCCGCCTCCGTCCTCCTCGGTCCCGAGCCCCTGGTGGGGAGCCCGAGCATCGTCGCGGCGCCCGCGCAGCCCGCGGCTCCGACGACCCCGCACTAGGACGATCCCATTCCTCACGGGGCTCCCTTCGCCGGGGGCCCCGTGGTCTCATGGGGTTCGCCGGGCTCGAGGCGCTCCTCCCCTTCCTCCTCTCGCTGCAGACGGAGCCGGCTCCAGCGAGCCCGCCGGCGAGGGAAGCCGGGCCCTCGCTCGCCGTCCGCCTCGACGCTCGCCTCCGGGGGCTCGGAGAGAAGGGGTTCTCGGGAACCGTCCTCGTCACGCGCGGGTCGGAGGAGGTTCTCCACCGGGGCTATGGCTGGAGCGACGCCGCGCGGAACCACCCGATCGCTCCGGCCACCCCCTACTGCGTCGCCTCGATCTCGAAGCAGTTCTGCGCGGCGGCGATCCTGCTCCTGGCCGAAGGGGGAAAGCTCGGGGTCGAGGACCGGATCGGGAAGTTCCTGGACGGGGTGCCCCCGGACAAGGAACCGATCGCCCTCCACGACCTCCTGACCCACCGGTCGGGCCTTCCCCAGGCGTACGCCTCCGACGGAATAGCGGATCGCGCGGAGGCGGTGCGCGCGATCCTGGGGGTCCCCCTCAAGGGCGCCCCCGGCTCGGCGTTCTCGTACTCGAACGACGGCTACTCCCTCCTCGCCGCGATCGTCGAGGTCGCGAGCGGCCAGCCTTTCGAGGTCTACCTCCGGGAGAACCTCCTCCGGCGCGCGGGGATGGTCGAGACGCGATTCTGGGGCGAGATCGACCCCCGCGATCCGGCCGCCTTCGCCCAGGTCCCGAGGTTCCCGGACGGCGAGTGGGGCCGCGCCAGCTGGGGATGGAGGGGAGCGACGGGGATGGTCAGCACGCCGCGGGACCTCCTCCGCTGGTACGTCGCCTTGAAGGAGGGAAGGGTCCTCGGGGAGGAGGCGCGCCGCCGTCTGTTCGGCCCCCACGTGAGCCTCTCCGACACCGAGGTGGGGTACGGCTGGTTCTGGAGCCGCACGCCGCGGGGAACGAGGACCCTCTGGACGCGGGGGACCGAGCAGTTCGGCCACAACGCGCTCCTCGTCGACTACCTCGACGAGGGGACGGTCCTCGTCGTGGCCTCGAACGCGGGCGAGATCGACGGCGTCGGCTGGAACCGCCGGATCAAGGACGAGATGGAGGGGATCCTCTTCCCGGATCGGGCTCCGCCCGGGGCGCGGTAGGGCTCGGGCTAGAGGTATCCGAGGGCCTGGAGGGCGCGCCGCGCCTCCGAACCCAGTCGCTCCCGGCTCGCCCTCACCAGGGCGTCGAGGTCGAGGCCGGGGTCGACGCTGCGCTGGACGAAATCGCGCAGCCAGCGTTCGAGGTCGCTCCACCCGAGTCCCGTCGCCGGGATCGGCTTCGCTTCCGCCGGGTCCCCGCGGAGGTCGAAGGCGTCGAGCCGGGCGACCTCGCCCCCCTCGAGCGTCGCGATGAGCTTCCGGTCGGCGGTCCGGGCCGCCCTCAGCGCGTCGAGGCGCTCGAGGAACCGGACGCCGCCTGGATCGTCCGGTGAGCGCAGCCACCGGAGGACCGAGGAGCCGGCCATCTCGACATTCGCGTGGAGGCCGATCGCCTCGAGCACCGTCGGGACGACGTCGACGAGGCTGACCGGCGCCCGCACGCGCGCGCCAGCCCCGGAGCGGTCGGGCATCCGGAGGACGAACGGGATGTGGGCGCACGGCTCGAAGACGTTCGTGCCGTGCCCGAGCCACTGGCCGTGCTCCCCGAACTCCTCCCCGTGGTCCGCCGTGAAGAGGACGAGGGTGTCCGAGAGGACGCCGGAGGACTTGAGCGCGCCGACCATCCGGCCGAGCTCCCGGTCGGCGAACCGGATCTCTCCGTCGTACCTCGCGATGAACTCCTCGAGGTTGTCGATCCCCTTCTCGCTCCTCGAGAGATGGAGGTCGGGGGGGAGAGGCCGGAATCCCCGCGGCTCGAAGAAGCGCTCCGGCGGCCGGTAGGGGCGGTGCGGATCCATCAGGTGGACCCACGCGAACCAGGGACGGCCGTGGTCCCTCGCCAGCCATTCCCGGGCCGCCTCGCAGGTGTCCTTCGCGACCCGCTCGTGGACGGGCCGGTCGGGCTCGCGCGACGGGAAGCGGTCGTCGTAGACCTCGAAGCCCCGGTCGAAGCCGCTGAAGTCGCGCCGGAGCACGTAGTTCGAGACGAAGGCGGCCGTCTCGTAGCCGGCCGCTCGCAGGATCTCGGCGAGGGTCACCGGATCCGGCCCGAGTCTCTGGTAGATCTCGCGCACGCCGTGGCGATGCGGGTAGAGGCCGGTCAGCATCGAGGAGACCGCGGGGGTCGTGCAGGTCCTCGGCGTCGTCGCGTTCTCGAAGACGGCCGCCCCCTTCGCGAAGGAGTCGAGCCAGGGTGAGGTCGGCCGGTCGTAGCCGTAGACGCCGAGGTGGTCGGCCCGGAGCGTGTCGACGCTGATCAGGAGGACCGACAACGGCCGCTGCGGGCGGCCCACGCGCGGCAACCGACCCGGATGACCGCCGTCGTCCTCGGGGATCCCGACGAGGAGGAGCGGCGCGAGCGCGGCGACGAGCGCGACGAGGTTCCCCCGCGGTCTACGCATCTCGCCGGCTTCCCCCGGGTTCATCCTCGGCTAGATCGGCCGGGGGGAAGTCCGCCCTGAACGGGAGGCGGGGGCCGGGGCGGAGATGGAGGTCCGGCGGGTTCGCGGATCCCGGGCGGCGGGTCCCGGAGTCGCCGTCTCCCTCTTCGGCCTCGCGACCCACGTGGGTCGCTCCTGGGGCTGCACGACGATCGCCAGCGTGTCCGACGCGGAGGGTCCCGTCCCTGGCCGGGAGGCGTCGTCGCGACTCGCCGACCGAAGGACGACGAGGGACCGCGCTCGGTCGCGCGGGGCTTCGGGAGTCAGCCGGCTCCCGTCCGCGTGGAGACGAGCAGCGCGGCCCGCTTCGCCGCCGGGAATCTCTCGATCGCGTACCGGAAGGTCGTGCGGCGGACGCGGGGTCCGTGTCGGCGGAGGAACGCCTCGAGCCGGCTCGCATCGGTCTTGCCTGCCTCCCGCAGCAGCCACCCGCAGGCCTTCTGCACGAGGCCCTCCTTGTCGTCGAGGAGACGGAGAGCGACGGAGTAGACGAAGGGGAGGCGCTCTCCTCTCCGTGCCATCGGGACGAGGGACACGAGGGAGGCGCGGCGGACCCAGCGGTTCGGGGAGGAGGCCCACCGCCCCGTCCGCGCGAGCGGGAAGGGGTGGAGGTCGAGGAGCGGCCAGAGGACCTCGGAGCAGAGGGCGTCGACCGAGGCCCACGAGTCGCAGCGGTCCGCGGTCAACCAGCGCTCGACGACGGGAATCACGGACGGCTCGAACCGTCGTCGGAACCGACCGAGGAGGACGAGGCCGGCCCCCTTCACCTCCACCCGCCGGTCGCGGAGGAGGAGGTCGCAGGCGGTCAGGGCTTCGCGGAGCCCCCATGCGCGCGCGACCCGCCGGTGCGCCTCGCGGACGAGGCGGCGCAGGTCCGGGGTCCCGACGCCGAGGACCTCGACGGGCTCGCGGAAGTACGTTCCGGCCTGTCTCGCGGCCGCGGAATCGGCGAGCCGCTCGAGGTCCTTCCGCAGTTCGAGCGCGAGCGCGCGCGGGGACGGTGGAACCTGCGGGCGCAAGGGAGGTGGCGTGCAAGCCAGGGCCGAGCGGTCGCGAGCCATGGCGCGGCGCCCGAGACGCGCCAGGTCGGTCCTCCGTCAGCCTCTCCGGTTCGAGTCGCGTCGTCCGGCGCCCACAACGCGCCCGGCTCGGAGCGTCCCCTCCCGCAGCCGTCGTCGCTTCCCGGCGGCGACACGCGCGCGTCGCCACTCGCGATACCGCCTCGTACCCTCCTCCCAATTCGCGACGGCGGCCGCGCTCTCGCGAGGGCCGTGGACGGTCGTGAAGTACGGGCGCCGGCCCGGCCCGTAGGTCTCGAGGCCCTTGCGGATCGCGAAGCTCCAGACGCGGTAGCGCCATCTCGCAGGGACGTCGAGAACATGGAGCCACCAGCGGATGTGAGGGTCCCCATCGGGCGAGCGGCCCGGCTCGAGAAGAACGCGCGTCCCGGGGAACTGCCGTCGGATCGCTCGGACGATTCCTTCCAACCTCCGACTCTTCAAGCCGTTGCCTCCTCGACAAACCGTCGGACGTCATGCCTCACGAGGGTCAGGACGCCTCGTTCGACCCGCTCTTTCCGGTAATCCGCTCGAACCCGCATGTCTCGAAGGTGTCCGAATAGTAGCGCGTCGGCCTCGGAACCCCGGACGGTTGCGGCCGCACGCTCGACGAGGTCGTGGCTCCAGTAGCTATCCCTCCCTCCGGGGGGCCTCTCTCCCCTCTTGGCGAGGGAGTACACGACGGCCTGGAACATGGCGAAGTAGAACCGACTTGCGGCCGCCCGCAGCAGGCCGCGCTCGAAGAGAAGGAAGGCGGCGGCGAGGTTCTCCCGCGCCGCGAGCCGCATCTCCCGAGCGAGATCGGTATCCCCCGTCGCCACGTGCGCGCCTCGCCCGTAGAA
>JAKEFM010000101.1 GCA_022616055.1 Planctomycetota bacterium
CCGGCCTCCGTTTCCGCCCGGGTCGCCCCGGGCCCTCCGGGGCTCAGGTCTTGGGCGTCCGGCGGACGTTGAGGGCGTAGAGTCCCTTCTCTCCCTGGGCGATCTCGAACTCGACGAGCTCGCCGTCGGAGAGCGTCTTGAACCCGTCACCCTCGATGTTGCGATAGTGGACGAACACGTCCTCCTCACCCTCCCTCTCGATGAACCCGTAGCCCTTCCGATTGTCGAACCACTTCACGCGTCCCATGGCCATGGGAGACTGCTCCATACCAGCGGCCTCTAACCCCCCGTCAACCTGGTGGGAGCCCGTGCGGGCCCCCTCCCCCGCGGGGGTGGCATCCGCGGGGAGACCAACGATCCGTTCCGATTGAGCCATACCCGCCGTCACCGGCGCGGACCTCCGGGGCCCCCTCGGCCCCGGTCGCGGGGAGGTCCGCCTCCCCGCCTGCCGTGTCCGTGCCCGCGGTCCCCGCCCCCGAAGCCCCCGCCCTGGAACCCGCCCGCGCCGACCTCTTCGCGCGGGGGCATCCCCTCGGGAGCCTGGAGGAGGACCCGGCGGGAGAGCCGGACCTTGCCGTTCACCTCGTTCACCTCGACGACCTTGACCTCGATGCGGTCGCCGGGCTTCACGACGTCGCTCACGCGCTCGATCCGCTCGTGGGCGATCTCGCTCACGTGCAGTAGCCCCTCGACCCCCGGGAGGATCTCGACGAACGCCCCGAACTCCTTCACCGACTTCACCGTCCCCTGGTAGACGCGCCCGACCTCCGCCTCCTGCGTGATCGACTCGATCCGCGCGAGCGCCTCCTTGAGGCGCTCGAGCCCGTGGGCGGAGACGTGGACGAGCCCCGTGTCGTCGACGACCTCGATCTTGCAGTGGAGCTCCTCCTGGAGCGCCTTCACGGTGCGTCCCTGCGGGCCGATCAGGGCGCCGATCTTCTCGGGCTTGATCCGGATCTGCTGGATCCGCGGGGCGTGGGGGGAGATGTCCGCGCGCGGCGCGTCGATCGCCGCGGACATCGACTTCAGGATCGAGAGCCTCCCCTGGCGGGCCTGCTCAAGGGCCCGGCGGAGGAGGTCGCGGGTGAGCCCCTTCACCTTGATGTCCATCTGGAGGGAGGTGATCCCCTCGGCGGTGCCGGCGACCTTGAAGTCCATGTCGCCGTTGTGGTCCTCGCTCCCCTGGATGTCGGAGAGGATCGCGACGCGGTCGCCGTCCTTGACGAGCCCCATCGCGATCCCCGCGACGGGCTTCGCGATCGGGACGCCGGCGTCCATCAGGGAGAGGGAGCCGCCGCACACGGTCGCCATCGAGGAGGACCCGTTCGACTCGAGGATGTTCGAGACGAGCCGGATCGTGTAGGGGAACCGCGCCGCGTCCGGGAGGACGGGCTCGATCCCCCGCTCGGCGAGGGCCCCGTGGCCGATCTCGCGGCGCGAGGGGCCCCGGATCGGCCGGACCTCGCCGACGGAGAAGGGGGGGAAGTTGTAGTGGAGGAGGAACTTCCTCGTGTACTCCTCCGTCAGCCCGTCGATCCGCTGCTCGTCGTCGACCGTCCCGAGCGTCGTCACGACGAGGGCCTGCGTCTCCCCGCGGGTGAAGAGGGCCGACCCGTGGACGCGGGGGAGGAGCCCGACCTCGATCCAGATCGGCCGGATCTCGTCGTGGCGGCGGCCGTCGAGCCGCCGACCGGCGAGGACCTCCTCCCGCTCGATCTCCCACTCGAGATCGCCGAGCGCGCCCCGGAGCGCCTTCTCGAGCTTCACCTTCTCCGTCCCCTCCGCCTCGGCGGGGACGAAGGAGGTCTCGGCCTCCTTCTGGAGGACGGCGACCGCCGCGCTCCGCGCGTGCTTCCCCGGCGTGCGGAGGGCGGCGCGCAGCCTGTCCCGGAACCGCTCGCGGAGCTGCGCGTCGAGCTTCCCGTCGCCCGCCGGCGGCGTCACCTCGACCTTCGGGACCCCCGCCTTGCGCCGCAGCTCGTCGCACGCGAGGGCCGCCTCGCGGGCGGCGGAGGCGCCGAGCTCGAGGGCCTCGACCATCGTCGCCTCGTCGATCTCCTTCGCCCCGGCCTCGACCATCGTGATCGCCTCCGGGGTCGCCGCGACGATCAGCTCGAGCCGGGAATCAGGGCTCTTGAGCTGGGAGAGGGTCGGGTTGACGACGAGCTTCCCCCCGACGTGACCGACCCGGGCGGCCCCCATGGGTCCGAGGAAGGGGGCCTCGGAGAGGTGGGTCGCCGCGAACGCGGCGATCATCGCCGGGATGTCGGGGTCGTTCTCCTGATCGGTCGCCCAGACCTGGACGGCGACCTGCACCTCGGCCCGGTACCCCTCCGCGAACATCGGGCGGATGGGCCGGTCGATCTGGCGCATCGTCAGGATCTCCTTCGTCGTCGGCCTCCCCTCCCGCTTGAAGAACCCTCCCGGGAACTTCCCGGCCGCGGAGGTGAACTCGCGGTAGTCGATCGTAAGGGGGAAGAAGTCGATGTCCTCGCGCGCCTTCGCCGTGCAGATCGCGGCGAACACGACCGTCTCGCCGACCTGGGCGACGACGGATCCGCCCGCCTGCCGCCCGATGGAGCCGGTCCGGAGGACGAGCTCGCGCCCGGCGATCGTGCGCCGGACCTCGTGACCCGATGAACTCAAACCACGTCTCCTCTGATGCGGGGAACCTGGAGCCTCCCGCGGGAAGGGCCTCCTCCGTCGCCCGCGGTCGAGGGGGCGCGGCGGAACTCTGGTCGGGGCCCCGGGGACCGGCCCGGAGGGGTGATCACGTTGGAATCCTAGCGCCGCAGCTCGAGCCGCTGGACGAGCGTCGAGTACCGTTCGGGGCTCTTCCCCTGCAGGTATCGCAGGAGCTTGCTCCGCTTGCCCACCATCATCAGGAGCCCCCGCCGCGACCCGAAGTCCTTGCGGTGCACCTTCAGGTGCTCGCTCAGGTTCTGGATCCGCTCGGTAAGGAGGGCGACCTGGATCTCCGGGGAGCCCGTGTCCCCCGTGTGGATCCGGTACTCGTCAATCAGACTGCGTCGGCGTTCGACCTGGACCGTCATGACGTCCCCGAGGTTCCGGCGCGCTTGCGCCCCGTCCGCCACCCGGTTCGGGGCCCAGGCGGAGGCGGCCCCGCGGTCGCACCCGCGGAGGCCGGCGTGTGGACCCCAGGGTAGCGCCCGCCCGCCCGAAGTAAAGCGCCTCTCACCTCTCCAGCGCGGAGGCCTCCCGTGCGGGGAGGCCCCGCAGCGCGTACTCGACGAACCGCTCGACGGCCCGGCGCCGCAGGAGCGCCTCGTCGCGGACGACCTCGGACTCCGCGCCGAGGTGGATCTTCCGGTCGGCCTTCGCGGACCAGAGCTCCGCCCCGGTCTTGCCGTCGTTCAGGAGGAAGGTCGCCTCGATCCGGACCTCGTCGTGGGAGCGAAGGCGGGAGGTGTCGAACCGCGCGACCCAGATGCGGAGGTAGGCGTCCTCCCCGCACATCCCCTTCCCCCCGGCCGACGCCTCGGAGGCCCTCCAGGCCCGCTCGACGAAGTCGAGGGCGAGCGGGGCGTAGCGGCGGGAGAGGAGCACGCCGTACGCGACCTGCTGGAACCGCTCGAGCGGGACCCCCGGCGAGCGCGCCGGCGCGGCCGCCGCGTCCGCCGTCCCGTCGATCGGCGGGAGCACGGCGACGTCGGAGGGGTTCGCCGCCCGCAACGCGTCGACGGGGGAGGACCAGTAGTAGTCGCTCTTCTCCGCCTGCGCCGCGCAGGCGGCGAGGAGGAGCGGCGAGCCGAGGAGAGGGAGCAGGGTGGCGCGCATCGGGTCCTCCGGAAAGGGGGCGGATTCTAGGAGGCCGGATCGCGCCCGGCTACTGGACGCCGACCGTGACCGCGGGGGAGCGGGAGAAGCGGGTCCCTCGGGTCCCGAGGTCGCTCAGGGAGAGGTGGTCGAAGTCGAAGGGGGGCGCGGGGGGGAACCCGTGCGCGTCGACGGTGAAGGTCCAGGTCGCGGTCGGGCCCGTCGCGAGCCCCGCCACTCCGCCGTTCGGGAAGAGGGCGAGCACGGGGACCTGGACCGTCACGCTCGCCCCCGCCCCGTCCGGGACGAGGAACCTCCAGGTCCGGGGCGTGGTCGCGCTGTCGACGATGCGGGCGGCGTAGGCCCCGGAGCCCGCCAGCGTGTCGGCGAAGGCGAAGGAGAGGCTCGGCGGAAAGGGACCCGGAGGGGCCGGGGAGGTGAGGGTCGGCACCGGAGGAAGGGCCACCGTCCCCGTGAGCGAGAGGAGGGGGACCCGGGCCTCCGACACGGCGCCCGAGTCGTCCTGGGCCTGGACGGCGAGGTGCCCCTCGGCGAGCGGGACGAGGAGGGCTCCGGAGGGGGCCGCGTCCGCGAAGGCGGTGAACGTCGACGGGCCCGCCGGCGAGGTGAACCCGAGCCCGACCGCGACGGTGCCCGGGAAGCCTCGGCTCTCCCCGTTGACGAGGACGGAGGGACTCGCGACGAGGTTCGCGACGTCGAGCCCGCTCGCCCCCGAAAGGTCGACCGTCTGGGGCGGCTGGATCGGGAGGGGATCGTCGACAGGGCTCGGGGTGAGGGAAGGAGGGATCGGGAAGACGAGGGGGACGAACGAGGAGTCCCCGGCGTCGGGCGGGGGGAGGAAGGGGCCGATGGTGAAGTTGAAGAAGGTCGTCGTCGGAGGGAGAGAGGTCGCGAACGCGGAGAGGACCTGGGGTCTCCCCGCCCGGATCGCGGTCGGGGGGATCGCGTTGGGGGTCACCGGGTCGAAGTCGAAGGTCCCGAAGGAGGCGCGGTCGGGCAGGACGTTCGAGGCGAAGCGGATCCCGACTCCCGGGGTGTTCCCGGAGACCGAGCCGGCCAAGAGGGCCTCGGCCCCCGGACTCCCCTGCGGAGAGAGGCCGATCGAGAGGAAGGTCGCGCTCGTCCCGACCACCGTGGCGAGGTCGAAGCCCGGAGCGATCGCCGTGACGGTGTTCGGCCCGGCGGGGACCCCCGCGAAGGCGTAGACCCCGGAGGAGAAGACGGTCGCCTCGAGGACCCCCGAGGGAGGGTTCTGGGAGAGGCCCGGCTCGAGGAACACGCGGGCGCCCGTCAGCCCCTGGAGGGACGCCTCGTCGTAGACGGCGACGAGCACGGTGCCCGCGGGCTGGGCGGCGGGGACCTCGCCCGTGAAGCCCCGCGCGAGGATCGCTCCCCCCACCCCATTCGTCGCGTTGCCGGCGAGGTCGGTCACGTCGAGCGAGAGGGGCAGGAGATCTCCCCCCGCGGGGAGGGGTCCCGCGAGGATCGGGCCGAGGTCGACCGCGGGGGAGATGAAGAAGGTGCCGTTCGTGATCGTCGGATCGCCGGGGAGGGGGGGGAGCGCGCCCGCCGGGCCGTTGACGACGACGGAGGCGAGTGGCTCCGTCGCCGTCCCGAGCACCCTCGGACGCCGCAGGTCGGTCGCGAAGGTCGAGAGGCTCGACTGGTCGGGAGGCCCGAGCCGGACGATCGAGGGGGCGACCGTGTCCTGCCGCGCGTCGGCCCCGAGGACGATCACCGAGTTCTGCGAGCCGCGCCGGACGTAGGCCCCGACGACGAGGGTCCCGTCGTCGAGGATCGGCGCGAGCGGGCTCGCCGTGTCCTCGAGGTCACCGGAGACCGCCACCGTCCCCACCCCCACCGCGCCCGGTTCCGTGAACTCGAGGCCCTCCCCGACGGAGGCCTCGTGGACGAGGAGGTGGACCTGGTCGCTCGCGAGGGAGCCCGTCCCGACGTCGACCTCGAAGGGGACCGCCGCCAGGTTCGCGCGATTGACGACGTCGGGCGGCGTCGAGGCCGTGCGGACGGCGAGGGGAGCGTCGAAGGTGGTCACTCGGAACGGGGAGACGAGGCAGGGAGTGGGCCCGGGGCAGAGCGGGCTCGGGGAGAAGTCGTCGTTCTGGATCGTCGGGAAGAAGGTGAGGGCGACGAGGGCCCCCGTCGGGGCGATCGGGAGGGGGGCGAGGAGGTGGAGCACCGCGATCCGGTTCCCCGCGAAGAAGTTCGGGAGCGTCGGGACCGGGGTGACGGGCGGACCGGGGAGCGTCGGCACGAGCCCCGCGGGCCAGACCGTCGAGGTGTTCACCGGCTCCGAGAAGACGGCGACGATGTCCGTCGTCCGGGGCACGTTCGTCGCGTCCGGCGGAGGGAAGACGGCGACCACCGAGGGGATCGCGTTCGTCGAGGAGGTGAGCTCTGTCGCGAAGGTGGCGACGACCCCCCCCACCGGGACGGGGACCTCCTTCCCCTCGAGGTCCTCGATCCCGGTCCCGAGGACGACCTCGAAGGTCGTGTTCTGCGCGAGCGGTGCGGTCGGCACGAAGACGACGAGCCGGTTCCCGGCGAAGAAGAAGAGGGTGCCCGTGACGGGGACCCCCCCCTGCGGGCGGACCTGGAAGTTGGCGAGGGTGACCCCCGAGGCGTCGATCGTCTCCGTGAAGAGGGCGGCGATCGGCGTCTCGACGCTGACGTTCGAGGACTGGTCGGGGGAGACGAACTCGAGGTCGGGGTCGCCCGTGACGATGAGCCCTCCCTCGATGGGGGGGGCGGTCGTGGTCCCCCCGCCGTTTCCGGGGCCCCCGTTCCCTCCGTCCCCGGGATCGAAGATCGAGCCCACGGTCGAGTCCCCGCAGGAGGCGAGGAGGGGGGAGAGCGCCAGGGGGGCGAGTAGGGGGAGGCGGGCGGCGCGGAGGCGCATCGGCGGGGAGGGGCGGGTCGGAGGCGCTTGGACGGCGCCGCGAGCCGATTATTGCCCGATTATCCCGGTGGCGGTGAAGGGGAGGAAGGAGGGGGAGGGGCGAGCGCCTCTCGCCAGGGTACCGACGCCAGGGCGTCCCCGAGCGCTCCCCGCAGCGCCTCGACGACGTGGGCCGGGTGGCGCGCGGAGGCGCGCCGCTCCCCGTGCGCCCGCCCGGACCAGAGGATCCGGTCGGTCCGCGCGGCCCGGAGGACGAGGTCCAGCCGCGCCACCCCGAACCACCCCTCCGCCCGGTCCTCCTCCTCGAAGGCGAGGACGACGCCCGAGAGGATCACGTCGGCGCGGCCGGCGCTCTCCCCCCCCCGCACCACCTCGCGGAAGAGTCCGGCGTCGGCGAGCCCCTGCAGGACGGCCTCGGGGAGGAGCTCCGAGAGGGGAGCGGCCCACCGGTGGCCCGCGTAGTACTCGAGCTCGACGTCGGAGACGCGGGCCGCCATCCGCTGCTCGAGGAGGTGCGCGGCCGGGGTGATGGGCCCCACGCCGATCGAGACGGCGCCGAGGGAGGCCGCGGCCGGCATCGGCACGGTCGAGAAGTGGTAGAGCCGGCTCAGGGGTGCCGTCGAGGAGCAGGCGGCCGCCGCCCCGGCGAGGAAGAGGAGCGCGACCCTCACCGCCCCTCCCCGTCCGGAATCCCGCGCTCCGGCAGGGGCCGCGAGAAGAGGAGGGCCGAAGGGTCGTCGCGCAGCCGGTCGACGAGGTCCTTCAGGTTGCGCACCGCCTGCCGGATGGTCGCGAGCGCCTCCATCAAGAGGGGACGGCTCCCCTGGAGGGCGTCGCGGAACGCGTCGAGGGTCGAGTCGATCTCCCCGGAGAGGCTGGCGAGGTGATCCGCGAAGGTCCGGAGCCGGGCGGCCGCGAGCCGGACGTCATCGCCGGTGACGAGCCGGCTCACGTCCTCCCCGGCCGTCCTCACGGCGCCCGAGGCGGACTGGATCGATCCCCCCCACCCCCCGAACTCCCGCTCCAGCCCCTGCGCGAGACGGTCCCATCCCTGCTGGAAGCCCACGAGTCGCTCGTCCGTCTTGCGGATCCCCTCCCGCACCGCCTCCCCGGTGCTCGCGACCTCCTTCGTCCAGGAGTCGAGGGCCCCGCGCGCCGCCGGGACGAGCTCCTCGCGCGCCGCGCGGACCTCTCCCCGCACGGCCTCGAGCTCCTCCCGGAGGCGGGTCGAGGTCCTCTGGATCTCCCCCGCCGCGGACTCGACCGAGGCGAGGGCTCCGCGGAGCCCATCGACCGTGGTCGGGTCGAGCGCCGCCGTCACGGCCTCGGCGGCTTCCGCGAGGCGCACGAGCGTCGTCGGGAGCCCGTCCAGGACGGGGTGGAGCTTGCTCTCGATCTCCTTCATCGAGGAGGGAACCGTCGGGATCGGCTCCTCCGGATCGAGCTCCTCCCCCCGCGCCTCCCCTCCCTCGAGCTCGACCCGTCCGATTCCCGTGAGGGGGCTGAACCGGAGCGTGGCTCGGGTCCCCGCCTGGATGCGGATGTCCGGGCGGATCCTCATCGACACCCGGATGTCGGGGAAGCGCTTCTCCTCGAATCCGATCGCCTCCACCGTCCCCGCCGGGACGCCTCGGTAGCGGACGACGGATCGCTCGTCGAGCCCGGTCACCGACTCCGCGAAGACGGCATGGTAGACCTTCCCCTCGCTCCCGCATCCCCTCCCGAGGATCGAGAAGAGGAAGAGGAGGAGCACCATCCCCGCGACGGCGATGAAGAGCCCGACCTTCGCCGTCTCGACGGGCCGGCCGCTCAACGCTCCCCCTCCCCGGCGAAGAGGTCGGAGGAGGCCTCCGAGGGATGGGAGCGGAGGCGACGGTGGACGAACTCGAAGATGGCGGGGTCCTCGCTGCGCTCCAGCTCCTCGGGGCGGGCGAGGGCGGCGATCCTCCCCTCCCCCAACAGGGCCGCGCGGTGGGCGGCGGCCCGGGCGCTCGCCATGTCGTGGGACACGGCGACGACGGTCACGACGAAGGCCGCGTTGAGCTTGGTGACGAGCTCGTCGATCCCCGCGGCCGTGATCGGATCGAGGCCCGTCGTCGGCTCGTCGAGGAAGAGGATCTCCGGGTCGAGGGCGAGCGCGCGGGCGATGGCGGCGCGCTTGCGCATCCCCCCGGAGAGGGAGGCGGGGAGGAGGGGGACGGCATCGGCGAGGCCGACCATCGCGAGCTTGAGGCGCGCGATCGCGAGGATCTCCGCCTCGGGGAGCCCCGTCCGCTCCCGCAGCGGGAAGGCGACGTTCTCGAGCACGGAGAGGGAGTTAAACAAGGCGCCCCCCTGGAAGGCCATCCCCATCCGCAGGCGCAGCCGGTCCCGCTCCGCCTCCGCCACGCCGTGCAGGTCGAGTCCCTCGAAGGTCACCCGTCCGCGGGACGGAGGGAGGAGCCCGCTCATGCACTTCATCAGGGTCGTCTTCCCGCACCCGCTCGGGCCGAGGAGGTAGAGGACCTCCCCCCTCCGGACCTCGAGGTCGACCCCGCGGAGCACGGAGTTCCCGTCGAAGGCGATCTCGACCCCCTCGACGCGGAGGAGCGTCCCTTCGGCGGGGGGGCTCACAGGCCGTGGAACACGGTCGTGAAGAAGGCGTCCGCGAGGATGATCGCGAAGATCGAGGAGACGACCGCGCGGGTCGTCGCGCTCCCGACCTCGTCGGGTCCACCCCGGACGCCGAGCCCCTCGGCGCAGGCGATCGTCCCGGTGAGGGCGCCGAAGCACGCCCCCTTCACGAGCCCCGAGGTCAGGTCGCTCCCGTAGAGCGCCTGGTAGGTCTGCTCGAGGTAGCGCCCGGTCGGGATCTCGAGCGCGAGGGCGGAGAACGCGGTCCCCGCGACGATCCCGATCGCGTCCGCGAAGAGGGCGAGGCACGGGACCGCCAGGGAGAAGGCGAGGACCTTCGGAACGACGAGGACCCGGACCGGGTGGAGGCCCATCTGGCGCAGCGCGTCGACCTCCTCCGAGACGACCATCGTCCCCAGCTCCGCCGCGCTCGAGGAGCCGGAGCGACCGGCGACCAGGATCGCCGTGAGGAGGGGCCCGATCTCCCGTGTGAGGGAGACGGCGACGAGGTCCGCCACCAGGACCGTGGCACCGAACTGGCGCAGCTGCGCGGCGGCCTGCATCGCGAGGATGACGCCGAGGAGGAGGAAGATCAGGACGACGAGCGGGACGGCGTTCACGCCGACGAGGGAGACCTCCCGGACGAAGCGGTCCGCCCGCGGCTTCTCCCCCCGGAACGGCCCCAGGATCGCGGAGTCGAACACCTCCACCAGGAGGAAGAAGCCCCGGCGGAGCGACTCGAGGGAGGGGCTCGCCACCTCGCCGAGCCGCTCGAGGGGCGACCTCGCCCGTCCGGGAAGCCCCGCCTCGAGGCGCGTCCCCTCGCGGACGAGGGAGAGGGCCTCCCGCAGCGCGTCCGGGGCGCGCTCCAGCCGGACCGGGACCCCGCAGGTCCGGCCCGCCCGGACCGTTTCGAGGAGGTCGACGAGCGCCACGGAATCGAAACGTTCCAGACCCCCGAGGTCGATGCGGACCTCCGCCACCCCTTCCTCGAGGAGGGAGGCGACGACCGGGCGCACCCGCCCGGGGGCGGTCCGGTCGAGCGCGCCCTCGACGCGGACGCGGGCGCTCCCGTTGGCCCGGGTGACCTCGTAGCGCATCGGGTCCGTATCTCGCGCGGGAACGCCGGCCATGTCAAACCTGCGCCCGGCCCCGCGCGGGCCCGGAACGCGGCCTCAACGCGAAAACCCGCCGGCGCTTGCGTCCCCCGGCGCGGCCAGGACAGCGCCCGGAATCGCGGCGCGCCGATTGCACACCTACAATGCGGCCCGGCCCGGGCCGGACCCCATGTCCTCGCGCAGGCAACGCGCTCCCCTGCTACCGGTGGGCCTCCTCCTCGCCTCGTGCGCCGGCCTTGGCGGGTCCCCGGGCGGCGGGCAGGGATCCCGCTCCCTGCTCCGGCAAGGGTGGGAATTCCTCGCGGCGGGGCGGCTCGACCCCGCGATCGCCTGCTTCGAGCAGGTCGCCTCCACGGATCCGGAGAACGGGGAGGCGCGGCTCGGGCTCGGCCGCGCGCGGGAGGGACTCCTGGCGAGCCGTCCGATCGCGGGCCGCGAAGCGGGCCAGGACTACCTCGAGGCGATCCGCCTCCTCCCCGCCGACCCGCGCCCCCGGCTCGGCGCGGCGAGGATCGCCTTCCTCACCGGGGAGACCGACGAGGCCGCGCTCCGCGCGATCGAGGCCCGGGCCCTCGCGGAGGCGGCCGGAGCGGAGCCGGAGCAGTTCGAGGCGAACGTCCTCCTCGCGAGGGCGACGCTCCGTCAGATCCTCGCCTCCCCCCCCGGCGCCGTCGCCGCCCTCCGCCGGAGGGCCGACGCGGCGATCGACCGCTCGACGCTCCTCGAGCCCGGCCGTCCGGAACCCTACGAGCTGGGCGCGGAGCTCGCCGCCTCCACCGGCGACTTCGACGCGCAGCGCGCGCACCTGCGCCGCGGAGTCCAGACCTGCCCCGAGGCGGAGCCCCTCCATGAGAAGCTCCGCGCCGCCTGGGGACCCGCCCTCCCCGGGCAGGCCTCCTCCCTCCTCGAGGCCTACGAGTCCCTCGTCTCCCTCCACCCCGACAGTCCCGCGACCCGCTGGTACCTCGGCCTCGCCCGCCGCGCGGACGCCGACGCGAGGCGCGCGGCGTCGGATTGGGGCGGGGCGGAGGCGGGCTACGCCGCCGCCTCCGAGGCCTTCGGGCGATCCGCCGCCCTCGATCCCTCCCGGAAGGAGGCGACGGAGGAAGCCGCCGCCGCGGCGAGCGCCGCGAGCGCGTGGTGCAGGCTCGGGACGGAGGACCTTCCGGCCGCGTCCCGGCTCTTCCTCGAGGCGCTCCGGCGTTTCCCCCCCCTCCTCGGCAGGCCCGACCCCCTGGGGAAGACGCCGCGCGAGGGGATCGAGAGGATCTGCGACGCCTGGACCTCCCGCGGCGAGCTCGATCCGGCCCGCGACCTCGTCGAGGAGGCCCTCGCGCTCTGCGCGTGCCCGCCCGAATGGTCCGTGCGGCTCGCCCGGCTCTGCCGGGACACGGCGACCGAGGCCGAGGCGGCCCGCAAGGGGGAGCACGCGCGCTCCCTCTACGAGAAGTCCTTCGCCGCCTACTCGAGCGCCCTCGGATCCCTCCCCGAGGACCCGCGCGTCCTCGTCGAGGGGGCGGCCGTCCTCCTCCACCACCTCGGGCGCGACGACGCGCGAGCCGAGGAGATGCTCCGGCGGGCCTGCGAGATCGGGGAGCGCGCCCTCGCGGAGCCCTCCCTCCCGGTGGAGGAGCGCGACGCCCTCTCCGGGGCGGTCGGGGACGCCTGCGAGCACCTCGGAGTCCTCTTCCACGACCGCCGCGCGGATCCCCAGACGGCGCGGTCCTTCTTCGAGAAGAGCCTGCTGCACGCCCCTCGCCCGAGACCCCGCGTCCGCTGGTACCTGGGCAAGATCGAGGGAGGCTCCGGCACCGCCGCGTCCTCCTCCTCCCCCCTGAAATGAGACCGACGACCTTCGCCCCGCTGCTCCTCGCCGCCCTCCTCGGCGGCGGCCCCGCCCCCGCCCAGGACTCGAGACCCGACGGGACGTCGCTGCGCTCCGACGGGGACCGCGCCCTCTCCCGCGGCGACGCGGCGGCGGCCCTCGCCGCCTTCGAGGCGGCCCTCGCCGCGGACGGGTCCCTCGCCTCCCGTCTCGGCCGCGCGCGCGCCCTCCTCGCCCTCGACCGCGTCAACGACGCCCTCGACGAGCTCGACCTCGCCGAGAAGGAGGCCCCGGGCTCGCTGGAGACCACCTACCTCTTCGCCCGGGCCTTCCTCGCCAAAGGGGAGAAGATGTCCGCGCCCCGGCCCTCCGGCTCGCGCTCCCTCCCCTTCGAGGACGCGGCGCGCCGCGACTGCTTCGAGGAGGCGATCCGCCGCCTCACGTCCCTCCTCGAGGGCTCCTCCCGTCCCGCCGAGGCCGCCTCCCTCCTCGCCCGCGCGCGCCTCGCGCTCGGCGACTTCGAGGGGGCGGAGGCCGCCCTGGCCCGCGCGAAGGAGGCCGACCCGAAGTACCCCGGCCTCGCCCGCCAGCGGGGGGACGTCGCCTTCCTGCGCTACCTCTTCCTCCGGAACCAGGAGGAGGGGGCGCCGGGCGACCGGGAGAGGTTCGTCCGGGCGGCGCGCCTCGCCTACGAGGAGGCGATGCGGGTCGACCCGAAGGACGCGGTCGCCGCGAAGAGCCTCGGCGACCTCCACCTCTGGAGAGAGAAGCCCGAGGAGGCCGCCGGCGCCTACGCCGAGGCCCTCGCGCGCGACCCTTCCATCCTCGATCTCTCCGCCCTCCCCTCCCGCCTTCCCGGGCCCCTCGCGAGGAAGACCGTCGAGCAGGCGGCCGCGAAGTACGACGCCTCCCACCCGAAGGACGCCGGCTCGGCGACTCTCTGGTGGTACGCCGGGTTTCACCAGTTCAAGGCGGGGGACATGAAGGAGGCGCGCGCCTCCTTCGCGAAGGCCCTCGCGAAGAACCCCGCCTTCACGAACACCCACTACTACGCGGGCCGCGCGGCCTACGCGGAGAAGGACTACGAGGCGGCGGAGGGCTCCTTCGTCGCGCTCGCCCGGGCCGGGTTCCCCGGCTTCGGCGAGATCCTGAAGGGCTCGGGACAGCTGACGGCCGACCACGACATCGTCGCCTTCCTGGCAAACCGGGCCGTCCAGGCGGGCCGGGAGGCGGAGGCCTGCGACCTCTTCCGCGGCCTCGCGGAGGCCTTCCCCGAGAACGCCGACCACTGGAACAACGCCGCCTTCCTCGCCCGCAACGCGGGCCGCTACGAGGACTCCTACGCGTACTACGTCAAGGCCCTCGGGATCCGTCCCGACGACCCCCAGCTCCTGAACGCCGCCGCGATCGTCCTCGACTACAACCTCGGCCGCGATCTCGAGGAGGCGAAGCGCCTCTACCGCAGGGCGATCGAGTGCGCGGAGCGCGTCCTCAAGAACCGAGACGCCTCGGAACGGGCGAAGGAGGAGGCGAGGACGGCGAAGTTCGATGCGGAGAACAACCTGCGCCGCCACGATCGCCGGACGGACCGGCCCCGGCGCTAGCCCGGTGGAGCGCCGCGACTTCCTCAAGACCGGCGCCCTCGCCGTCGGCGCGGCCCTCCCGGCCTGCGCCGCGCCCTCGTCCTCCCCCGCGCCGGCCCGATCCTCCCCGCGCTTCGCGCACCTTGCCGGCCTCTGCGCCGGCCTCGACCCTCCCGGTCCTCCGGACTTCGCGGAGCGACGGGAGCGCGCCCGCCGCGCCATCCGCGAGACCGGCCTCTCCGCCCTCGCGATCGAGCCGGGACCGACGATGCGGTACTTCACCGGCGTGGAGTGGTCCCGCAGCGAGCGCCCCTTCCTCCTCTTCCTCTTCGAGAACGGAGAGCCGATCTGGATCTGCCCCGCCTTCGAGGAGCGCACGGCCCGCGAGCGGATCCCCTCGCCGCAGGACCTCCGCGTGTGGCAGGAGGACGAGCCCTTCGCCCGGATCGCGGCCGACGCGGTCCGTCCCCGCTCCACCGGTCCCCTCGGCATCGAGCCCACGGTCCGGGCCTTCCTGACCGAGGGCCTCCGCGGGAGCTTCGCCCCCGAGGGGATCGTGCTCGGCGCGGAGGCGGTGAGGCGCTGCCGGATGATCAAGACGGAGAGGGAGCTCGCCCTCCTCCGTCGCGCGAGCGAGGTCACGAAGCGCTGCCTCGCGGCGGTCGGCCCCCTCGCGACCGAGGGCTCCACCGAATCGGAGATCTCCGCCGCGATGGGCGAGGCGCACCGCGCGGCCGGGATGGCCTCCCCGTGGGCCCTCGTCCTCTTCGGCCCCAACGCCTCCTTCCCCCACGGGACGAGCCAGTCGCGCCGGCTCCAGGAAGGGGACACGGTCCTGATCGACACCGGCGGTTCCCTCCACGGCTACCAGTCCGACGTCTCGCGCACCTGGGTCCTCGGCAAGTCCTCCGACCGGGTGGCCCGCGCCTACGACGCCGTCTTCCAGGCCCAGCAGTCCGCCCGCGCGGGCATCCGGCCCGGCCGGACCTGCGGGGAGATCGACGGCCTCGCCCGGGCGGTGGTCGACGCCTCCGGATTCGGGTCGGGCTACGCCGCCTTCACGCACCGTCTCGGCCACGGGATCGGGATGGAGGGACACGAGGAGCCCTACCTGGTCCGGGGGAACCCGACGGTCCTGGAGGCCGGGATGACCTTCTCCGACGAGCCGGGGATCTACGTCCCCGGCGAGTTCGGGATCCGGATCGAGGACATCCTCGCGACGACCGCCGACGGCTGCGACCTCCTCGGGCCGGGCGCTCCGGAGACGCCGCGGGTCCCGGCGTAGGGCTCCCACGTCGCCGCCTCCCGCTCACGGCCACTCGTCCGGCTCGCGCCGCCTCCTGGAGAGGAACCACCGCGGCACCCTCGCGCAGTACGCCTCGTAGGACGGCCCGAACCGACGGCGGAGGGCGGGCTCCTCGTAGAGGACGACGAAGCCGTGGAGGACGGCCAGCACGAGAGCGGCGTAGCCGAGGAGGCGACCCGACGCGAAGAGCGCCGCCTCGCCGAGGATCGCGAGGAGGACGGCGGCATACATCGGGTTGCGGGTGACCCGATAGGGTCCGCGGACGACGAGCGTCCGCGGCGGATCGATGTGCGCGGGCGTGCCTCGCCCGGTCCGGGCGAAGCCGAGGAGGCTCCAGAGGTAGACCGCGAGACCGGACAGGATCGGGAGGAGAGCCAGGTAGCGGAGCGCGCTCGCTCCGTCGAGTCGGATCTCCCCGGACGAGGAGAGGATCCGCCACGGGATCAGGATCGTGACGGTGCCCGGCACCACCGCCGTGAACAGGGCGTTCTTGAGGATGAGCGCGCCCGGGACGGGGGGGCCGGAGGACATGGGCGGTTCTTCGGCGCGCCGGCCGGGCGGGTGGATGCGTTCGGATCCGGCTTCGCGCACGGGACCCGGCGACCTCCCGCGCATTCTGCGGCGAACTCCCGCGGGAATCCCGGGGCGATTCCGGGACTCGCGCCTAGTCCAGCCTATGGAACCAAGCGACCGCGCCGGCCGCGCAGAGGAGCCCCCCCAGTCCGAGGGATCCCCATCGCATCCGGGCCGTCGCGGCGCGGGAGAAGGCCAGCCTCGACGCGACGAGGGCGAGCCCGCCGGCCACGGGCGCGGCGAACCGGAACCCGAAGACCACGTAGAGGTAGACGAGGTAGATCGCGGGCGGATGCCCCCCGCCCCCCTCCTTCCCGTAGATCGCGAGGAACAGCGCCGGGGGCCCCACGAGGAGGCCGAAGATCACGAGCGCGATCACGAGAAGAGGCTTCACGCTTGCGCTCCGCGGCCCCCGTGGACGCGGCGGACTACGGGAGAACCGACGCGATCGGCGCCCGCTCCCCGTTGCGCACCGGGGGGAGCGGGAGCTCTCCCGCCCGGCGAGCCCGCTTGGGCTGCGAGAGGACCGCGGCGAGACTCCCCGAGGCCTTCGGCCGAACGGGCGCCGAGCTGACCCGGTAGGACCCGCACCGCTCCCCGAGCTTCAGGGAGAGGACCGCATCGAGGAGGCGCACGCGCTCCTGCATCGCGATCATCGAGACCGGGAAGTAGGGGATCCCGTACATCTCGAGGAAGAGCTTCACCATCCCGTCGACGACGAGGACGTCCTCCCAGGCGAGGCCCGCGCGGACGCCGTCGGCCGCGAGGAGCTCGCGGTGGGGTCGGAGGAAGAAGACGATCCCCTCCCCCACCCAGCGCATGTAGTCGTCGAGGATCGGGTCGCGGAAGACCTCCGCCATGATCGTCGCGTGGTTCGCGGCGTAGGCGAGGTTGCAGAAGGCGCGGTCGGAGACGAAGCCCCCCTTGCCCGCCTGCGCGCGCTCGGCCTCGATCTGCCGGAAGAAGACCTCGCGCTGGTATCGGGAGACCGCGTCGATGTCGGAGCGCAGCCGGTCGAGGCTCGTCTCCATCTCGGCGAGGACCGCCCGGGCGACCTCGCTGATCATCGGCAGGCCGTAGTGGTCCCGGACGTAGCGGGCGAGGGTGGTCTTCCCGGTCGCGTGCGCGCCGACGAGGTAGACCCGCAAATCCTTCGGGCTTTCGCTCATGGCTCCCATGTCTCGGGCAGGGGCGAAAGCGCAAGATAATGCGGGTCGCCGGGACTGCAACCCCACATCTCGCGGCGAACGAAACACTAACGGAGGAGATCGAGGAGGGAGGCGAAGAGGGCGCCCGCGAGCGAGGCGAGGAGGAGGAACATCCATGGATGCGCACGGAAGAGCCTCCTCCGCGAGCCGCGCGACTGCGGCGTCGCATGCGGCGGCAGGCAGGGCTTTTCCGCCGTGATCCGGGAATATCCCCGAGCTGAAACGGGTGGAGAGGTCACGCGCCCGCGAGCTCCCCAGCGACCTTGAGAATCCAGCCGACCCGCAGAGGCGAGACGTAGATGCGCCTGCGGGTCCCGCTCCTTCTCCCCCTACGATCGACCCGTCGGAGGCGCACCGACCCTCGCTTCACCGACCGGGGGCGCGTGTCCTGCCCCTCCCCCTGGCGACGCAGCCACCTGGAGACTCTCGGCACGCCCCGCACTACGCCTGTGTCGGAGCGACCGACCGGGCCAGGCGCCCCCTACGCCGCTTCGCTCGACCTCGCCTGCTCGTAGAGAGTCTCGGGGGCGATGTCGGCACCGTTCGGCCAGACGACGGTTCCGCCATCCAGGAAGAACCGCCGGAAATAGTCCGGATCCTTCAGGGACTCGAAGACGGGACCCTCGAGCCACCGAGCGCAGTCGATGGTCTTCTCCGTGCCGTCGTCGAAGGTCACGTGAATGCGGGTTCCCCCGCGGTACTCCGCCCGGATCACCGTCGGCAGCGCGCTCATCGCGATGGCTCACTCTAGCGGCTCGATCCTCTCGAGAGGAAGGCCTCCCTTCATGTTCTCCCAGTTCTCCTCGAGCTCCTCCCGGTGGGAGGTCGCCCATTCCCGGATCAGGCGGAGGGCGGTCCTCGAGCGGAGGTTTCCGACCGGCATGGCCCCCTCGAAATCGAACTTCCCCTGCTGTCCTTGGTACTCGGCGTGGAAGTGCGCCGGCTCGTGCTCCCGTTAGAACATCCGGATCACGATCCCGAAGAAGACGGAGATGATGGGCATTGGTAGTTACTGGCGCGGCGTCCCCAGGCCGGGGAGCCGGTTCCAGCCACCCCTTTCAAACCGTGCACGCGGGTTTCCCGCACACGGCCTACCGAGGGCCTTCGCAGACGTGGCGTTCACGGGGTAGCACACGGTACCGCGCAGGCGGTGCAGTCCCAGGGCGTGGAGCCGGGAGGCAGGCCATTCGTCG
>JAKEFM010000102.1 GCA_022616055.1 Planctomycetota bacterium
AAGGGGGTACCCGACGCCGCGTGGGAACTTCGCGCCGTGCCCCGCCTTGCGAATCCGCTCGATTCCCCGCCGGTCACGCCTCCACCCCCTGAACGGTTACGAAAGACCATCCTGAACTGGATGAGCGCTGCCTTCAGGACCGGATCGGTGAGGACCCGACACTCCTTGGTCTCGGTGACCTCGTCCTGAAGGGCCGAGAGCGACCCCAACCCCGGGCCGGGCGTCTGGACCTTCTTCTCCAAGATGCGGAAACGAACAAGCGCTACGAAGTCGAGGTGCAGTTGGGCAGGACCGACGAGGCGCATATCATCCGCACCATCGAATAGTGGGACATCGAGCGGAGACGCTATCCCCAGTACGACCACACGGCGGTGATCGTGGCCGAGGACATCACCAGCCGATTTCTGAACGTCATCAGCCTCTTCAACGGATCTATTCCCCTCGTCGCCATTCAGATGAGCGCGATCCGGCTTGGCGATTCCGTTTCCCTCATCTGTTCGAAGGTGCTTGACGAGATGCGGCTCGGCCTCGTGGACGAAGACGAGGAAGTCCAAGCGGTGACCGACCGGGCCTACTGGGAGGCTCGCGCGAGTAAGCACACCTTGGCGATGGCGGATGAGATGCTCGAAGTGGTCCGCGCTCTCGATCCAGACCTCGAACTCAAGTACAACAAGTTCTACATCGGCCTCGCCAAGGGCGGTCAACCGAACAACTTCGTCATCTTCCGCCCGAAGAAGGACTGGCTTCGGTTGGAAGTGCGCCTGGACCGCTCGGATGAGACGCAGGCGCAGCTCGATGGGTCTGGTCTCGACGTCATGGACTACGACTCCCGATGGGGGCGGTACAGAATCGGTCTCGCGAAGGGCGACACGACCAAGCACAAGGACTTTCTGACAGCCCTCATGACGAAGGCGTTCGGAGGGGCCGCATAACAAGCCGATGCAGCGTACGGCCTTCGGCCGCCGCTGATCGGCAAGCCGTTGCGAGTTAGCATCTACCGATCGCAGGCGGCTGCGATCGCCATCGACCCCACACTCGTGCTGGCGGGGAATCTGCGCGGCGAGTAGGGGAAGTTCGGGATCACCGGGAACCTGGACCGGCTGCAGGGCTGTCGCTTCGGCATGCGCCGGCTGTGGAGGAAGTGGCTCGATCGCCGCTCCTCCCGCGGGCGCATGAACGGGGAGCGCTTCGCGCGGATCGAAGCGGCCTACCCCCTCCCCTCGGTCGTCGTGGTGCACCCGGTCTACCGTCCCGCAGCGAATCCGTGACCTGACGAGCCGGACGCGTCCATCGCGCACGGCCGGATCCGTCGGAGGCCCGGGGGGGTGACCCCCCGGGCCCGCCCGGCCGCCTCGGCGCCCGGCGCGTCCCCCCGTTGAACCGGCCGCCCCTTGCTGTACGGTGTTGCCGCCGAGAGCCGCCGGTGGCTTCCCCCCCCGACCGCCCGATCCGCGTCCTCGTCGCGAAGCCCGGCCTCGACGGCCACGACCGGGGCGCGAAGGTCGTCGCCGCGACGCTTCGCGACGCCGGGATGGAGGTGATCTACACGGGCCTCCACCAGACGCCCGAGATGATCGTCGAGGCGGCGATGCAGGAGGACGTCGACGTCGTCGGCCTCTCGATCCTGTCGGGAGCCCACATGACGCACTTCCCCCGGATCCGGGAGCTCCTCGAGGAACGGGGGATGGGCCACGTGCTCCTGACGGGCGGGGGGATCATTCCGAGGGAGGACGTCGAGGGGCTCGAGAAGCACGGCTTCGCGAAGCTCTTCGGTCCCGGGACCCCGACCAAGGAGATCGTGGAGTTCATCCGGGCCGAGGTGAAGCGTCGCCGGGAGGCGGGACGGGGTCCGGCGGTCCGGGAGAAGGTCGCGGCGAAAGCCGGGGCGAGCCGGAGGGGCGGGAAGTCGACCGCGCGGTCGGGGAGGAGGGGCAGGCCCGCCGCCGCGCCGAGGGGCCGGGGAAGCAAGCCGAGGGGGCGGTAAGCGCGGGGGTCCTGGGCGAGACCCCGGGAGGGAAGTGCCTTATCTTTGGGATCCTGCCGGCGCGCCCGGCGAGCCTCCCTTGACCGAGACCCTCTCGAAGACCCTCCCCCCCGCCCCTCCGAGGAAGGGCGCCCCTCGCGGGCCCCGCTCCCGCGGCCCCCGCTCCTTCGCCGTCGACATCCGCACGGGCCTCGCCCCGAACGAGAAGGAGATCCTGAACCTCGACGAGGCGGCGGCCTTCCTCGGGGTGAGCCTGCGGACCTTCCTGAAGACCCTGCGGACGGAGAACCTCCCGGGTCGGAAGGTCGGGAGGGAGTGGAAATTCTCCCGGTCAGCCCTCGTCGCCTGGGTCGCGGCGGGCCGGACCCGCGAGTTCCTCCGCGACGGCGGGGAGCAGGGGCGGGCGCTCCCCGCGAAGGGGGCGAGGCCCCCGCGCCGCCGCCGCGACGACTTCGCCGCCGAGGAGGACTAGCGACGTCCGGGGGCCGCCGCCTCCAGCGCGCCGGGGATCCCACCATGAACGACCCGACCGGCCTCACCTCTGCGCTCGACTCCGACCTGACCGAGGAGCAGCGGATGATCCGCGGGACGGTCCGCTCCTTCGCGGAGAGGGAGTGCGCCCCGATCGCGGCCGAGATCGACCGCACCTGCCGGTTCCCGATCGAGACCTGGCGGAAGATGGCCGGCCTCGGGCTGACGGGGATCCCGATCCCGGCGGAGCTCGAGGGGGCCGGGCTCGACACCCTCTCTTATTGCATCGCCGTCGAGGAGCTCGCCCGGGTCTGCGCCTCGACCGCCCTCACCCTCGCCGCGCACACCTCGCTCGGGACCTACCCGATCTGGGCGTTCGGGAGCGAGGACTTGAAGCGCCGCTACGTCCCCGACCTCGCGAGCGGCCGGGTCCTCGGGGCCTACGGGCTGACCGAGCCGGGGGCGGGGTCGGACGCCGGGGGGACGAAGACGACCGCCATCCGGAACGGGGACCACTACCTCCTGAACGGCCGCAAGTGCTTCATCACGAATGCGAACTTCGCCGGGACCTTCGTCTGCACGGCCGTCACCGACCGGACGAAGGGGCAGAAGGGGATCTCCGCGTTCGTCCTCGAGCGGGGCTTCCCGGGCTTCCACGTCGAGAAGGGGGAGGAGAAGCTCGGAATGCGCGGCTCGGACTGGGGCTCCCTCGTCTTCGACAGCTGCCGGGTCCCGGCCGAGAACCGCCTCTCGGAGGAGGGGGCGGGCTTCTCCGCCTTCATGAAGACGCTCGAGGGGGGGAGGATCTCGATCGGGGCGCTCGGCGTCGGGATCGCGCAGGGGGCGTTCGAGAGGGCCCTCGAGCACAGCAAGACCCGGCAGGCCTTCGACCGCCCCCTCTCCGAGCACCAGGCGGTGCAGTTCAAGCTCGCGAACATGGGGACGGAGATCCGCGCGGCTCGGCTGCTGTGCTACGACGCGGCGCGGAGGAAGGACCGCGGGCTCCCCTTCGCTCGGGAGGCCTCGATGGCGAAGCTCTTCTCCTCGGAGGTCGCCATGCGCGTCACCTACGAGGCGGTCCAGGTCTTCGGCGGCTACGGCTACTCGCGGGAGTA
>JAKEFM010000007.1 GCA_022616055.1 Planctomycetota bacterium
ACCCTTGCGCCTCCCATGCTCCCCCCTCGCTCTGGTGGCGCGCGAGCCAATCGAGGGCGCTCTCGATGGCCCGGCCCGCACCGAAGCCCCCTTCCGCGAGACGCAGGGCCCGCCTGTCGCCCCGGCGGGCCGCGTAGCGGTCCGACTCCCTCGATTCCGGAACGGGACCGCGGAGCTCCTCGAGGACGACGCGCCTCAGGACCGCCCGGAGCGACTCGATGGCCTCCTCGGCCTCGCCCGGATCGACGTCGGCGTTGCGCATCGCCTCGCCGGCCCGCTCGAGCGCGCCGTCGAACCTCTGGAGCAGCCTCTCGCGAACCTCCTCCAACGAACGGTTGCGCGCGGGCTGCTGGAGGACCGGATCCGCCGCGAGGGACGGGACGGAGAGGACGAGGCAGCCGGCCGCGATCCGTGCCCGAATTCCCGGACCCCCCCGGAGGGCCGCTCGAGGTCGGATTCGTCTCTCCTCATCTCGAGGACTCTCGCTCCGCTCTCCGAACTCCACCGCTCTTCCCCAGGCCGCGGGACCTCGCCTCACGTGTCCGCGATTCCGCCACGGCCCATCTCCTCCGCAACGGGGCGGTAGCGCTGGGGGAGGTCCGCCCGGGCGTTTTCGTCTCCCGCGCGGGCGCGGGGGAGGTGGTCCGCGGTCTCGAGAGGGGAGGAATCCTCCGAGGACGGCGAGGCTTCGACCATGCTCCGGTCCCTCAACTCTCCGGGACGAGGTTCGCGGGATCCTACCCCGGCTTGCATTCGAGCGCCCGATTCCTACCCTCCGCTCTGCGACCCCAGGAGACTGCATGGTGCGATCGCGGGCGGGCGCGCCCGGGAAGACCTCGTCGAGGGTGGGAGGATCGAGCCCCGCGACGAGTCCGAAGGCGGGGAGGTCCTCCAGGGCGTCGTGACGAACGGCCCGACGCCGGACCCGGGCCCCTGGAAACGATCCTGACAGCGCCCATGCACTCGACGTCGCCTCGGACCGGTCGGCTCCCGTCGCGGCTCGAGGCGATCGCCTTGAGCGCGTGTCTCGCCGGCGCCGGCGGCTGCAGGGTGGGTCCCGACTACGCCCCTCCGAAGGCCGACGTCCCCGACGCGTGGCTCGACTTCAAGGCCGGGGCGGCCTCCCGTCCGGACGAGGACGCCCGGTGGTGGACCCGCTTCGGCGATCCGACTCTCGACGCGCTCGTCGAGCGGGCGATCGCCCAGAACCTCACGCTCCGCCAGGCCGGGCTGCGCGTCCTCCAGGCCCGCGCGCTGCGGGGGATCGCCGTCGGCCAGTTCTTCCCGCAGACGCAGGCGGCCACCGCCCAGGCCTCGACCAACCGGGTCAGCGAGAACTCGCCCCAGGGTCTCCTGGACCGATCGTTCGGCGACTACTCGGTCGGCCTGGAGGCGGCGTGGGAGCTCGATTTCTGGGGCCGCTTCCGCAGGGGGATCGAGTCGACGGAAGCCGCCCTCGAGGCGTCGGTCGCGGACTTCGACGGGGGGCTCGTCCTCCTCGCCGCGGACGTCGCCTCGACCTACGTGCTCCTCCGGTCGCTGCAGGAGCAGCTCGCGTTCATCCGGGCCAACGTGGAGCTGCAGCAGGACACGCTCGAGCTGACGAGGGTCCGGTTCAACGCCGGCGCCGTCTCCGAGCTCGACGTCTCGACGGCGCAGGCGACGCTCTCCAACACCCGATCGTTCGTGCCGCAGCTCGAGGACGCGCTGCGCCAGGCCGAGACCTCGATGTGCGTCCTCCTCGGGCGCACCCCCTCCGACCTGGCGGCCGAGCTCGGGGATCCCCGGCCCGTCCCCGCCGCGCCGCCGGAGATCGCGGTCGGCGTGCCCGCCGACCTGCTGCGCCGGCGACCCGACGTCCGGCGCGCCGAGCGCACCGCGGCGGCGTTCTCCGCGCAGATCGGCGTGGCGGCCGCGGATCTCTACCCTTCCCTCGCGGTGGCGGGCTCGACGGGCTTCCGCACCACCACGTTCCAGTCGCCCGGCCAATCGCCGAGCGCCGGGGACCTCCTCGACGCCGACTCGTTCCAGGGCTTCGTCGGCCTCGACGTCCACTGGCCGATCCTGAACTACGGCCGGATCCGGAACCACGTCCGGTTCGCGGACGCGCGGTTCGAGGAGGCGGCGGTGGCGTACCAGGACGCGGTTCTGCAGGCGGCCGCGGAGGTCGAGGCGGGCCTGTCGAGCTTCCTCCGGGGTCGCGAGCGGGCCGCCTTCCTCGAGGAGAGCGTGGCCGCCGCGCAGCGGGCCGCGGAGCTGTCCCTGATCCAGTACAGGCGGGGCGCCGCCGACTTCCTGCGCGTCAACCAGGCGCAGGTCGACCTCGTCGAGCGGCAGAACAGCCTCGTGATCGCCCGCGCGAGCGTCGCTCAAGGGGCGATCGCGACCTACCGCGCGCTCGGCGGAGGGTGGGAGGTGCGCGTGGGCCGCGAGTTCGTCCCCCCGCGGACGATCGAGGGAATGCGGGCCCGCACGGACTGGGGCGACATCCTCTCGCCCGGGTACGAGCGGGGCGCGGACTTCTCCCTCTTCCCGCGCCCCGGGGGAGAGGGGCCCGTCGACACGGAAGCCGTCCCGGCGACGTCGCCGGCGCGAACGCAGGAGACGCGGAATGCCCCTCGGGACTGAGCCTGGCTCCATGCGCCGCGGCGCGATCCTCGGCCTGGCGGCCATCGTGGGCGGTTGCAAGCCCGAGACGAACGCCTTCGCGCCGCCCCCGCCGCCGGAGGTGACGGTGGCGAATCCGATCCGGCGGCCGGTGACGCGCTACCTCGAGTACACGGGCACGACCGAGGCCTTCCAGACGGTGGACCTCCGCGCGCGCGTGACGGGCTTCCTCGAGAAGGTGAACTTCAAGCCCGGGGCGGCCGTGAAGAAGGGGGACCTCCTGTTCGTGATCGACAAGCGCACCTACCAGGCGGCGGTGGACAGGGCCCGGGCGCAGCTCCTCGCGGACGAGGCCGCGTCCAAGGCGGCGGACTCCGAGGCGAGGATCGCCGAGGAGCTGGCGGCGCAGCGGGCCGGGAGCGAGATCGACCGGATCGCGAAGGAGGGCCGGCGCGACGCGACGCGGGCCGCGGTCGAGGCGTCGAAGGCGGCGCTGGAGAGCGCCCGCCTCGACCTCGAGTTCTGCGAGGTGCACGCCCCGATCGACGGCCGGATCACGAAGAACCTGGTGGACGTCGGCAACGTCGTGGGCGCGGGGGGCCAGCCGACCGTGCTCGCCACCCTCGTCAGCACGAAGCCGATCTACGTGTCGGTCGACGCGAGCGAGAGCGACGTCCTGTTGGTACGGCGGGCCCGGATGGCCCGGGAGCCGGGGGCCGAGCCCGGCCAGCTCGCGCCCGGCGAGTGGCGCCCCGTCGACCTGGCCACGGCGGACGCGGAGGAGTTCGGGGTGCACGGGCGGATCGACTACGTCGACCCGGCGCTCAACCCCCAGACCGGCACGATCCGCGTCCGCTGCCGATTCGAGAACGAGGACGAGGTGCTGCTGCCGGGCCTGTTCGTGCGCATCCGGGTCCTGATGGACACGGTCGAGGCCACGATGGCGCCGGATACCGCGCTCCTGTCGGACCCCTCGGGGCGGTACGCGCTCGTGGTCGACGAGAAGGACGTCGTCGAGATCCGCCGCGTGAAGATCGGCGTCCTGGACCAGGGGATGCGCGCCGTCCTGGAGGGGCTCTCCACGTCGGACCGGATCGTCGTCAACGGCCTCCAGCGGGTCCGCCCGGGGGCGCGAGTCCGCGCGACGCTCGGGGAGGCGGGAGCCGACGCGGGCGAGCGGGGTGGAACCGGGGAGCGCCCCGGCGGCGCCCCCCCCTCGCGGTCGAGGTGACGGGGCCCCCGCAAGTCGATGTTCAGCCTCTTCTTCATCCGCCGCCCGATCGTGGCGTGCGTGATCGCGATCCTCGTCGTCCTCGCCGGCGGCGTCGCGTTCCCGACCCTCTCGGTCGAGCAGTACCCGCCGATCGCCCCGCCGATCATCCGGGTGACGACGGTCTACCCCGGCGCGAGCGCCCAGGTCGTCGCGGACACGGTCGCGGCGCCGATCGAGCAGCAGGTGAACGGCGTCGACCGGATGATCTACCTCGAGAGCACGTCCGCGAGCGACGGCTCGTACACGCTGAACGTCTCCTTCGACGTCGGGACGGACGTCGACATCGCCTCCGTGCTCGTCCAGAACCGCGTCTCCGTCGCGCTGCCGCAGCTCCCCGAGGAGGTCCGACGGCAGGGCGTGGTCACGAACAAGGTGTCCACGAGCATCGTGTCCGTGATTGCGCTGACGCCGAGGGATCCGGGGAGGACCGCCGAGTTCACGGACCTCCACCTGGCCAACTACCTGGTCATCCGCGTCAACGACGAGGTCAAGCGCATCCGGGGCGTGGGCGACACCCTGATCCGGCCGGGCAAGGACTACGGGATGCGCGTCTGGCTGGATCCGGACAAGCTCCGGGCGCGCGGCCTGACCGCGGTCGACGTGAACAACGCCCTGCGCGAGCAGAACGTGCAGGTCGCCGCGGGCGTGATCGGCCAGCCGCCGACGCCGTCCGGCCAGGGCTTCCAGTACTCGGTCACGACGCTCGGGCGGCTCGAGACGCCCGAGCAGTTCGGGGACATCATCGTCCGGGCGGACGGGAACCGGATCGTCCGCCTGAAGGACGTGGCCCGGGTCGAGCTCGGCGCCCGCTCCTACGACACGCTGGGGCGGGTCGACGGCGTCCCCTCGGCGCTCATGGTCGTCTACCAGTCCCCCGGGGGGAACACCGTGCAGGTGGCGGAGAGCCTGCGGAGCCTCCTGCGGGACCTCGGCCGCGACCTCCCCGAGGGGCTGGAGTTCCGGACGATCTACGAGACGTCCGACTTCGTCGTCGCCGCGATCGACGAGGTCTACAAGACGATCTTCGAGGCGACCGGGCTGGTCGTCCTGGTCGTGTTCGTGTTCCTCGGGAGCGTGCGCTCCACCGTCATCCCGATCGCGGCGATCCCCGTCTCGCTGATCGGCACGTTCCTCGCGATGAAGCTCTTCGGGTTCAGCCTGAACCTCCCCACCCTCTTCGGGCTGGTCCTGGCGATCGGCATCGTGGTCGACGACGCCATCGTGGTCGTGGAGAACGTGGAGCGGAACCTCGTCGAGCACCACCTTCCCCCCAAGGAGGCCGCGGCGCGCGCGATGGGGGAGGTGTTCGGCCCGGTGGTCGGGATCTCGCTCGTCCTCATGGCCGTGTTCCTGCCGACCGCGGCGCTGCCCGGGATCAGCGGCCAGCTCTACCGGCAGTTCGCCCTCACCATCGCGGCGAGCACATTCTTCAGCGCGGTCTGCGCCCTCTCGCTGAGCCCCGCCCTGTCGGGGACGATCCTGCGGGAGCACCGGCGGGGAGGGCGCAAGAACCTCCTCCAGCGCGGACTCGATCGGGGCTTCGGCCTCGTCGCGGCGACCTACGCGGGGCTCGTCCGCTTCCTCGCCCGGCCCGCGGCGATCGGGGCGTCCCTCGCGGGGTTCGGGGTGGCGTGCTTCTTCACCTGGTGGACGCTCTCCCGGGTTCCGACCGGATTCGTCCCCGACGAGGACAAGGGGCTGATCCTCGCGGAGGTGCGGATGCCCGACAGCGCGAGCCAGGAGCGCACGCTGGGGGTCATCCAGCAGGTCGAGCGGATCCTCCTGTCCACCGACGGGGTGGCCCACACCGGCGGCTTCCAGGGCTTCTCGGTCATCGCGGGCAACGGGTCCAACTACGGCATCGTCTTCGCCGGGCTCAGGCCCTGGTCCTACCGCGTGCCGAGGGGGCGCGACCTCCCGACGATCCTCGCCGAGGTGAGGGGGAAGTTCGCTGAGGTGCAGGAGGGCTCCATCGTCGCCTTCTACCGGCCGGCCGTGGACGGCATCGGGAACGCCTCGGGCTTCGACCTCCGCATCGAGGACCGGGGGGCGGTCGGGCGCCAGCGGATGCAGCAGTTCGTCCAGGAGCTGGTCGCGGACGGCAACGCGCAGACGAAGCTCCGCGACGTCGCCAGCGCCTACCGCGCCGCGGTGCCCCAGCTCTACGCGGACATCGACCGGGAGAAGGCGAAGAAGCTCGGCCTGTCGCTCCAGGACCTCTTCAGCACGCTCAGCGTCCAATTGGGCTCGGCCTACGTCAACGACTTCAACAGGTTCGGGCGCACCTGGCAGGTGGACGTCCAGGCGGACAGCCAGTTCCGCCACCGCGCCGACCAGGTGAAGCTCCTCCAGGTCCGCAGCGGCCGGGGCGACATGATCCCGCTCGGCTCGCTCCTCAAGGTGGAGGAGTCGATGGGGCCCGACCGCGTGATCCGCTACAACCTCTACCCCAGCGCGGCGATCAACGGGGCGGGCGCCCCGGGCGTCAGCACGGGCGAGGCCCTGGCCCTGGTGGAGGACATGATCCGGCAGAAGCGGCCCCAGGGGATCGGCTTCGAGTGGACGGCGCTGTCGTTCCAGGAGAAGCGGGCGGCGGGGACGGCGGGCCTCGTCTTCCTCCTCGCCCTGACGGTGGTCTACCTGATCCTCGCGGGGCTGTACGAGAGCTGGTCCCTCCCGCTCGCCGTGATCCTCTCGGTCCCTCTGGCGGTGCTTGGCGCGATGGTCGGACTGATGGTCCGGGGCATGGACAACAACATCTACACGCAGGTCGGCCTGGTCCTCCTGGTCGGGCTTGGCGCCAAGAACGCCATCCTGATCGTCGAGTTCGCCAAGGCGAACCGGGAGAGGGGCGCCGGGCTCGTCGACGCCGTGGTCGAGGCCGCGCGCCTGCGCCTCCGTCCGATCCTGATGACGGCGCTGGCCTTCATCCTGGGCGTCTTTCCGCTCGTGCACGCGACGGGCGCCGGCGCGGCGAGCCGCCAGGCGATCGGCACGGCGGTGTTCTACGGCATGATCGGGAACACGCTCCTCGGTCTGATCTTCACGCCGGTCCTGTACGTCGCCATCACGGCGGCTTCGGAGAGGGTCTTCCGCTCGAGGGAATCGGGCTCGCCGGGTTCCCAACCGGAGGCGGGCGCGACGGAATCCCGAACGCCGAGCGCAGCGCCAGCTCCGGGAGGGGCTGCGCCGCCGCCCGAGGGAGTGGGGGTTCCGGCTTGAAGGAGAGGGCGGGCCGGCGCCCGGCTGCGCGGAAGGGTCGCGATCGACCTCGGCGCCCCGATCAGGCCGTCTCGATCGCGGCGAGGGTGGCGAGGAGATCCCCCGATGCCGACAGCTCGCGAGGGGGACGCGCCCTGCGGGCGTGCCTCTCGGCGAACGCTCGAAGGCCACGGCGCTCCCCCTCCGCCACCGCCCCCCACTTCACCTCGATCGGCGTCGCCCCGCGGGCGTCCTCGGCGACGAAGTCGACCTCGCGGTCCCCCTCCCGCCAGTAGGTGAGGAGGCCCCCGCGCCGCTCGAGGGCCGGGGCGAGGTGATTGCCGACGAGCGTCTCGAGGAGCGACCCGCGGGAGCCCTCGTCGAGGTCCGCGAGGGATCGCTCCGGGCCGAACGCAAACCGCAGCCCCGTGTCGGCGAGGAGGAACTTCGCCTGGCCCCGGATCCCGCGCCGCGAGGTCCCCGGGAAGCAGCGCAGGAGGCGCACGAGGTGGGTCTCCCGCAGCGCCCGGAGGTAGTGGTCGACGGCCGTGATCGAGAGGCGCAGCTCCTTCGCGATCCGCTCGAGGGAGAGGACGCGGCCGGTCTCGCGCGAGAGCAGGGCGAAGAGCCGCTCGAGGGAGGCCGGGCGCCGGATCCCGAAGTGGATCTGGAGGTCGCGGAAGAGGGCCTTCTCCACGACGTCCTCGCGCAGGACTTCGTGCGGCGCGAAGGGGGCGGCGCGCTCGAACCACATCTGGGGGAAGCCCCCGCGGACGAGCGCCTCCTCGAGCAGCGCCCGGCTCGGGACAAGGGCGGGCGAAGAGGGGAGGGCGAGGGGGTCGGCGGAGGAGGGCGGAAGGGGCTCCCCGCGGATCTGCGCGATCTCCCGGATCGAGAGCGGGCCGAGAGGGATCTCGTTCCAGCGCCCCGCGCCCGACTCGCGCCCGCCCCGGCGCAGCGCCGCGGCCGCGGAGCCCGTCGCGAGGATCCGCAGGCGGGGCTGCGACTCGGCGAACTGCTTGAGCCACCGCGCCCACCCCTCCGCGTAGGGCACCTCGTCGAGGAAGGCGTAGACGGGCTCCCCTTTCGGCGCGACCTCGTCGAGGAACTCCTCGAGGAGGCGGCCGAGGGGGACCTCCTGCAGGTCGGGATAGTCGAGGGAGGCGTAGAGGGAGCGGCGGTCGGGAGCGATCTCGGAGAGGAGCTGCTGCAGGAGCGTCGTCTTCCCGACGCGCCGGGGGCCGACGAGGAGGAGGGCGCGCCGGCGGGGGCCCTCGAGGAGGAACTCGCGGAGGCGTCCGTAGACCGCGCGCCGCCAGCCGCGCTCGGCGGCGAGGGGGACCCCGCCCCCCTCCCACCAGGGGTTCCCGGCCCGCAGCGTCGCCTTCCAGCGTTCCGCCACGGCGCCCCTATATTTCTTTTACGAAAGAAAATCAATCCGGATGGCCCGGGCTGAGGCAGAGGAGCGGCGCGGCCCGGCCTGCCGAGCCCGTCGACCCTCGACAACCGCGAGGTCCGGATGGCCTTCCCGACGAGCACCGCCCGGCGACCCAGGCGCTCAGCGCGCGGCCGCGAGCTCCCGCAGCGCCGCCTCGAGGTCGGGGTCGCGCCCCGAGAGGAGATCGTCGCGGCTCCAGCGAACGGGGACGTCGGGAGCCGTCCCCCGCCCCTCGATGAGTCGCCCCTTCGGACTCCTCGGCTCCATCACGCACGCCGTGATCGTCGCCCCGCTGTGCGGCAAGGTCGCGATCTTCCGCGGCGCGCCGGTGCCGCCCCCCGTCGGCCGGCCGACGAAGCGGGCGCTCGGGTGCAGGTCCCGCAGGCAGGCGAGGAAGTTGTCCGTCACGCTGAAGCACCGCTCGTCGATCAGGACGACGAGCCGGCCGAGGTGCGAGGAAGGGCCCCGCCGCTTCACGCGGATCGCGGCCTCGTCCGTCCACCCCTCGGTCCTCCCCATGGACTTCCAGACCTCGAAGCCCGGAAGCGCGAGAACCTCGGGGGAGAGCCTCGTGCGGAGCCGGAAGTAGAGGAACTCCCCCTCGAGGAACTGCTCGGCGAGGAACTGGCCGAGGAGGTCGGTCCCGCCGCCGTTGCCGCGCAAATCGAGGACGACCGCCTCGCGCGCTCCCATCCCGGCGAAGGCCCGGCGGACCCCCTCCCTCCACGTCTCGACGGTGCGGTCCCTGGCCTCGGGTGTCTCCGATCCGAACCGCTTCCACTCCTCGGGAGGGGGAGTGAACGCCGCGACGCGAAGGAGCGCCGTCTTCTCGCCGAGGGCACGCCACGAGATGGGGGCCCCCTCCTTGGATTCCGGCGCCGCGCCCGTCGGAACCGGGACGGTCTTCTCGGATCCGTCGCTCCGGCGCACGGTGACGGAGACCTCCCGCTTCTCGAACCGGAGTTTGCGGATCGTCCACGCCCTCCGCGCCCCGTCCGTCGAGGCGAAGACCCGCCGCGCGCGCTCCTCGAGGAGCGTCTCGATCGGCATCCCGTCGACCGCGACGAGCGCGTCGCCGACGCCGGTCGACTTCGCCAGGTCCTCGGGGAGATCCGCGATCAGGACTCCCTCCCGCGCGTCGAGGAGCCGGAACGGGAGGGCGTGGATCTCCTTCGGCGCCGCGCCCGGCATGTCGAGTCCAGCATGTCCATCTTTCATCGAGGCGACGAACTCCTCGAGGAGCGCCGCGAACTCCGCCTTCGTCTTCACTCCGTCGAGCCGGGCGGCGAGGCGCGCGGCGATGGCGTCGAGGTCGACGCCGAAGTTCTCCTTCTTGTCCTGCGCCCACGACCAGGCGCGACCGACGACCGTCGCGGCGTGGCGGAGGTCCTCCTCCATCTGCGCGCGCGTGAGGTCGGCCGGGGCCGACTGCGGGGCCATGGCCCCGGCGAGGGCGAGGAGGGGGTTCACCGCGAGGTCGGCCGGCGGAAGGCGATCGGGAGGAGGCGGCGCACCGAGTCGTCGAGTTCGGTCCGTCGGGTCTCGGGTTCGTCGAACCAGCGGAGGTCCGTGGACTCCTCGCTTCGCCTCTCGCGCGCGCCGTCCCCGGCGAGGACGAGGAACCGCGTGTCGAGGTGGAGGTGCTCCGGCTCCCCCGGGCGCGCGGGGATCTTGTGGATGTCGAGGTCGATCGGGACCGGGTCGATGGCGAGGTCCTCGATCCCGCTCTCCTCCATCGCCTCGCGCAGGGCCACGCCGGGGAGATTGGCGTCTCCGTCGCAGTGCCCGCCGAGCTGAAGCCAGCGGCCGAGCTTCGCGTGGAGGGTGAGGAGGACGCGCTCCCGGCGGGCATCGAGGACGATCGCCGCCGCGGTGAGGTGGCCCACGAGAAGAGTCCGCCGGTGCGCGTCGAGGGGGTGCGCGTCCACGAAAGCGAGCATCGCCTCCCGGGTCCTCGCCTGCTGCGCCGTGGGAGGCGTCCAGCCCTCGAGGAGCGCTCGCGCGGCGGCGAGGTCTTCGACGGGGGGGAGGTCGGGCGCGCGGAGGAGCAAGGCGTCTGGGGGCGAGAGGGGGGAGGGTAGCGTGTTCGGGCCGGCGTCCCCCGTCCCTCCTTCGAGACCCGGGGGAGAGCGCCTCACGGGTGCTCGATGCAGAGGCCGACGGCGGCGACGACTGCGGCGAGATCCCCTTCGGAGAGCCGACCGGCGCGATCGAGGAACCGGGAGATCGACACGCATCGGACTTGCAGGCCGTTCGCCGCGGAGGGCTTCGAGAGGCCGTTCTCCGGGCGCGCCTCGATCCGGGGCATCCAGGGGTTCGACGCGAAGGGGTCCGTCCACCCCGTGAGCGGGACCACGATCCGGAGGGGGATCCCGCCGAGCTCGTCGCTGCTCACGACGACGACCGGGCGAGTCTTCTGGATCTCCGATCCCACGGTCGGATCCAGCGGGACCGTCCACACCTCGCCGCGCCGGGGACGGTGCCCTCGCGCCTGCGCCGCCGTCATCCGGCAAAGTCCTCCCCGTCGAGGACGTTGAACTCCGAGAGGTCCGGGTCCTCGGCGTACGCCGCCGCCGCGCGCTGCGCGGCGTCGGCGAGGATCGGACGCCGCTCCTCGGGCGGGAGGCGCATCAGCCGGACGGCGAGCGGTTCCTCCGAAAGGATCTCGGTCCGCTCCGCGGAGGTCTCCGGACAGAACGTGCGCACCCATGACTCCTCGACGAGCCCTTCCGCCCGGCCGGCGAGGGCCAGGTGGCGCAGTCGGAGAGGCTCCTCCTCCCTGCGATCCGCGAGCGGCTCGTCGCGATGCCATCCGCGGCTCCGGAACAGGGCCATCCACCGCCTGTACTCGGCGGCCGGCACGACCTCGAGGTCGGCGGCTCGCCGGAGCCATCCCTGCATGCTCAGGCCCCACTCCCGCTTCAGGACCGCGAGCTCGTCGAGGTCGAGGCGGGCGCGTCGGTTGCCGAGTTCCCTCCGGACGGCTCCCGCGGGAGCAAGGAACGCCCTGGCGAAGCCGCGCACCAGCGCCTCCTCCTCCCTCGCCCCGACGCCTCTCCCGCGAAGCACGAGGTGGCCGACCTCGTGGGCGAGAGCGAACCGGCGGCGCTCGCTCGGGACTCCGAGGTTCAGGACGACGACCGGCGTCGCGCCGGCGCGCCCGGAAAGTCCGTCGAATCCGGCCTCCCCGCGCCAGCCGACGAGGAGCCAGCCGCGGTGCTCGAGGAGCGCGGTCAGGCTCTCGATCGGGTGCTCCCCGAGCCCCCACCCCCTCCGGAGCCGGAGCGCGGCGCGCTCCGCCTCCTCAAGCGTCCGAACCGGGATCGGCCGCGGGACGTCAGGTCTCTCGGAAGGGCGGAGGGCGTCCCGGAGGCGGATCCAGGTCTCGACCCGCTCCTCGGCGAAGGCCCGGATCCGCCCGAGGACTCGCGCCCCGAGCCGGGCGTGCCCCCGGTGGGCGAGCCACTCGACGCTCGCCGAGGTCTCGGCAAGGAAGTAGGAGAGGGGGACCTCGCACACCCGCGCGAACCGAAGCAGGAAGTCCGCGCCGGGCGGGCTCTTCCCGAGCTCGTACTTCGAGATCCCCGCCTTCGTGATCGTGCCGCCGAGGCGCTCGGCCGTCTCCTCGAGCGTGAGCCCCGAGGCGAGCCTCGCCCTGCGCATCCTCCTGCCGAGCGCCGTTCCCATCGCCGTTGACGACTGTTAGCCGAGATTCATGACTTGTCAACGCCGACCAATCCTCGCCCGGCCGCAAGTCGCCTCAACGGACGGCGCAACCTGAGTCTCCTCCGACCACGACCAGACGCGAGCGACGACCGTCGCGGCGTGGCGCAGGTCCTCCTCCATCCGCGCGGGCTTCCGACGCCGCGACGGACGTGGGCACCAGGAGCCCTCGCGCGGCGAGGCGCGACTACGGCTGCACGACGATCGCGAGCGCGTTCGAGGCGGAGATCCCGATCGGCGGGCAGGGCGGGGACGGCGCGCTCGGGCCCGCCCAGGCGAACTGGGTGTAGACCTGCGCCCCTGCGAGGGAGGGGATCCCGGGGACCGGGATCGGCACCTGCGCGACTCCGGCCGTGTTGCTGTTCACCGGGAGCAGGAAGAACTGCGGCGAGGCCGGGTCGATCCAGATCTGGACGCCGATGATCACCAGTGGGCTTGCGAGCGGCGCGTCGCTGAAGGCGAGGTACCCCACCGCGCTTGGCGGCGCGTTGCCGCACGTGACGACGAAGGCGGCGTTGCCGACCTGGGGGATCGAATTCGCCCCGATCGCGAGCGGGCCCGCGCATCCGGGCGAGGAGGCGCCATAGGCCGACAGCCCCGTCGGGAGCATGTCGATGTTCGAGACGAAGGCGTCGCCCCACACGCCGGATGTGGGCTGGAAGGCGTTCTGGGTCGGGAAGTTCGAGGAGGAGGTCTGTCCCGCCACGACGGCGGCTCCCGTCGAGTCGAGGGCGAGGGCGTAGACCGCGTCGCCGGAGTTGCCCCCGAGGTAGGTCGAGAAAGTCGGGGGCCCTCCCGAGAGCGGCAGGCGCGTGACGAAGGCGTCGGAGGAAAAGCCGCCGGCGTACGCCGGTTGAATGGCATTCTGGTTCGGGAAGTTCGCGGAAAGGGCCCACCCGGCCACGACGGCGGCTCCCGTCGAGTCGAGGGCGAGGGCGTGGGCTTGGTCATCGAGGCTCCCCCCCAGGTAGGTCGAGTAGGAGGGAGGCCCTCCGGAGAGAGGCAGGCGGGTGACGAAGGCGTCGTAGTTCCCGCCGGATGTCGGCTGGAAAGCGCTCTGGGTCGGGAAGTTCGTGGACGCCGTCAACCCCGCCACGACGCCCGCTCCCGTCGAGTCGAGCGCGAGGGCGCGGGCATAGTCCCCGGCGCTCCCTCCCAAGAAGGTCGAGTAGGACGGAGGCCCTCCCGAGAGAGGGAGGCGAGTGACGAAGGCGTCCCAGTTGCCCCCGCCGTAGGTAGGCTGGAAGGCGCTCTGGGTCGGGAAGTTCGTGGACGCCGTCAACCCCGCCACGACGGCCGCTCCCGTCGAGTCGAGGGTGAGGGCGTAGGCCACGTCGTCGGAGTTCCCCCCCAGGTAGGTCGAGTAGGAGGGAGGTCCTCCGGAGAGAGAGAGGCGAGTGACGGTGACGTCGGAGGCTCCGCCGCCGTAGGTCGGCTGGAGAGCGTTCTGGGTCGGGAAGTTCGGCAAGTTGGTCGACCCCGCCAGGACGGCCGCCCCCGTCGAGTCCAGGACGAGGGAGGCTGCACTCTCGCCGCCGCTGCCCCCCAGGTAGGTCGAGTAGGACGGAGGTCCCCCGGAGAGAGGGAGGCGGGTGATGAAGGCGTCGAGGTTGCCGCTGAGGGTCGACTGGAAGGCGTTCTGCGTCGGGAAGTTTGGGGACGCGGTATACCCCGCCACGACGGCCGCTCCCGTCGAGTCCACCGCCAGCGCGGAGGCTTCGTCGTAGGAGTCCCCTCCCAGGTACGTCGAGTAGGAGGGAGGTCCTCCGGAGAGGGGGAGACGCGTGACGAAGGCGTCGAAGGTGGGAAAGGCGCCTCCCCACGTCGACTGGAACGCGTTCTGGGTCGGGAAGTTCGGAGAGCCGGTCCTGCCCGCCACGACGGCCGCTCCCGTCGAGTCGAGAGCGAGGGCCCAGGCCGCGTCCTCGGCGCTCCCCCCCAGGACGGTCGAGAAGAGAAGTTGCGGATCGACGACCAGCGCGAAGTCACCGGTCCGCCCGGCAGCCTCGAATGCGAAACGGTCCGCTCCCAGGAGGCGGTACGAACAGCCGACTTCCATCCTGCGCCCCTCGCGCCTCTCCTCCCACGCCTTCGGCCTCGGCTGGTGGATCTCCCCGAGAGGGGAGCTCACCACGAGCGCCCCCTCGTTGTCGAGCCGAAGCGCTCCGTCGGCCCCCTCGACACGAACCGCCACCGCGGAGAGGTCCCCGCCAGGCGCGAGGAGGAGGTCGTACTCGAGACTCGAATCCCCCCCCTCCCGCACGAGCAGATCCACGCCCGCGTAAAGACCCCCGTAGATGACGCTCCCGTAGCCGCGAACCCCCATTTGCCACCGCGCGGGGTCGTTCCCGAGGAAGAAGTTGTAAAGGGTCGGCGTCACGTCTCGCCCGGCGAGGCAGACATCGTCCCTCGAGCCTTCGAAGAGGAAGCGCGCGTTGGCGACGGGACGTGGCTCGCGAGCTTCGACGCGGCCTGCGAGCCGAGGCCCGGGCAGAGGCGACTCCTCGCGGGGACCGGCGTTCCTCCCGAGGAGCTGGAGGACGATCGCGTTTCGCTCGAGGTGGACCGCGACGCCCCCTCCTCTCCGCCCGAGGAACCGCGTCCCCTCCGGCCACTGGCCCAGGTTCTCGACGAACGTGAAGGGGACCCTCTTCAGGAGTTCGTTCCCCGCGACGCTCGGCGACCTCGCAGGCTCTCCCGGGCCGAGATCGGCCTTCCGGACCGCGCGAGTCGGCGCGAGCACGATCGCGAGGACGACCGCGACCGGCAGGGCGAGGCGCATCGAAACCTCCTGGACGGGCACGCGGATCCGAACGTCCCGGACTCGCTCGCGTGGCGAGGAGCATCGTAGGGGAGGGGCGCCGCGGGCGCCACGCGCGGCGGGGAGGATGGCGGCGACGAATGGGAACGCCGGGCGTGAAGCCTCGAACTGTTCCTGTGTGAGCCTACCGCCCGCGCCGGTCCGGTGCCTCGGGCAAGGACCCGGGATCGGCGGCGAGCACAAGGCCTTCGAGGTCGCCGTCGATGACGACGTGCTGGCGCCCCAGCACGCGCGGGCCGCCCGGGTCGGCGCCCTCCTGGACCAGGAAAAGATCGCCCTTCCCGCGGCTCACGCGGGCGAGCAGGAAGCTCCCGTCCGGTTCCGGCCGCACGAGCCTGGACTGATCCTCCCCGGCGAGCACGAGCCCGATCGCCAAATGCCGGATCTCGTCCGCCGCGAAGCCGGCCACGCGCCCGCGCAGGTCGGCGAAGATCGGCCGCACCTCGAACACGAGCGGCAGCACCGGACGCGCGGGGTCGTACTCGGCCGGCGTGCTGCAGTCGGGCATGACGGCAGATCCGGTCCGGTATCCGACGGTGATGCGGCAGCGCCGCTGGCTCGGCAGCAAGAGCGTCGCCCGCGCCTCTCCGTCCCTGTGGACCGGGATCGGCACGCCATTGACCGTCGTTCCAACGGCGACCCCGCCCGCGAGCACGGACACGTAGTAGCAGTAGCGCCCCTCGCGCTCGACTCCCCGGAGCACCGCGGGCACGCGCACGGCGGGAAGGATCTCGAGCAGGTGCTCGCGCGCGACCGCTTCCCGCTCGCTCATCGGGCCGAGGAACGCGAATTCGTCCTCCTTCCCCTGGTGCGGGTAGACGGTGACGACCTGCTCGGCGGCGTCGCGCTTCCAACGGAGCGCAAAGCGGCCCTGTCCATCCGTGAATGTCCGTGCGTACTGCCAGCTCCCAGGAGTCGCGCCGTCCGAGACGAGCTGGACCTTCAGGCCGACCTGCAGGTCGGCCACGGGCTCGCCCTCGCGCACGGCCCGGCCGCGCAGGCAGGCGTAGCCGGGTACGGGCTCGAGCGCGAAGACGGTCGGCTCGGGCGAGGGCGGCGCGCGCGGGTCGAGCTCGAAGACCTGGTCCCGCCGGTAGCCCTCCTTGGAGACGGAAAGCCGCGCGAGATCGGGCAGATCGCCGGTTCCCGGCCCGCGCTGGGGGTCGAAGAAGAGAACGCGCGCCTCGCCGTTCTTGTCGGGCTCGAATTCGCTCTCGCCCGCAGGCTCTCCGTTCCGTCTGAGTGTGGCCCGCCCATGGGCCAGCCAGATCGGAAAACGCGTCTCCGCGTCGACGAAGCGCACCCTCGCCATCGGCGCCGGGCCGAGCACGAGCGCGACACGCGTGCGGCACGATTCGACTCTCGTTCGCCGATCGACGAGGTCGCCGTCGAAGCGGCGCTCGCGCAGCCACCGTCCCTCGGCCGAGGCTCGGAGGGATGCCGGCAGGTTCGGCGAAGGGAAGATCACCAGGCCCTCGGGGCCGGTGATCGATCGCTCCTTGGGCTGCGGGTTCTCGTCGCTCTCCACCCAGGCGCCGGCGATCGGACGACCGTCGGGGTCGATCACGCGCACCACGAGCTTCTCGGGCTCGGCGAGAGTCAGGTCCCCGAGGAGGGACGGTTCGCGCGGGAGGGTCACCGCGAGCGAGCCGGCGAGGCCGTCGCTCGAGGTCGCGCGCACGCGAGCGGAGGCGCTCGCCGTCCGAGTGGCGCAGGCGAGATAGTAGAAGCCGCGCTCGCTCGTCGTCGCGCCGGCGACGACGCGGTTCCTCAGGAAGGAGTGGGCTACCGGATGCGAGCGGGTCGCCCCTCCCGGGAACTGGAGCGTGCGTTCCTCGAACTGGACTTGAACCTGGGCTGCGGCGGCCGGTGTGCCGTCCGGCCGCAGGACCCGCCCGAAGAGACCCGAGGAGGGCGTCAGCACGAGGGACACGGTGCGCTCGGGCCCGAGGGCGGCCTCGAGAGGCTCGAAACCCTCGGCCCGGACGCCCACGGAACGCGCGTCGCCCGGGACCTCGACTCTCACGCGCCCCTCGTCCGACGTGGCCAGCCAGGCGCCGGCCACGGATTCGAGACGCGGCTCGATCTCGAGCGGGACGTCCGCGAGTGGTTCTTCGTCGGGAAAGCGGACGAGCGCGAGATCGAGGGTGCGCGCGCCTGCCGGATCCCTTGCCAGCGGATCCGTGGAGCGGGCTTCCGATTCGTGCGCCTGAGCCGCAGCAGCACCGCTTGCGATCGAGCGCTCGGCAGCGATCGAGGCCGCCGTCGGCGTCGCGGAGCGCCCGTCGCCTCCCCCGGCGCGCTCCAGCAGCTTCCACATCCCGACGCAGACGAGGCCGGCGAGCAGGATCCCCGCGACCCGCGCTCCACGTCCTCGTCGCACGGAACCGTCGGTGACCACGACGCTGGGATCCTAGAGCCGAGCACTCTACCTCGCCCTTGTCTCCCGTTCGGTCGTACACGAACGCCGGCGGCGAAGCCGACGCGCTCGGATCGTCCCCGATCTCGCGGGTTTCGGGGCGAGATCGGCCGGGGGGTTCGACCGACGGGATCGGCTGGCGGGGCGGCCCGGGAAAGGAGCCCACACGCGTCCGGGTTCGGTTCCGTAGATAGAGTCCCGTCCCTCCATGGCCAGGCCCATCTTCGCCCTTCTCTCGCTCGGAGCGACGCTCGCCCCGGCCCCCGCCCAGTCCTCGCCTGGGGCGGAGGTCGGCGCGTACCTCGCCCGCGCCGCCGCTTTCGGCTTCTCCGGCCAGGTCCTCGTCGCCGAGAAGGGGCAAGTCGTGGTCGACGCCTGCTTCGGCTCGATCGACGGCGAGCGTGGAGCACCGATCCTCCCGGACTCCCCCTTCAACGTCGCGTCGTTCACGAAGCAGTTCACGGCAGCGGCCGTCCTGCGCCTCGAGGCGGACGGGAAGCTGCGCGTGGACGACCCGATCGGCCGGCTTCTTCCGGGCGTGCCGGAGGAGAAGGCCGGGATCACGATCCACCACCTCCTCACCCACACGGCCGGCCTCCGGCGCGATTCGATCCGCCCCTCGGATCCGGCCCTGTCCACGCGCGACGAGACCGTGAAGCGGGTCCTCGCGTCGCCGCTCCGGTCGAAGCCCGGCGAGCGATTCGCCTACTCGAACGACGGATACCGGCTCCTGGCTGCGATCGTGGAGAAGGTCTCGGGCCAGACCTACCGCGACTTCGTCGCGGAGCGCCTGTTCGGGCCCGCCGGCATGAGGAACACGAGCACCTACGACGACCCGAGGTGGGCGGGCGCCGCGGTCGCGACGGGCTTCGACGAGTGGCATTCGCTCGGCTCGTTTCGCGACTGGACGGCGGGGTGGCACCGGCTCGGGTCCGGCGGGATCGTCTCGACGGCGCGCGACCTCTACGCCTGGCACCTCGCGCTCGCCGGCGATCGGGTCCTCCCTCCCGCCGCCAGGGCGAGGATGTTCGCGAAGCAGACGCCCGCGGAGGACGGAGCCTCCTACGGATATGGGGCGTTCCTGAAGGAGACGAAGGACGGGAAACCGCTCGTCTTCCACGGAGGGGACAATGCGGGCTACCACAGCGAAGTCCGCTGGTACCCGCAGGACGACCGCGTCCTCCTCCTCCTCACGAACCGGGACCGGTTCGGGATCGACGGGGGCGCGGTCGAGAAACGCGTCGTCGCCGACGCGATCGCGGGGATCCTCTCGGGCGCCGACGTCGCCCGGCCGCCCGCGACCGTCTCGATGCCGGAGGCCGACCTCCGGCGCTTCGAAGGGGAGTACCGCTTCGACGATTCGTCGACCGCCCGCGTCTGGTCGAGCGCGGGCCACCTCGTGGTCGGCGTCGAGGGGCAGGCGGCGATCGACCGGCTCGTCGATCCCGGCGGCAAGCCCGACGCCTCCCGGGCGGAGGCGAACGGGAAGGCGCTCGCCATCCTCCAGGCGATCGCCGCGGGGAATCCGGAGGCCGTGAGGAAGGTGCTCCCGGCGGACGAGTTCGACAACTACGTCCCCTTCCTCGCCGGCGAGGTCCGGGCCTCCGCCGAGAAGCTCGGCCCGGTGCGCGACGTCCGGGTGCTCGGCACCGTCCCCCTCCCCTGGGATCCACGTCAGACGCGGACCTACGCGCTCGTGGTTCTCGAGCGGGGGAACCTCGACCTCTTCCTCGGTTGGACCGAGGGCGCCCTCGGGGACGTGACGACGGGCGAGGACCGTCCACATCCGGTGATCTATCCGCTCGCGCCCGCGTCGGAGGCGGCGTTCGCAACGTACGACCTGATCACGTCTCGAAGCGCCCGACTCGAGTTCACGGCGGACGCGGCGGGAAAGGTCACGAGTCTGACCCTCGGGGATGCGACGGCTCGGCGGGTGGACGGCGGATGACGGGAGCGGAAAAGCCCCCGGCTCCGCGATCAGGGGGTCTCGACCGGACCTCGCTCCGCGGCCGCCTCCGTACCCGCGACCCTTCTCCCGCTCCGCCGGGGCGCGACCGCCATTCCCACCCCCCCGAGGATCAGCGCGCCGGAGACGACGAGCCTCCCGCTCGCGGATTCGCCGAGGATCAGGATGCCCGCCACCGCGGCGAGGACCGGCACGACGAGCTGCACCATCGCGGCCTGGGTCGCCGTGATGCGGGGCAGCGCGAGGTACCAGAGGCTGTAGCCCAATCCCGAGGCGACCGCGCCCGAGGCGCAGGCGAGGACGACCCCGCGCGCGGAGCAGTGGGCGTGCGCGGCGCCGATGGCGAGTCCGAGGAGGGCGAGCGGAACGCTCCGGACGAAGTTGTCGGCCGTCGCGGCGAGGGGGGAGACCGCGCGGCGGCCGCGGAGCGAGTAGGCGCCCCACGCGATCCCCGCGATCGCCATGAGGCCGACGCCGAGCGGATCGGTCGCGACGGCTCCGGGCCGCGTGAGGAGGACGAGCCCGCCCATGGCGATCCCGAGGCCGAGCCATTCGATCGCGCGGGGGCGCTGCCCGCGGAACGCGCTCCAGCCGATCATCGTCGCCTGGACGGAGGCGAAGAGGGTGAGCGCGCCGACGCCGGCGCCGACGCGGACGTAGGCGAGGGAGAACGCCGCGGCGTAGCCGAAGAGGGCGAGCGCCGAGGCCCAGGATCCGGAAGGGGCGCGAGGTCCCCCGCGGGCGCCGGCGCGCGAGAGGAGGAAGAGCGTCAGGGCCCCGCTCGCCAGGCGGACGGCGGTGAACGACCAGGGGTCGATGGTGTCGGTGGCGAGCGCGGCGCGGCAGAGGAGGGAGTTGGCCGCGAAGCCGGTCAGCGCCGCGGCGGTGGGGAGGAGAGCGCTCCCGGGATGCCGCCCCTCCGGCGCCTCCACCATCCCCGGTACGTCCTCCGTCGCGAGCCTCGCGAGTCTCATGCGGGCATCCTCCGTGCGTGCGGCGCCGACGGTTCCTCCGGGACCCTGGAGCGCCGCTCGTCGACCGCGGCGAGCGGTCAGGTCTTCCGGGTGGCCTCTCCGAACGCCAGGATCAGGCCGTTGCAGTCCCGGACCACGAGTTCGCGCTGGCCGTAGATCCGGTCCACGGGACCGTCGAGGATCTCGGCGCCGCGGGTGCGCAGCTCCTCCGCGAGCGCGTCGATCGCCGCCACGCGGAGGTAGGCGTCGTACGCGCCCTTCGCCCGGCCCGTGCGAGCCTCGGGCCCCTGGGCGCGGTTGAAGAACACCTCGACCTGGTCGCGCCTGACGATCCCGAACACGGGGGGAGCGTCCGGGGCGTGAGTGACGCTCTCGCCGTTCCAGTAGCCCTCGATCTCGAAGCCGAGGACGTCCCGGTAGTACTCGGCCGTCCGCTTCACGTCCGGCACCGTGAACTGGGGAGTCGCCGAGACGAAGCGGGCCGCCGTCGCTCGGGTCCAACCCATTCAGACTCTCCTCGGAGGCGCCGTCGGACCTGGACTGGAGGGATCCCGCATGGTCCGGGGAGGCTACTCGTCGCTTCACGTCCCCTCCAGCGGGAAGGCGGCGAACGCGCGCGGTGAGCGACCGGCGGTCGGCTGGGTCGACGCCGACGAGTGGCTCACCGCCGACATTCGCCCCTACGCCCTCCCTGAGGCGCTACCGAAGACCTCGGTGCTCTAACCCACGACGAACTGTGGGGATGTGGTTCGCTCGCCGCCTGACGGAGTCTCTCCGAATCGGCGACCGCGGTCGAGGGTGTCCGACTCCGGCGTTTCTTGCGTTCCTAGGAATCAAGGGGTTCTCAGGAGCCATTCCATTGCCGTTCGCTTCGGAGGAATGCTGGCACGAGCTAAGCGGGGCGGTTCCTCGCGTCCCGGCGACGTCCGGGCTCGGCTGGCGTGTGGTTCCCGACTCCCTCCATGGGAGGAAGTCCCTCTGCCCTGCTGGATCGTGACCGACGGGGCCGATTCCGCCGCTCCCCCGACCTCCGGCGTCATGCCGAGGCTCCGTCAGGAGCGCCCCGCGAGGTCGCGCTCCCAAGGGGACCGGGAGAACCCCGATTCGATGCGGGCGGCGAGAGCGGAGAGAACGAGGCACCGGTGGTGAACTACCGGACCCGAACGAGGTGGAGAAATACGACCGGGAACCAGCTCGCGGAACCCCTCCGCATCTACACTCCGCAGACCCTCGGGGAGCTGACGGAGATCGTGCGCGAGGCGGAGCGGTGCGGCTGCACGGTGCGGGCGATCGGGTCCAGCCACTCCTGGTCCGACGTCGCGGTCACGGAGGGCTTTCTCGTGGAGACGGGCGGCCTCGCGCATCCGCTCGCCCTCGAGGCCGGCCTGCTGCGCGCCGGGGTCGATCCGACGCTCCTGGTGCGCGTCGAGGCCGGGATGCGGTTGCGCGAACTCAACGAGCTACTCGACCAGCGCGGCCTCGCCCTGCCGAACATGGGCGGCTACGACGCCCAGACGGTCGCGGGCGTGATGTCCACATCGACGCACGGCTCGGGGATCGAGTTCGGTCCACTGTGCGACTTCGCGCGTTCGATCGACGTCGTGGGGAGCGGCGGAGCGCTCTACCGGGTGGAGCCCAGGGAGGGGCTCACGGATCCGGCGGGATTCGGCGCGGCGTATCCTGGCGTCCGACTGGTCCAGGACGACGCCTGGTTCGGTGCGGTTCGGGTGGGAATGGGCTGTCTGGGCGTGATGCACTCGGCGACGCTGCAGGTCGAGCGGAAGTTCTGGTTGAAGGAGGTGCGCACGCTGAGCACGTGGGCACGCGTCCGGGCAGACCTTGAGGCGGGAAACGTCCTGAGTGAGAACCGGCACTACGAGATCTGCATTAATCCCTACCGACGGGGCTCGGACAATCTCTGCCTCGTCACGACGCGGAACCGGGCCGAGCCTCCGACGCACGCTGCGCCGGACAAGACCCAGCGCAATGTCCTGACCGAAATCCTTGCCGCGCAGCCTCTGATCGGGAGGATTCTCGGCGGCGTCTTCCGGGTCGCGCCGCGCATCACTCCCGAAGTCCTCGACCAGGCCCTCGAGGCGCTCGTGGACGACGAGTACACGAACATTAGCTACAAGGTGTTCAACATTGGCGCGGCCAACCGCCTTCCTGCCTACTCGGCGGAGGTCGGCGTGCCCCTGGATGGGCGGCACGTCGCCGCCGTGGAAACGATCCTGCGAATGGCGGACCAGCGCAGGAGGATCGGCGACGTCTACCATACCGCGCCGATCGCGCTCCGATTCGTGAAGCGGACGGATGCGTACATGTCCATGATGTACGGGCGCGATACGATGATGATCGAGTTGATCATGGCCGCGGACACGGACGGAGGCTTCGGACTCCTCGCGGCCCACGAGGAAGCTCTCTACGCGCTGGGGGGTCGACCGCACTGGGGGCAGTTCAATACGCTGACGGGCAGCAACCGGCTCCTGGAGTCGATGTACCCGAAGTACGCGGAGTGGATGGCGGTCCACGCCGTCCTCAACGCGACCGGCGTCTTCAACAGCCCTTTCTCGAAGCGTGTGGGCATCGCGGCGTCGGCCTACAAGGGGGAGGAGTGAACGAGGTCCGGCGCAAGGTCCTGCGGGCCTTCCTCGACGCGCAACTGGACATCCTGCGGGCGAAGGGTCTGGAGGAGGACTCCGGTGCGGTCACCCGAGACGTCGAGGCCTTCCTTGCGGACGCTTCCCCGGATGCGGCTAGGCTCGTGGGCCTCCTGCTCGACGCGATCCACGTCTTATCCCTCGGCCGGTTCGACGACCAGACGGCGCGGCAGCGGCGCGACTGGCTTCATCACTTCGCTCGCCACGCGCCGTTGCCGGCGCAGACCCGCGACCTCGTCGCGATCCTCGCGAGCCTCGGATGGCTCGTCATCTACGCGCGTCCGGCGGGGAGAAAGCTCGCCTGGCCCCACGAGCCCGGGCCGACGCTCGGCGCGGTGGACGTCCCGGACCCGGGGCCCGTCGACCTGACGCGACCTTACGAGGTCTGCGTGATCGGCTCCGGCGCCGGGGGAGCCGTCGTCGCGGCGAGGCTCGCCGAGGCGGGGATCGGCCGGGTGCTCCTTGTCGAAGCGGGGCGGTGGGTCAGTCCGAAGGACTTCACGGCGCGGGACGACGTGGCGCTGCGCCGCTGCTATGCGTCCGCTGGGGTCCAGCCGGCGCTCTCGCACGCGATCCCCATCGAGGAGTTCCTAGACGCAGGGCGCGTCGGAGTCATCAACGTCCTGCAGGGTGCCGTGGTGGGCGGGGGACCCGCGGTCAACAACGCGATCTGTCTCAGGATCCCGCCCCCGACGGGCGCGCAGGGCGAACCGTGGGGAGCTTGGCGGGCAGCGGACCTTCCGTTCACCTACGCCGAGTTGTCCGAGGCCTACCGCGTCATCGAGGAGGACCTACGGCTCGACCCGACGACCGTCGACCGCGTCCATGGTTGGCGGAGTGCCCTGTTCGGGCCGAACGGGAAGCGCTGGGATCGTCTCCCGATCGCGGTCTCCGACTGTCTCGGCTGTGGGCGCTGCAACACGGGATGCCCCTATGGCAGGAAGACCGGCGGTCTCCACGGCCGACGCGATTACGGCCCTCTGAGCCACCTCGAGCGCGCCCTCGCGGCGCGCGTGTCCGTGGCGTCGCGACAGCGCGCGGAGAGGTTCGAGCTCAAAGGCGGTCGCGTCGGACGCGTGATCCTCCGCGACGAGGCGACCGGCGGCCGGGTCGCCGTGCATGCCGACGCCTTCGTGCTGGCTGCCGGACCGATCGCGAGCACAGCCGTGCTTCGGCGTACCGGTCTCCCCCCCTCGCTCCCCCTCGGACGACGGGCGGCCGCGAACGTCGTCACCCCCGTCTACGGAGTCGTCCCGTCTCCGAAACCGGGACCGAAGGACCCTGGCCTGCAGATGTGCTACTTCGTCGGCACGGCTGGAAAGCTCCTGCGCGAGACCTGGTTCCACTACCCCGGCTCGATCGCCGTGAGTCTTCCGGGGTGGTTCGAGCGTCACGAGGAGCGGATGCGGGACTACGAGCGACTGTCCTGCGTCGGCGTCGTTGTTCCGACGGGCCCGCACGGTCGCGTGGGTGACGGTCGGCTCTACCTCTCCCTCGACCGAGCGGAGTTCCGGTCGATGAGGAGCGGGCTGATCGATGCGGCGAACGCCCTCTTCGACGTCGGGGCGACGCAGGTCCATCTCGCGACGAAGGAGCCGACGTCGTTCGACGCCTCCCAGCGCCCGGGTCTCGAAGACCTCCTGAACGCGGCCGTCGACGAGGCCGCGGACCTCAATCTTGCGACGCCGCATCCGCAGGGTGGCAACGCGATCTCCAACGATCCCGCGATCGGCGTGGTCGACGCGACGTTCCAGGTGCGCGGGGCGCCCGGCCTGTTCGTAGCGGACGCGAGCCTGTTCCCGGCGGGGGCGGGGGTCAACCCGATGCTCACGACCATGGCGCTCGCCCACATGGCGGCGGCGTCTGTCCAGGCGTGCTTGTGAGGAGCCAGGGATGCGCGTGATTCTCGGAGCGGTCGAGACGAAGGCCGTGCGGGGTCTCGTCGTTGCGCGCGCGGGAGGGGGCGCCCCCGCGGTTTCCGTCCTGCCGGCGGCCGCGATTCCGTCCGTCGTCAGGCCGATCGTCCCCCCACCCATGCTGCGGAAGCCGATGCTCGCGAACGGGGTGGAACTCTTCTCGTTCGAGGCGGGGGGTCTCACCCCGGACCGCGCCTACGTCGCGCGGATCGCGCGGAAGACCAAGACGGTCGAGCGGGCGTTTCGCACCCTGGCTGCCGCGGGCGCGGGCGGCGAGTTCCGCGTCGTGGTCGCCAGCTGCTACTACGATGGATTCCACGGAGACGCGCACTACGCATCCGGGTTGAAATCGGTCTGGTGCAAGGGCGCGCACCTCCGTCTCCTGACCGGCGACAACCTCTACGCCGACGTTCCCTTCGGGTCGCCCTTCACGAGCGACGCCTGGGGCGAGACGATCGAACGCTACCTGGAGTACTTCTGGAGATCCGACTACGCCGATGTTCTCGGAGCCCTCCCCAATCTGGCGACCTGGGACGACCACGAGTTCTGGAACAACTTTCCCGAGAGGGTGAGCTGGCTCTCACGGACGACGGAGGGGAACCGGCCGAACTACAAGCAGGCTGCACTCGACTGTCTCGAGACGTTTCAAGTTCCCCTGAACCCTCCCCATCCGGCGAAGAAGAACCACCGCTCGTTCCGGTTCGAGGGCGCACCCTGCGTGAGCTTCTTCCTGGCCGACACGCGCACCGACCGCTCCGAGCATGATCCGCCGCCTCCGATGAAGAGGCAGTTGTTCCCGCAGACGGCGTTGCAGGACCTGGAGGACTGGGCGGCGACCCTCACGCGGCCAGGGGTCCTTGTTCTCGGCCAACCGCTCTGGCTGGAGACTGGAAGCTGGAAGGACTGGAATGTCGTCGACTTCCAGGAGGATTATCGCCGCATCTGGGCGGCGATCGCCGGCGCGCCGCGCGACATCCTGGTGGTGTCAGGTGATGTTCACCACAGCCGCCTCCTCGAAATCTCGCTCCTGCGGCCGAAACCGGGCGCGGCCGGCGAGACCTCGCGCCTGGTGTACGAGTTCGTCACGAGTCCGGCGTGCCACATCCCCACGATCGCCACGACCGTTCTTCCCGGCTTCCTGCGCAGGCAGGGCGGCGGCGATGTCGAGTTTCCCGGGGACGTGCCGCTCGAGGGGCCCGGCGCGGGCGGAATCAAGCCGGAGTTCTCGCGGTACGTGTTTGGCACCGATGCGCGCAGCACAATCGGCGTGCTCGTCTTCCGCGACGCGGGCGCCAAGGGAGTCGTGGTGGACTGCGCGTTCCTTGACAACCAGGCGAACGGAGCGGTCGCCCCGTCCACGACGGCCAGCATGGATGGCGGGGGAGAACTGGAACCCGATCCGGCGACCCCCCTCTGTCGAGTGACCGCTGGATTCTCGCTCAAGTAGACAGGAGGAAACGATGCGATACTCGCGTGATCCGAGACTAGAGCCGGGCGAGCTGGATCAGGTCAAGGGAGGAGGAAGGGCCGCGGCCCCTCCGACGCCGGCCTCGGCGTTCTTCGATCGCGTGGGCGCCGAAAGCTCGGCGGAGGCGCGGCGTTGCGGCCTCCTTCTCGTGGGGGGGTCGAGCGTCCGTGATCGGGCCGTGCGAGCCGCGCAGGGGGCACTCCGGTTCGACAAGGAGCCGAGCCTCTGGTCCCATGCGGCGGTCGTCCTCGAATGGCCTCAAGGGGCGGCGGCCGACTCAGTTGTCGGGGCCGAGGTGTCGCTTGAGCCGCCGTCCCCTGCGGACCAGGTTCCGGAGCGCAACGGGGTGACGCTGTTCCGGTTGTCGCGATATCTCGACCGCGATCGGTACCCTCATCTGGCGTTCGCGACGTTCACTTCGGGGGAGCGGGCGACGGCGGAGACCACGGAAAGAAAGTCGTCGGGAGAAGGGGCCCGGCCGCCGACGATGAAGGAGCTGAAGGACGCCATCGTGTCCGCTGCCCTGGAACCCAATGGCGATCGTGTCCGGTATCCGTTCTGGGATTGGCTGGGTCCCTGGTCGCGGTGGATCTACGCGTCGCACGCGGAGGTGAGTCCGCTCGCGCAGGGAGTTCCGCTGCCGGGCGCGGCCTTCTGCGAGTACGCCTTCGAGGCGGCGCGGCTCGACCTGACCCCGGGTGCGACCGGGCCCGCCACCTGTCCCGAGGTCCTCTGGAGCACGCTGCTCCACTGGCACAAGCGCATCGGGGACGTCGGCGGCGAGTCGGTCGCGGTCCAGGTCTGGTCCGCGATCGACGCCGGGGAGACGGCCCGCGTCGCCAGGCCGACATCCCTGGACAAAGAATTCGTCGGGACCCGGACCGGGACCAAGGAGCAGGCGGTTGTCCCTGCAAAGGGGAAGGTGTCGAAGCGGCGACTCAAGTGACTCGAGAGGCAACCGGCGACTGGATGCCGTACGCCGGCGAGGGCCTTCTGGACGACCCCTGGCCCTTCTCCGGGGACGCCTCTCGACGGGAGCCCGCGTGCGATCGAGGGAAAGGGTCTCTCCGATGTTCCGATATCGGGGAGAGCCCGATGGACTGGGTCCCCGCGCCCTGGATGTGGATTGTCGAAGTTGTCGTCCGCGACCGGTCCAGGTGGCGGAGGCGGCGGGGCGCGCGTGACCCGGTCCCTGCAACCGGAACTGGAATCGTCCGAGCCGATGGGGGAGTTGATCCTGCCTCATCCTGTGACCCATCGCTGGAGAGTGTCTTGCAAGCAGGATCCCTGCGATTCCGCATGGAGGGATTCCCTTCCTGGGACGCTCCGTGCGCGTGGATCGCCGGCATGTCTACAGGTTTGCGACTGAGCATGGAAGGAGCGTCATGTCCACAAGAACCGAAACGGGCTCCACGACCTCGGGAGTGTTGCCGAAACGATGGATGGTGCCGGTGCAACTCGTCAGCACCTTCGGGCTAGCCGTGTTCCTCGTGCTGTACTATGTGCTGGTCATCCGCGTCGAGGAGAACCGGCGGTACGAGAGCCTCAGGGACGCGGTCAATTCCCTGATGGTGATCATCGAGAAGGGGGCGACGCTCCTGCCGGAGGAGCAGACCAGGCGGCTGGAATCGATCTACGTCGAAGTGGCCTGTGGGGACCTCGCAGGTCCCCTCCACGCCGCACTCCAGGGCGCGCCCACTCGCGAGGGCCTGTCGCGCCTCACGAAGGAAACGCTTGTCGGTCGCACGAGCCTGCTCCAGGGGTTCAGCCGGAGGGATGGGCGCGGGTTGGCCGAGCTCCTGGTAGCCCGCATCCAGAATTCCGGGCTGCCGGATCACCTGGCTGATCAGGCCCTCGATCGATGGAAGACGATCGATCGGGACACGATTGAAAGGGAGTGTCGCCAGGCGGTAGAGCGCGAGCTGTTCTTCCTCGCGACGGCAAAGTGACGCCATCGATCGAGCCTGCGGAGGCGGGGGCGCGGAGGGGGACCGAGAGCCGGCGATCAGGGGCGAATCGGGGATGGCGAGATGCGCCCCCTCGGGCGCCCTCGAGGCGCAGCGAGGGCCTGGCAGGTAGCACGAGGGAAGGCCAGGGCGAGGGGACTTGTTCGCCGGACGAGCACCGAGGTCCTGGATGAGGCCCTCATTCACCCTCACTTGGCGCCCCCGAGTTGGACGAGGGTCAGGCCGGAGGGCCCCGTCTTCTGCCGGATGACGTACGTGCGGTCAGCTCCCCGGCGTTGCGCGGACCTAGTCGTTTCCCGAGCCCTGAGGCACCGCGGGGCGAACCCGGCCCTTCGTCGGATCCTTCGACGGCGGCTGGCCGGGCTTCGGCCTCGTGCCGGCGGGGGGAGGAACGGGTTTCTTGGCAGGGGCCTTCGCCGGAGGCGCGGGCGGAGTGGTCGGCGGCTTGGGCGCGGTGATCGGAGCCTGGGGGCGCCACCGGGAGCGCGGACCGCGGGAGGCGAGGACCTCGGCGGCCTGGACGAGGCCCGGGGGAACGCGCTTGCCGGCGCTCTTCGCCTTCCCGATGTGGGCGAGGATCCGGGTGAGGGCGATGCTCGATTGCGGGTGGTCGACATGGACCTGCCCGATGCGGGTGAAGGCCTCCGCCACCGCCGGGTCGTCCCCCGCGCGCTGGGCGACCTCGGCGCGACGGAGGAGGGCCGAGCCCGCGAGGCGGCCCGCCCCGCCGGCCGCGACGGCGGAGTAGTCCGCCCCCGCGGACGCGAGGTCGCCGGTCTTGGCCGCGGCGAAGGCGCGCTTGTAGCGGAGCATGGGCTCCACGGGCGTGGGCTCGGCCGCGAGGGTGTCGTAGGCGGCCTTCGCCTCCGCGTACTTCCCCTGCGCCAGCATCCGGTCCGCCGCGCGGAGGGCTTCCTGCCAGGCGGCGGGCCGGGACTCGCCCGACTGCGCGGAGGTAGAAGGAGCCATGGCCCCGGCGAGGGCCGCGAGCGCGAGCGCCAGGCCGATCCGGTTCCCGAGGAACGCCTTCATGTTTCCCTCCCGGTCCCTACGCATCGACGACCGAGCGCAGCGCCACGAGAAGGTCGCGCGCCGCCTTCTTCGCCTCCATGTCGCCTGCCCGGTCGAACTCCCCCGCGAGGGCCTGGACGGTCCCGATCGCGCCGGCCGTGGCGATCCCCTCCCTCGCGGAGGAGAAGTCGGGGGACTCCGCCTCCGACTCGCCTCCGGCAATCTCGAGGAAGAGGCCGGCCCGGTCGAGGACGTCGAGGACCTCGCCGCGCCCGGGCCTGGCCGCGACGCGCTCCTTCAGCAGCTCGAGCGCCTCGAACGCCGTGGAATCGATGATCGGCACGCGCTTCTTTGCCGGCTCCGGGGTCTCGTCTTGCACCGGATCCTCGACACCTGTGGCCTCCGGCTCGACCGTGGCGTGCGCCTTCCCGCGGGCGCCCTTCGCGGGCTTCGCGGTCTCGGCCGGAGGGGCCGGCTCCCCCAAGAGACTCCTCGAGTAGGCGTGGAGGAGGAGGACCGTCAGGGCGATCGCCCCGGCCGCCGCCAGGCCCCAGAGGGCGAGCCGTCCCTTCGAGATGGAGGCGGGGCGCGGCGGCTGGACCGACCGCATCAGGCTCTTCACGAGCCCCGAGGGGATCGGGGGGTGCGGCGCGGAGGCCATCGCCGCGTCGAGCCGCAGGAAGGCGTCCTCCTCGACCCGGCAGGGCTCGCAGCCCTGGAGGTGCTCGTGGAGCCTGGGCGCGATCGCCGGCTCGAGCGAGCCGTCGAGCCGGTCCGAGATCGCGAGGCGCGCCTCCTCGCACTTCATCGGCGGACCCCGGCCGGAAGGAGGTCCCCGATCTTCGCGCGGAGCGTCGTCCGCGCCTTCCAGAGCCGCCACCGCACGAGGACCTCGCTCACCTCGAGGGCCTGGGCGATCTCCCGGTCGGGGAGGTTCTCGTGGATCTTGAGGACGAGGGCGATCCCGAGGCTCGTCGGGAGCGCGGCGATCCCTTCCTCGACCGCCTTGCGCAGCTCGTCGGGCGTGGCGGGGCCCTCGCCGGTCGGGCCGATCGGGGCCTCCGCCCCGTGCTCGTGGGGCTCGTGGATCACCTGCTCGACGGCGGCACCCGCGTCCGTCGCGACCTTGGCGGCGAACCCGAAGAGCCACGTCCGGAGGTTCGTCCCGATCCGGAAGGTCCGGATGCCGAGGAGGGCGCGGTGGAAGGTCTTGTGCGTCCGGTCCTCCGCCACCTCCTCGTCGCGGCACAGGCGGAAGTGGAAGGCGTAGACCTCGTGGTGGTGGCCCTCGATCAGGTGGGCCCGGAAGTCCCCGATGTCCTCGACGAGCCCACCGGCGAGGGTCCCGCCCTTCGGATCCGGTCCCTCGTCCTCCGTCCAGCGAGCGCTCGACTCGATCCGTTGCCCCATGGAAGCCCTCGATCGGCGGAAACCCGCGAGCCGGAACGCAGCCGGTCGGGCGTCGACGGGCCAGGCCGCGAGGTCCTCCTTGGAGGATCCCCGCCGGCGAGTTCCGTCCTCGGCTGGTCCCCGGCCGAGCACGCCTCCGGCTGGGTCCGATCATCGGCATGAGGGACGGCCCGACCGAAGCGGGCGAGGGTCGCGGGCGGGCCGGGATTGCGCCCTGTCCGGCCGGTCCGGGGGGGAGGCCGGGTCGGAGCGCGACCGGGTCGTCGTCCGGGGGTGTCCGGGATTCGCGGAACCGCCTGGTCTCCCCCGGTTTGCGATCTCGTAGGGCCCCCGGGGGGGGCCTTCCTTATGTATAGGGGGGGGTCGAGAGCGGGGGCCGGGTCACAGGCCCGGGGGGGTCTGCTATCCTCGGAGCGCCATCCACGAGGAGGCGTTCCGTGGTGCACGACCCTTCCCGCTCGGTTCCCGCGGTCGCGATCGGCGTGGCCTTCCTCCTGGCGGACGCCGCCGCCCAGCTCCCGATCCTGGCGCAGCCTCTCCCCACCCCCGCGCCGGCGCCGGGTCCGAGCTTCGGCCTCGCCCTCGCGACCGGCGACGTGACCGGGGACGGCTTCCAGGACGTGGTCGTGGGGGCGCCCACCGACGACGCGGCGGGGAACGACGCCGGCCGGGTGTTCGTCCTCCTCGGTCCCGGGCTCACGTCGATCCGCTACCTCGTCCAGCCCGTGCCCGAGCCGGTCGCCGCCTTCGGCGCAGCGGTCGCCTGCGGCGACGTCGACGGGAACGGCTTCGACGACGTCCTCGTCGCAGCGCCGGGCACCGATGCGCCAGGTGCGACGAACGCGGGAGCCGCGTTCGTGTTCCTCGGCCCCGGGCTGACGGGCTCCATCCCCATCGCCGAGCCGGTCCCGGAGACGGGCGCCGTCTTCGGGCACTCCATCGCCTCGGGCGACGTCGACGGGAACGGCGCGGACGACGTCGTCGTGGGGGCGTACATCGCGGACGTCGGGCTCGAGCAGGACGCGGGCGAGGTCTTCGTCTTCCTCGGTCCGGGCCTCGGGTCGGTCATCCCCCTCGCGGATCCGACGCCGCAGGCCGGCGCGCGGTTCGGGTCCTCGGTCGCGTGCGGGGACGTGGACGGGGGCGGCGTCGACGACGTGATCGTCGGGGCGCCCCTCGCCTCGCAGGGGTTCCTGGCGGAATCGGGGGAGGCCTTCGTCTTCATCGGTCCGCCCCTGACCTTCTCCTTCCCCCTCGCGGATCCCACCCCGGCGAACCTCGGCAACTTCGGCGCGCGCGTCGCGGCGGGGGACTTCGACGGGGACGGGTTCGCCGACGTCCTCGTCGGGTCGCCCGGCTCCGACGCGGGGGGCGTCCAGGCCGCGGGCGAGGCGATCGCCTTCTTCGGTCCGGGGATGAGCACGTCCCTCCCCTTCGCCGAGCCGGTCCGGGAGGCGAACGCGCGGTTCGGCACCTCCGTCGCGGCGGGCGATTTCGACGGAAACGGCATCGCGGACGCCGTCGTGGGGGCCCGCGACGCGATCGTCGCGGGGCTCTCCGCGGCCGGGGAGGCGTTCGTCTTCGCCGGCCCGTTGCTCTCCTCGGCGAGCCCTCTCCTCGATCCGACGCCGGAGGCGAACGGCGTCTTCGGAGCCGTGCTCGCGGCGGGGGACGTCAACGGCGACGGGGCCGACGACGTCGTCGCCTTCGCCTTCGATCCGCCCCCCGTGGGGAACGTCGGCGACGGCGAGGTCTTCGCCTTCGTCCCCCAGTTCGACCTCGGGCTGAACTCGATCTCTCTCTCCGCGTCGGCGGGTGGAACGGTCACCCTCTCCCTCGACGCCGGGCTCGCCAACGCGGGTCGCCCGTTCCTCCTGGTCCCCTCGGTGACGGGGACCAGCCCCTGCTTCCCGATCGGGACCGTCTGCCTGCCGATCGCCGTGGACGCCATCACCCTCCTCCTCCTCCAGCCGGCGACGGCCCCGATCTTCGCGGGGGTGCTCGACGGCGCCGGCCAGGCGACGCGCTCCTTCCCCTTGCCGCCCGGGTTCTTCCCGCCGTCCCTGGTCGGGCTGCGGCTCTTCTGGGCCTACCTGCTCGCCCCGCCGTTCGACTACGCCTCGAGGCCGGTGGTCTTCGAGGTGGGCTCCTAGGTCGTAGCGCCGCCGCAGGAGCTGCCCGCCCCCGCGGTGCAGCCGTAGCAGTGCCGCGCCGTCCGGATGCGGCGCGCGCCGAAGGAGGCGGGGTCGAAGTCCCGGATGTGGGGACTCGGCAAATCCACCTCGAGGTCGAGCATCTGGTTGAAGTCGCAGTCGTGGATCCGGCCGTCCCAGCCGATCGAGATCGTGTTCCGGCACATCAGGCCGCCGATCGCGGCGGGATTGAACTCGCGGACCAGCATCTGCATGTACGCCTGGAGGTTCCCCGACTCGAGGAGCCACTCGAGGAACCGGGAGATCGGCATGTTGTTCAGGGCGATCAGGCGGTCGAAGGCGACGCCATGCTCCCGCAGGAGCCCCGCCTTCCACTCGGCCTCCATCGTGGGCGCGCCCCCCGACAGGTAGGCGCCCGCGGGGTTGCTCATCAGCGTCAGGCGGCGGCGCGCGTCGCCCCGGCCGTACCCAGCGGCGTTCAGGCGGCGCAGCGCCTCGATCGAGCGCTCGAAGGCCCCCTCGCCGCGCTGGGCGTCGGTGCGGCTGCGCCGCCAGTGGGGGAGGGAGCAGACGACCTCGACGCCCCGCTCCGCGAACCACTCCGGCAGGTCGCTCATGCGCGGCACGAGGAGGATCGTCAGGTTGCAGCGGTCGATCACGTGGCGGCCGCGGCGGACGGCCTCCTCGACGAGGCGGCGGAACTGCGGGTGGAGCTCCGGGGCGCCTCCCGTGATGTCGACCGTGTGCGCGTCGCAGCGATCGAGGGCCGCGAGGCACTCCTCGACGGTCTCGGAACTCATCATCGCGTCGAAGCGGTCGGGGCCGGCGTCCACGTGGCAGTGCCGGCAGGTCATGTTGCAGAGCTTCCCCAGGTTGATCTGGAAGATCTCGAGCTTCCCCGGCCGCAGCGGATCGAAGCCGTGGCGGGCGACGTCCCGGTCGAAGTCGGCGGGCCCCGGGCCCTCGAGGGGGAGCGAGGCGAGGACCCGCAGCTGCTCCTTCGTCGAGGCGAGGGGCGAGGCCCGCCGCAGCAGGGTCTGCGTCGGCTTCGGCCCCGACCGGGGCGAATCGAGCGGGACCCCGAGGTCGAGGAGGGCGGGCGCGGATCCCTCCGGCGGCGCGGTCACATCCCCTTCCGCGAGACGTGCTCCATCATCTGGACGCCGTGGACGAGGGAGGCGCCGCCCCGGATCGCGGCGGCGACGTGCACGGCCTCCGTCATCTGCTCGAGGTCGGAGCCCTTGCGGAGGCAGTCCTCGCTGTACGCGTCGATGCAGTAGGGGCACTGGACGGCGTGCGCGACGGCGAGGGCGATGAGCGACTTCTCGCGCGCCGTCAGCGCCCCGTCCTGGAAGACGGCCCCGTACCAGGCGAAGAACTTGTCCGCCAGCTCCTTCCCCCCCTTCGCGATCTCCCCGAACTTCGGGAGATGCTCGGGCTTGTAGTAGGTCTCCATGGGAACTGTCTCCGCGCCGGAGCGTCGAGGCGCGGCGGCTACCCTATCGCTTCCGCGGGGGAACTTGAAGGAAGTCGCGGGCGCCATGGGTTGCCCGAGGGGGGCGAGGCGGTACCGATCCGGTGCGACGCCTCCGAGCACGAATGGGGGGGCTCCTCCGGGTTACGGATTCGACACGGCCGCCCCGCCGTTCCCGGCTCCGGCGGCCCACGGCATCATGCGGGCCACGGCGCTCCCTCCGCGCGGTCCGCCGCGCGGACCGACGGCATGTCGATTGCAAACCCGAACGGACGGACCACCCCGGATCCGGACCCAGGAATGGCCCATCTCGTCAGCGGTGCGTCGATCTTCGCCGCCTTCCTCCTGATCGCCTGCTCCCGGCCCCACCCGGTCGATCCGAAGCCCGGGGCCCCGGCCGGTCCCTCGAGGACGACGGTGGAAGGGTCCGCCGCGGTGGAGGCGCCGTTCCGCGCGGAGGCGGCCGCCGATCGGTCGCGGTTCGACGTGATGCAGAGCGCCTTCTGCAAGCGCTGCCACCCCGACATCTACGCCGAGCACGAGCAGAACACCCACGGCCGGGCCTTCACCGACGAGGAGGTGCGCCTCGCGACGGCGCGGTTCAGCCACCAGGACTGCATCATCTGCCACACGCCGCGGCCGGTCTTCGAGACCGGCGTCGGGATGAACCCGATCCGGCGCCACTACGGGCTCGATGAGGGGAACACGTGCATGACCTGCCACTGGAAGCCGGGCTACGACTACGCCCGGTTCCGGGGAGGGGCCGAGTGCAAGGGGGCGTTCCATCCCGACGTCGGGACCGTCGAGGCCTGCGCCTCCTGCCACCGCAATCACGGGACCCCCTTCCAGTGGGAGAGGAACCCGAACGGGAAGCCGAGCGGGCGCGTCTGCATCACTTGCCACATGGGCGAGGTCCTGCGCCCCGTCGCCGTCGGCGGTCCCGAGCGCCTGGTGAAGTCCCACGTCTTCCCCGCCTCCCGCAGCGACAGCCAGAGGCGGCGCGCGTACGACTACCGGGCGCGAATCGACGGCAACGTCGTCGTCGTCAACATCAAGAACAAGGGCGCGGGCCACAACTTCCCGACCGAGCTGAAGCAGCGCTCCGTCGAGTCCCTCGTCGTCGTCCGCGACGCCGAGGGGAAGGAGGTCGCCCGCTCGAGGATGGTGTTCCGCGACCCGTACAAGCGGCCCTACGGCCTCGAGCTTCCGGTGAACAGCCAGATCCCGGGAGGACAGACGCGCAACCACCGCGTGCCGATCCCCGTCGCCTCCGGGACGGTCGAGTGCGAGCTCTTCTTCAAGCTCTACTTCCCGATCGAGGACCGGCATCGCGACCTCTCCAGCGTCCTCGAGACGCGCCGGATCCCGTTCGAGGGGCTGACGCCGTCGACCGACCCGGTGGTGAGCGAGCCCGAGGTGAAGGTCGCGACGCCCGAGGGGATCCTGCCCGAGCTGGCCGGGCCGGCGAACCTCGTCGACTACGCCCACCCGCCGATCGGGAAGGTCGCGGTCGACATCCCCGCCGGCGGCTCGCCGGAGGACGTGCAGAAGCTGATCGATCTCTTCCAGTTCCCCGTGCCGGAGGCGAACGGGAAGGCTCGCGCCTGCCTGGTGGAGATCGGCGCTCCGGCCGTGCCCGCCCTCGTCCAGGCGATGGGCTCGTGGGACAACAAGACCTGGAACCAGGCGATGCAGGTCCTCCAGGAGATCGGCGAGCCGGCGCGGACGGCCGTCGCGAAGGCGCTGGATCACGGCGAGCTCTACGTGCGCCTCCACGCGCGCGAAGTCGCGGCGCGGGCGGGCTGGGGCGGAGACGAGGAGTCGGCGGCGCTCGGGCGCGGGCTTGCGATGCCCGCCCCGCTCGACCGGGCGAGCGCGGCGCGGGCGATCGGGGAGCTCGGGCTCGGCGGACGGCAGGCGGCGCTGCGCGGCCTGCTCGCCGACGCCGATCCGGACGTCGTCCGCGCGGCCGCCCTCGCGCTCGCGCAGATCGGCGACGTGAATTCGGTCGACGCGATCCGCGCGGCCATGGAGGGGGCGCACTACGACGAGACGCGGCGCGACCTCGCCGCTGCGCTGTGCCGCCTCGGCTCGGTGGAGGGCGTGCCGGTCCTCCTCGGCGGCCTCGACCACCCCGACGACCTGATCCGCGAGAGCTTCTTCGAGGCCTTCTTCCGGGCGACCGGCATGCACCTCGGCTTCGACCCCCTCGGGCCGCGGCCGGAGCGCCTCGAGGCGATCGCCGCGCTTCAGGCGGCCTGGGCGAAGGAGGGCGGGCCGGACCGCCTCCTGCGCCACAAGCCCGGCGACCGGAAGAAGGCGGCGCGGGCTTCCAAGCTGGTGAACGACCTCGGCGGGAGCGACATGTCCGCGTCCACCCCGGAGAAGGACCGCGAGATCGAGGAGGAGCTCGCCTCGATCGGCGCCGCGGCCCTTCCCGCGCTGGTCCAGGGCCTCAAGTGGGCGCCGGGGTTCGCGGACAAGCGCGCGGCGGTCTGTCGCGTCCTCGGACGGATCGGCGATCCCCGGGGCGCGCCGGCGCTCGCCTCCGCCCTGCGCGATCCGGTGATCGGCGTCGCCGCCTGGGCCGCCTGGGCGCTCGAGCGCGTGCGCGACCCCGCCACAGTCCCGGCGCTGCGGCGCTACGAGCAGCGCCTGCATTCGCTCGCGCTCACGGGGGGGATCCCGCAGTCCGCGGGGCCGGTCGACCGGCTCGTCGGGATGGCCGTCCGGGCGCGACTCCTCCTCGGGGACGAGACCGCCCGATCCGCGGTCGCGGGACTGCTCCTCTCGGAGGACGCGGCCACGCGGCGGCTCGCGATCGAGGCCCTCGTCGCCACCTACGGCGAGGACCGGGGCTACGACCCGGACGCGGACGCGGGGGCGCGGCGGGAGGCGGCGGCCCGCTGGTCGGAGACGGGCGGCTGACGCCGCGGGGGGGGGGAGTAGCGCGAGCGACGCGACCCACATGGGTCGCGAGGGTGTCGCCTCCCACGACCGGACGGCCGTGGGCGCGCCCCTGCGCTTCACGGACCTGGAGGTCGTGACGCTGACGGCGTTCTGACCGCCGGCGTCCCCTAGGGACGGTCCTCGAGGGGGTTCCGGCTGGGCGACTCGCGCGCAGTCATCCGTTCCAAGAGGCGGACCGCCCCGAACTGGACGAGCCCGTAGATCGCCCCGCAGAGGAGTCCCACGTAGATCTCGGCCCGGAGAGCGTTCGCCCAGGAGAAGCGGGGCACCCCCGCCCACAGGACGGAGCCGGAGATCGCTCCGAGGACCGCGTAGAAAACGGTCCCGCGACGGAGGGACGCGCGGAGCCAGGTGGACCTGGCGTACCAGAGATGGGCGACGACGAGGACGGGGGTCGCGACGGCCGCGAGCCGCGTCGCGAGGGGGTCCTTCAGGAACTGCTGGAAGGTGGGCACGGTGTCGCCGTCGAGGGTCGACGCCAGGACGACCGCGGCCACGTATCCGGCGGCCCCGAGGATCGGGGCCGGCAGGGCGAAGACCCACCGGCGGAAGGCGAGCGCGAGCGTGATCCCGATGCCGAGGCCGATCCCTCCGCCGACCCAGGCGCACGCCGCCCAGAGACTGACCGAGTACTTGTCGAGCAGGACCTGGGCGGCCCCGGCGTCCAGGACGCCGCCGAGCGCGCCGGCCGCCGCGAGGAGGAAGGGGAGGACGATCCGTCGGGCCGGCCCGGCCTTGTCGAGAAGGCGAACTCCGACGGGACCCGCCGGATGGCCGGCCGGCGAATCGGGGGCGAGCGCTTGGTCGAAGTAGTGCACGATGACGCTCCTTCCGGGGTGGTCCTCCCTCGACGCGGCGAAGAGGGGGAGTTTCGAGCCGCGGGAGGCCTGGACTTGACGGAGGAGATCCCGCGCCGCGGGACGGATCCGGGGAGGCGGAACCGAACGGCGCCGCGACCCACGTGGGTCGCGATGCCCCCTGTGACAGCGCCTGCCGGATCGTGAGGGTGACGCGTTCCACGCCCGGGCGGTCGGAGCGCCCTCCCTCCGCACGAACCTCGAGGTCCTGATCCTGACGGCGTTCGGACCGGGGGGGGGGCCACGTCCCCGGGGACCCCTCGCGGTTACGATCCGGGGCGAGCGGAATAATCAAGGAGGGCAGGCCCTCGGAGCATCGCGTGCGCAGGTGGATCCTCGCGGGCGCTTTCGCGGCCCTCCTGGCGGCGGGCGTGGCGGCGATCCTCCGTATCCGCGTCACCGATTTCCCTGGCTCGTTGTCCCCGTCCGGGTTCACCGGAGCCGCCGCGACACCTCCAGGCTCCGGCGAACCCCAGCCGGAGGCGGAGGGACCGAGTTCCGGTCCTGCCCCGACCAGGAAGGCTCCGACTCCCGGCTCGCGCCCTTCCA
>JAKEFM010000008.1 GCA_022616055.1 Planctomycetota bacterium
CATAGGAACACCAGTTCCACGACGTTCGTCCCCTCGGGGATCGTGAGCGTCGTCAGGTTCACGCTGAAGGCGGCGGCGTAGAGGACGCTCCCGGTCAGGCCGGGCGGCACCAGGATCGGCGGGGTGGTGGCCCACATGTCGGTGTAGACGCTCGGGATCCCCGTCGGGCTGCAGGGGACGTCGCCCACCACGTGGCAGTTGAAGCCCTGCCCGACCGTCGCCGAGAAGGGGACGAGCAACTGGCCCAGGAGAGGTGTCGGATAGAGCGGAGCGAACCCCGCCGATCCCGGCAGCAGAGCCGATCCCGGGAAGAAGCCGGGCCCGCCTCCGGGAGGCGCCTGCCCGAGCGGGCTCCCGGCCGAGCTGTCCGAGATCAGGATGGCGGAAAGGCGATCCTGTCCGGCCATCGCGTCGGCACCTGCCTGCCAGTCCTCCACGCGCAGCAGCAGCGTGTCCCCTGCGGCGAGCTCCCGCGCTCCCGAGCCGCGCGTCGGCGTGCCGAAACCGGTCGTCTGCCGGTAGGCCTCGAGCGTCGGCTCGTAGAAACCCATCTCCGCGAAGAGCTCCTCGTTGATCGGCATGTGCGTCACGGCGCCGAGGAGGGCGTCGAACGAACCGGAGTAGCTGTTCCCCACGGGTCCGGGCGGGACCGAGGGGTTCGAGATCGTGTTGACCTCGGTGGTCGTCCGAAGGTTCTCGTAGAAGGGCACGCCTGGGACGAAGGGCGCCAGGAGGAAGAGCATCGCGACGTCGGCGTTCGACAGCGTCGGGAGGCCCGTGGTCGGCGGGCAGGAGGCGGGGACCGCCACGATCGGGGTCAGGATCGAGACGTTGATCCGGAACGCGCCCGTCGGCAGCGTGATCAACCCGACGACGGCGGCGTAGGTCGCCGCGACCGTCATGTCGGGCTCCTTCACGCCAGGCGTGAAGCCGGCCAGGGTGACCGGACGGAGCTCGAGGTCGGGGATGTCGAACGTGAGGGTCCCCGTCCCGCCGCCGGGTCCCGGACCCGCGATCGTGTTGTCCGCGCCGATCTCCCAGCTAGTGAAGGTGGCGAGGCCGCTCCCGCGGGTCATCCCGTCCTCGACACCCCAGATCCTCCAGAGGGCGTCGCCGAGGATGTTGCCCGCAGCCGCGTTCGGGCCGACCAGCGGCGTGGGAGGAGCGCCGCGGTGCCTGCGGATCCCGTTCTGGTGGTGGCAGACGATCTGCGTGCCGTTGCAGGGGACCGCGCAGAGCTGGGCGAGGGCTGGCGACGAAAACGCTGTCCCCACGGCGAGCGTTCGAACGATCACGCTCGGGCGCATCGTCTTCTCTCCTTCGGGGGGCAGGCCCGTGGGAAGCGGCCGCGGCGATCCCGGAGGCGCCTCCCGGTTTCGGCGCGACCAGGGTGCCACGGCGGATCGGCCCGCGCAACGGCCGAGGGCACGGGCTCCCTGGCCATCCTCCCCCCCCGCTAGACTGGGAGCGTGCGCCGGAACCGGAGCCTGGTCATGGAGCGGATCGGACCGCTCACCCTCGACCGGTCGTTCGACCTCGAGTTCTGGGAGAAGGCGGGGTCCGCGGCCCGCTTCGCAGCGGCCTGGGACCTGCTCGTCGAAGTCCACCTGCGCAGAGGGGGCCGTCGGCGTGACCTCCGACTACAGCGATCTGTTGAGCGCATTCAACGAGGCAGGCGTCCGCTACCTCGTCGTCGGCGCGGCCGCCTTCATCGAGCACGCCGAGCCGCGGGTCACGAAGGACTTCGACGTCTGGGTCGAGCCGACCCCTGAAAACGCGGCGCGCGTCTGGCGCGCCCTGGCGGGGTTTGGAGCCCCGCTCGCGGGGATCCGGCCCGAAGACTTCGGCCGACGGGACACGATCTACCAGATCGGCGTTCCCCCCGTCCGGATCGACGTGGTCACCTCGATCGAGGCCGTCCGATTCCCGACGGCCTGGAGGAACAGGAGGCGGGGTGTCTACCAGGGGGTCCAGACGGGGTTCCTCGGCCTGCGGGAGTTGATCCGCAACAAGCGGGCGGTGGGGAGGCCGCAGGACCTCGCCGACGTCGCGGCCCTCGAGACGAGAGGGCGACCGCCTCGCCGCCGCTGGAGGCGTTGAGCGGGGTCCTGGCGGCGGGGCGGAGGGGCCCCTCGCGCGGGGAGAGGGGGCGACGCGCCGGGGGGCGGGGGCGTTTATAACTTTCCGCGTCGGAACCCCGTGGACCCTCTCGTCGAGATCCGCGGACTCGAGAAGCGCTACCCGGCCCAGGTCGCCCTCGCCGGGCTCGACCTCCTCGTGTCCGGAGGGCGGATCTTCGGGCTCCTCGGGGAGAACGGGGCGGGGAAGACGACGACGCTCGGCTGCCTGCTCGGGCTCGTTCGGCCGGACGCGGGATCCGTTCGGCTTTTCGGGGAGGACGTCCGGTCCTACCCCCGGATCGCCGGCCGGGTCGGCGTCTCCTTCGAGCACCCCTCGCTCCACCGGGCGCTCTCCGTCCAGCGGAACCTCGAGGTCTCCTGGCGGCTCGGCGGGCGCCCCGCGGGGAGGACGCCCGCGGACGGGATGCGGCTCCTCGGGCTCGAGCCGCACCGGGACAAGCGCGTCTCCGCCTGCTCGCGGGGCCTCCAGCAGCGCACCGTCCTCGCCCGGGCGCTCCTCGGCTCCCCCTCCCTCGTCGTCCTCGACGAGCCCCTCTCGGGACTCGACCCGCTCGGCGTCGAGGAGGTCCTCGACCTCGTGCTGCGGGTCCGGAGGGAGGAGGGGACGACGTTCCTGATCTCCTCGCACCGGCTCGCGGAGATGGAGCGGATCTGCGACGAGGTCGCGCTCGTGCACGCCGGGAGGGTCGTCGCGACGGGGGCGCTCGAGGAGCTGCTCCGCCCGGAACGCGGGCGCGTGCGGATCGAGGTGGGGAGGCGCGACGCGGCGGCGGAGTTCCTGCGCCGCCACGGGGCGGTCGGGGGGGTCCACCCGGTGAACGAGACGCAGGTCGAGATCGACATCGAGCCGGCGCAGGCGGCGAAGGTGAACGCGGACCTCGTGCGCGCGGGCTTCGAGGTGTCGGCCTTCGCGCCGCGCCCGGTGACGCTCCCGGAGTACTACCGCCGGACGATCGGAGGCGGGGGATGAGGGAGGGTTTCGGGAACGCCTTCCGCGCGGAGTGGATCCGGGCCTTCGGGACGCCCGGGGGACGGCTCGCGCTCGCGCTCCCGCCGCTGGCGGCGGCGCTCCGGGTGTTCCTCGGCCGCGCGTTCGAGGGGGCGGCGCAGGCCCGCGCGTTCGTCGAGACGGGGGAAGCGCCCGCCGCGGCCTCCACGAACGCCTTCCCCCCCTTCGTCCGCGGCCTCTCCGTCGGTCTCGGGGCGGCGGCCTTCCTCCTCCTCGCCTACGGGGCGCTGGCGATCGCCGGCGAGCGGGACGCGGGGACGATGCGCGCGGCGCTGGTCCGTCCCGTCTCGCGCGGGGCCTGGGTCCTCGGCAAGGTGTGCGTCGGCCTCTGCCTCGTGCTGGCGGCGATGCCGGCGATCGTCCTCGCCTCGGGGCTCGCGGCGGCGCTCCTCTACGACTTCGGCCCCGTCGTCGAGCAGGGCTACGAGATCGCGACGAGCGACGCGGTCCTGCGCGAGGTCTCCCGCGGGCTCTCGGCCGGGACGCTCGCCGTGATCGCCGTCTTCGCCTTCGGGGTCCTCGTCTCCAGCCTCGCGCGCAGCCCCGGCCCCGCCGTCGCGGCGGCGATGCTCGGCTACCTCGTCTTCGACGCGATGAAGGGCCTCCTCGGCGACGCGAGCGAGTACGTCTTCGCCACCTTCGTCCCCTCCCTCGTCGACCACTCCTACCTCGGAGAGGTCGCGAAGTTCGCGGAGGGGTACTCCGACGCGGGGTTCACCGACGCGGGGTGGGTGCGCAACCTCGTCGTCCCGCCCGTCGAGGGGACCCTGTTCGTGGCGCTGGCGGTCCTCGTCGCACGGAGGAGGGACGCGTGAGGCTCGCGGCGATGGCGCTCCTCCTGCTCGCCGGCTGCGCCTGGCACCAGCGGCCGCTGGCGCGGCGGCCCGAGGGACCCGCGCCGATCGCCGTGGAGGGGGCGGGGAAGGGGTTCCTCGGGATCGAGGCCGAGGCGAACGAATCGGAGAGCCTCGAGGACCTCCAGTTCTTCCCCGGCGCGCGGGTCCTCGCCGTCGTGCCGAACTCCCCCGCGGAGAAGGCCGGGATCCTCGGCGGGGACGTCGTCCTCTCCGTCGACGGCGCGCGGGTGGACAGCCCGGGAGCGCTGCGGGCGATCGAGGTGGCCGCGGAGCCGGGGCGGACGCTCCGGATCCAGGTCCAGCGCGGGACGGAGATCCTCGGGGCGAGCCTCGCCGTCGAGGCCCGGTTCGGGGCCGTGGACCTCCCCGTGGTCGCCCGCGTCGAGGAGGAGAAGGCCGGCATCCGGGTGCGCGACCGCGCGGTCGAGGAGGGAGGGCGGCGGGGGATCGCGGTCGAGGTCGTCTCCTTCACCGGGAAGAGCCCGCTCGAGCAGGCGGGGCTGGCGCCGGGGGACCTCCTCCTCTCCCTCGACGAGCGGGCCCTCGGCTCGGCCGCCGAGCTGATCGCCCGCCTCCGGGAGGAGTGCGAGCCCGGGGCCCGCGTGACGATCGAGGCCGCGCGCGCGGGGAAGCGCTTCTCGGTCGACGCGCGCCTGAGGGGCGGGGAGCGGGTGCTGCGGCGGCTGCGGCTCCCTCCCCTCTTCTCCTACGACCACGACCCCCGCGGAGCCCGCACGCGCTGGTGGATCGGGGACTTCTTCGTCTTCTCCCTCTTCCGGTGGGACCGGCGGGGACTGGAGACGGAGGTCCGGATCCTCTCCCTCTTCGGGTGGACGAGCGGGGAGGGGCTGCTCGGGGAGGAGGGGAAGTGATCGCGGGGCTCTGCGCGCTCGGCCTGCTCCTTCCGGAGGGGAAGGCGCAGTCGCAGCGGATCGAGATCGGACCGAAGGTCGTCGGCCATGCCGAGGCCGACGTGAACGGGGACGGGCGCTGCGATCTCCTCCTGTCGGTCGTCCCCGAGAAGGAGGGGGAGGACCGGGCGATCGCGATCTTCCTCCAGAAGCAGGGGGGGAGGTTCGGGACGGCCCCCGACCTCCGGATCCCGGTCAAGAAGGACGTGCTCGCCTGGAGCGTGGGGGACCTCCTCCCCGAGCCGGGCCAGGAGGTCCTCTTCCTCACGCGCAGCGCCGCCTTCGCGTTCCTCCCCCGCGGGGCGGACTACCGGGAGAACGTCCGGCGGATCGCCTCCTTCGAGTCGCTCTTCGAGGCGCCCGCCCCCCGGGACCTCCCTCGATGGCCCCACCTGGCGGACGTCGACCGCGACGGGGTCCCCGAGCTCTTCGTCCCGGAGCAGGACCGGGTCCTCGTCTTCGGGCGCGATCCGGCGAAGCCGGCGGGCGAGTGGGTGCGGCGAGGGGAGGTCCCCGCGCGGCGGGACCGCGAGGAGTCGCGCGGGCGCGGGGTCGGCGCGCGGCGGCGGGGGCGGGAGATCTCGATCTCCTTCGGCGTCGGCGGGCCCCAGGTCGCCTTCGCGAACGACCCCTTCCTCGTCGGCCCCGGCGCCGAGCCGGAGAAGGGAGCCCTCGTCTCGACCTCGAGCGTCCTCCACGTCCCGGTCCTCGCGGACGCGACCGGCGACGGACGTGCCGACCTCTACCTCCTCGCCGGGGGGATCCTGCGCATCCACGCGCAGGACGCCGAGGGGAAGTTTCCCGACGCCCCCACCTGGAAGGAGCGCCTCCGGAAGGAGGACGGATGGCCGGACGAGGTCCGCGTGCGGGACCTCGACGGCGACGGTCGGGCCGAGGTCTTCGCCCTCGGGTCGACGAGGGGAGGACTCCTCGGGGGGGACCTCGTCCTCGAGGCGCTCCGGGGCGCCGATCCCGGTCCCGTCGTCCAGACCGCGGCGACCCGCCTCAAGTTCGAGGGGTACGGCCTCTACCTCGAGTGCGTCGACGTCGACGGGGACGGCGTCCTCGACCTCGCCCTCTCCGTGCTCGACGTCCCGATGACGCCCGACGCGATCGCGACCGGCACCCGGCTCGAGTGGACCTACCACGTCTTCCGCGGCGTCCGCGGGGAGGGGGTCGAGCGGGAGGCGGCCGTCCGGTTCGCCGAGGAGTGGGAGCCCGAGGCGATCGCCGGCCTCGGCATGATCGCGACCTTCGGCGGGGACGCCGACGGGGACGGGGTCGCGGACTTCCTGCGCGTCGCCCCCGACGGCCGGCTCGGCGTCCACCGCCTCGTGAAGACGAGGTCGGGCCGGCTCGAGCGGGAGGAGAAGGCGCTCTTCGAGGTGCCGATCGACCGCGCCGCGAAGGACATCGCCGCGCTGCGTCTCGACGAGGACGCGAGGACCGACGCCGTCGTCTTCCACGACGACGGCTTCACGACGGTGCTCCCCCGGTGATCGCGCTCCTCCTCGCCGGCGCGGGATCGATCGGCTTCCGAGCGGAGGCCCTGCGCTTCTCCCCCTCCCCGACGAGCCTCGTCCTGCGGGACGTGACCGGGGACGGGCTCGCCGACCTGATCACCTCGGACGGGACCCGCCTCTCGATCCTCCCGCAGTCGGACGCGGGCTTCGCGGGCGGGACCGCCGTGGTCCTCCCGCCCCCCTCGTCCCCGGCCACCCTCTTCGACGTCGCCGACCTCGACGGGGACCGCAAGGCGGAGGTCGTCCTCCTCGAGGGGGGGAAGAAGGTGCTCGCGATCCCGATCGGCGCGGACGCGCGCCCGGGGGAGCCCTCCGTCCTCCTCGGGGAGGTCCGCGCCCACGCCCCTCTGGGACTGCGCCGCGCGCGCCTCGTCCGCGACATCGACGGGGACGGGGACGGGGACCTCACGCTTCCGGGCCCGGCCGAGACGCTCCTCTTCACGAGGGCCAACGGTCGCTACGTGCCCGCCGGCTCGCTCCCGGCCGACGTCGACCTCACCCTCCACGTCGGCGACTCGCGCCTCGTGACCGCCCGCGACCTCAAGGAGAAGTTCGAGTCGGCGTGGAGCGTCCCCCTCTTCGAGCTGTCCGACCTCAACGGGGACGGCCGGGCCGACCTCGTCGCGGAGACGGACGATTCCGTGTCCTTCACCCTCGTCGGGGCCGACGGCTCGATCCCGGAGAAGCCGACCTTCCGGCTCGACCTCGAGCGGCTGCGCAAGGGGCTCCCGAAGAACGGGAAGCCCGGGAACCTCGACCCGGAGAACCTCGCCTCGATCGTGTCGAACCGGGTCGAGTGGATCCGCCGCGACATCGACGGGGACGACCGGGCGGACTTCCTCGTCCGGGCGGGGGACGTGATCACCGTCTACCGCGGCGGCGCCTCGGGCGTCGACTTCGCCGCCCGGCCGAGCCAGGTGCTCAAGGCCTCGGGGAACCTCCTCGGGATCGCGCTCGACGACGACGACGGGAACGGGCGGCCCGACCTCCTCGTCGCGCGCGTCGAAGACATCTCGATCCCGCAGGCGCTCTCCTGGCTCCTCCTCCCGATCCGCGTCTCGGTCGACGTCTTCGTCTACCACGCGCGGGAGGGGGCGTCGTTCTCCTCCCGGCCCGACCGCCGCCAGCGCTTCACGGTCTCCCTCCCCTCGGCGCGCACCCTCGTCCTCGAGCCGCAGCGGCTGCGCGAGCAGGCGACGGGCGACCTCCTCGCGGGCCGGGGCGACTTCGACGGCGACGGAGAGAAGGACGACCTCTTCCTGGTCCGTCCGGAGGGGGTCCTCGAGGTCTACGCGGGCGCGGCGGCGGGGACCACGATCGGCGTGCCTCGCACCCTCCTCGCCGCCCTCAAGGAGCTCGGCTGGGGCTCGAAGCAGGAGGAGGTCGTCGTCACGCTCGAGAGGATCTCCGACCTCGCGGGCCAGGTCGGGACGAGGGTGAAGAAGGCGATCGAGGGGAAGAAGCCCGACTGGTCGCTCCGTCCCCCGGAGGCGCTCCCCGACGAGGCGGAGGAGGCCCTCTCCCTCTGGGTCTTCGACCTCGACGGGGACAAGCGCGACGACGCCGTCGTCGGGTGGCTCACCCCGGAGGGCGTGCGCGATCGGCCCTTCGTCGGGACGGTGCTCTTCTCGTCGAGGGGGTCGCCTGGCGCAGAGGGAAGGTAGTTCGAGTCGGGGACGGGGCGGCCTCGAGGGGCGGAGATCGACCTCAGCCGCAGCATTCGCCGCCCCCCCCCGTCCCGTTTCGCGGCGAGATCGAGACCATCCTCTGGGCATTCAGCGAGAGATCGTCCTGTCACGGGAGGAAGGGACGACGGCTGGCGAACGTGCTGTGTCGAAATGTTGACACATCTCAACAACTGCCTACACTTCGCCACATGTCCAGCACGACCGAGCGGGCCCGACTCCTCCGGCTCAGCCGACGTCGCGGTGGGGTGACCACCCGCGACGCGACGGGAGCGGGCATCCATCGCCAGGTGTTGACCCGCCTGGTCCGAGAGGGTGCTCTGGAGCGCATCGCGCGTGGGCAGTATCGGCTGCCGCACCGCGAGGTGACCGAGCACCATGGGCTGGCCGTCGCGGCGGCGGCCGTTCCGCAAGGCGTCATCTGCCTGCTCTCGGCCCTCGGCTTCCACGGGGTCGGCACCCAGCTTCCCTCCGAGGTCTGGATGGCGATCGATCGCCGCGCGCGCCGGCCCACGCTCGCGCATCCCCCCCTGCACATCGTCCGGTTCGGCGGCCGGGCCCTGACGGCGGGGATCGAGACGCATCGAATCGAGGGGCGGCCCGTCCGGGTCTACGGGGTGGGGAAGACCGTCGCCGACTGCTTCAAGTACCGCAACAAGATCGGACTCGACGTCGCCCTCGAAGCCCTGCGCGAGGCCTGGCGTGCCCGCCGCGTCACGATCGACGAGCTGGACCTGCACGCCAGGACCTGCCGCGTGGAGCGCGTGCTGCGCCCCTACCTCGAGGCACTCGTGTCGTGAGAGCCGCCTCCGAGGGCCTCCCCCGATCGGTGCAGGTGCGGCTCGTGCGGCACGCGAGGGAGCTCGGGGTGGACCCCAACCTCGTCCTCACCCGCTTCGCCGTGGAGAGGTTCCTCTACCGCCTCTCGCGCTCCCCTCACGCCGATCGATTCGTCCTCAAGGGGGCGCTCCTGCTCCTCGTCTGGCTGGGCGAGGCGATCCGCCCGACGCGCGACGCCGATCTGCTCGGGTTCGGCGACCTGTCCGACGAGTCGATGACGAGGGTCTTCCGCGACGTGTGCGCGGTCGACGTGGAGCCCGACGCGATGACTTTCCTCGGGGACTCCGTCCGGGTCGCCGCGATCCGGCCGGAGGACGCCTACGGGGGGAAGCGCGTCACCCTGCGCGCACGCCTCGGACCCGCGCGTCTGCGTGTGCAGGTCGACGTCGGCATCGGCGATGCGGTGACCCCGGAGCCCGAGTGGCTCGACTACCCGAGCCTGCTCGGCTTTCCCGGCGCGCGGCTCCGCGCGTACTGGCCCGAGACGACGATCGCCGAGAAGCTGCATGCCATGGTCCACCTCGGTTCGAAGACCACCCGCATGCGCGACTTCTTCGACCTCCACGCCCTCGCTCAGCGGAGGTCGTTCGAGGGGAACCGACTCGTCCAAGCCATCCGAGCCACCTTCGAACGTCGCGGTACGCCCCTGCCCGCCGGGCTTCCCCCCGCGCTGACCCCCGGGTTCGCGGAGTCGCGGGAGAGGCGGATGCAGTGGGGGGGATTGCTCGCGAGGAGCGGACGGACGCCGGCGCCGGAGGATCTCCGGCAGGTCGTCGAGCGGGTCGCGGCCTTCCTCGGGCCGGCCATCGCCTGGGCCCGCGGCGATTCCCGCATGGACTCGACCTGGCCGCCAGGTGGGCCCTGGGCCCCGAGCGAGAAGCCCCGTAGGTGAACCGCGGACTCCGCCGCGCCCGCTGGCTCCAGGACGAGGGCTGGGCCTTCCCTCGGCTCCTCGCCGATTTCGAGCAGGCCGGAGTGCGGAGGGGCGCCGCGGGCAAGGCGCTCCCGGAGGAGGCGGAGGAGGATCTCTCCCTCTGGGTCTTCGACCTCGACGGGGACAAGCGCGACGACGCCGTCGTCGGGTGGATCACCCCGGAGGGCGTGCGCGATCGGCCCTTCGTCGGGACGGTGCTCTTCTCCTCGGGGGCCCCGGCCGGATCGGGGGGGAGATAGGTCCTCGCCGGGTGGGCCCGGGGGCGAGCCCGGCTCGCGGTGCGAGAGGTCGGGACGCTCCCCCTCGTATCGAGCCCCGAGGGACCGGCAGGTTCGGACACCTGCCCGCGCACGCCCTGGCCTGCCCCCGCCATCGGGCTTCTCCCGACGCCATCAGGGCGTGATGACGAACGAGAGTCCACCGCTCATCGATCCCGGAAGGAGGGAGGGGCCCGGGTCGACGATGTACCACTGGAGGTAGACCGTCCCTCCCGCGAGAGCGGGATTGGGGGGGATCGGAACGGGGAGGAAGTCGATGCCGGTACCCGGACCCGATCCCGACGTCGTGGTCGCAAGCAGGACGTCCGCGGACGCGAGAAGGGAGCAGGGAAGCCCGAGGAACCCCAGGTTGAGGGGCAGCGGGACCCCGAGCCAGGACGAAGAGGAGTTCCCGAGGATCAGGACGGCCGAGGAGCCTCCGAGCGCCCCCGAGACCACGACGTTGAATGCGGCGTTGCCGACGGCGGCGGGACCTCCGGCGGTTAGGGCCTGAGGAAACAACCCACCGGATCCGGGGCACCCAACTCCGTAGGTCGTCGCGCCGGTCGGAGTTCCCGCGACGGAATAGACCCTGACTTGGCCTGCGGAGAACAGGGCCAGCGGGGCGCCGAAGGCAAACTCCGCGATCCCGTCTCCGTTCAGGTCACCGAGCGCGGTGACGGCGGATCCGACGGCCTCCGCGCTGGGGCCGCCGAAGAACGAGTAGAGGGGGTTGCCGCTCGATCCCGAAAAGACTCGGACGGCCCCGCTCCCGCTGTTCGCCAGCATCGCCTCGTCCGCAGACTCCGCCCCGACCAGCAGGTCGGGCACGCCGTCGCCGTTCAAGTCCCCGCCCGTCCCGACCGCGCTCCCGTAGGTGTCGAGTGCGCTCGCGCCGTTGAACGTGAAGAGGGCAAGGCCCGTCGCGCCAGAGAAGACGGAGGCCGTTCCGGCATAGAACAGCCCACCCGGAGACGCCCGAGGCGCCCCCACGATCAGCTCCGCCGACCCGTCTCCGTCGAGGTCGCCCGCCGAGGCGATCGCCCGGCCGAATTGAGTCCCCGAGCCGGGTTCGGGGAGGGTCAGGAGCAGCGCTCCGGTCGCCCCCGAGAAGACGCCGACCTGACCGCTGGAGGTGATGGTCGGCCCCGTTCCAGCGGAAAGGTCCGGAACTCCATCTCCATCGGTATCCCCCGCCCCGGCCACCGTGCTCCCGAAGCGCGAGCCGGGGCTCGGGCCGGGAAACGTGAAGAGGAGGGCGCCCGTCGAACCCGAGTGCAGCCGCGCGGACCCCGGGTTCACAAAGCTCGCCGGGAATCCAATTACCGGGGCCCCCACGAGCAGGTCGGGCACCCCATCGCCGTCGACATCGCCAGGGCCCGCCACATCCGCTCCGAAGTAGTCGGTGGGTGCGGTTCCCGAGAGCGTGAGCAGGGGCGCGCCTGTCACCACCGAGTAGACGACCGCCTGGTTGAGACCGGGGATCCCCACGAGGAGATCCGTGCTCCCATCCCCGTCCAGGTCCCCGGCGCCCGCCAGGGCCCCTCCGTATCCAAGGTAGGGACCCGGACCGCCGAGCGAGAGGAGCGTCGCTGCGTTCGCACCGGAGAAGACGCGGATGTATCCGGGACCCGGCGGGGTCGATCCGGTTCCCGGCTGGGGTGCACCGACGGCGAGGTCGACAATTCCGTCCCCGTCCGCATCGCCGAGCCGGACCACGGCTTCTCCGAACCAGTCCCCCGGAGCGGTCCCGTTGAACTGCCAGAAGAGGATTCCCTGGGACTGCACCGGCGGCGCGAAGGCGAGGAGAAGGAACAGCGCGGCCGGGAGCGCGCGGGTCAGGGAGACGCCAAGGACGACCGGGAGTGCTTGCATCGTTTGCTCCTGGGAGGCCCGGCGGCATCCTATTCCTCGGTCAGGGAGAAGTAACTCCCGGAGGTTCTCCCCCCGATCCGGAGCGGAAAGCGTCCCGACCTCCCTCCACCGCGCCCTCCAGACCCTCGATTCGGCGAAGCGGGCTCGACCGCGCGCGACCGACCCTCACCGTCGCTGGAGAGGGGCAGGGAGCACTTCCGCGACCTCGGACCACTCGGCTTCATTCTTGCCGTGGCAGATCCAGAGCTGCTGCCTCCGAGCCCCATTCTCGTCGTCGAAGAGGATCGCCCACCCGTCGTACGGGAGGAGGAGGAACACGGTCCGGGTCTGCGCGACGTCGCCTTCCCCGGTCGGCTCGGCCTTCGCGGAGGCGAGCGTCTCCCATTCCTCGGGCTCGAGGAGGTCGTCGCCATCCCGGTCGCGCGCGACCTGGAAGGCGATGCCCCGCAGGAGACCCGGCTCGTGTCGCTCGACGCGGGCGGAGACCAACCGGATATGGCCGAGGATCGGGACCTCGTCGAGCGACCACTTCAGGAACGGGTGGGAAGGATCCCCGTACGACCCGCAGCGGAACGCGAAGGCCCCGTCCATCCGCAGGCGTCGAGGCAGGGCCAGGATCGCGAGAGGCAGGCCGAGGACGAGCGCTCCCGCGAGGATCCATCTCTTCCGGCTCATCGGCGTCACTCCTTCTTCTTCACCTCGAAGACGAGCGCGGTCTCGTTCCCGTCCTCCGGAAGCGTGATCCGTTGTTCCGGCGCCTCCCAGGGCCCGTAGGTGTGGAGCTGGACGAGGAGCGGCCCCGGCGGGAGCCCGTGCACGACGATGCTCCCGTCCCCCGTCCACTGGAAGAACCGCCGCGGAAGGGGAGGCGCGCCGGGCGCCGCGAGGAGACGGACCGAGGCGAAGGGGGGCTTCCCCTCGGGGCCCTTCACCGTCACGCGCAGCGGCGCCTCGCGCGGGACGAGGATGGGGGGGACGGCGACCTCCTGCCCGGGGCGGACCTCGAAGGGGTCGCTCGCCGCGAAGGCGAAGCGGGTCTCGACGTCGTGGACGAGGACGCGGTAGGTCCCCGCCTCCGCCTCCCGAAAGGCGAAGGTCCCGTCGGCGCCGCTCAGGCCGGCGAGGGCCTCCTCCCAGGGCTCGACGTCCTCCTTGCCGAACGCGGGATGGCGCTCGGCGGGAGGAGGCAGCGGTCGCTCGAGCCGGACCCGCAGGGAGACGGGATTGCCATTCCGGTCGCCGACCGCGCCGCGGATCGATCCCGCCTCGAGGTCGAAGGGGACAGCCGCGGTCGAGCCGCCCGGGACGCTCGTCCGACGCGATGCGTCGAATCCGGGGAGGGTGAGCCGCAGGTCGAACTCGCCGCCCCGGTCGAGCCGGATGCGGAACTTCCCTGCCTCGTCGGTGATCGCGTCCATCGCGCGGCCCCCCGCGGCCGGCGCGAGGGTCACGCGCACTCCCGCGCGTTCCTTGCCGTTCACCCGGACCGCGCCTTCGACCGCGGAGGGCCGGAGCGCCGGCAGGTCGAGGTCGAGCCGCGCCTCCTCCTCCGGCTTCACGCGGACGATCCCCTTCGCCTCCTCCGGCTCGGGGAACTCCCCGAGGAACGAGCGGACCGCGCCGGATTCGGGATCGGAGGGGCGCTTCGGGACGACCGCGATCCGGCCGGGGGGGACCGGAGCGAGCGAGAAGTCCCCGGAGGCGCTCGCGAGGGCGAGCGCGACGAGAGTCCACTTCCCCTCCCGCACTCCCGGAGGCGCGCCGCGCACCCGCTCGAACTGGAAGGCGCCCATCGGAGTCTCCCGTCCGGGGGCGGACCCGTCGAAGGTGAGCCGGCCCGTGATCCGAGCGGCCTTCTTCAAGGCGATCTCGATCCCCTCCGTCCGCCCCCCCGAGGTCAGCGTCGCGGGAACCGGATCGGAGACTCGCTCGGGCGCCCGCGCCTCGAGGGTGTGGGCGCCGGGAGGGACGTGGGAGAAGAAGAAGGATCCGTCCGGGCCGCTCTCGACGCTCCGTGACGGGAGGCCTCCGAGATGGAGGAGGACGGGGACTCCCGCGGCGGGGGCGCCATCCGGGGACTTCACCCGGCCCGACAGGGTTCCTTCCGCCTCGAAAACCGCCCGGGCCTCGGCGGCCCCCGAGGCGGGGACCTCGACGTCGCCCGTCTGCGCGGTCCGGCCGTCCTCCGTCGTGACGGTGAAGCGCGCGCGCCCAGCGCTGGGCAGAGTGACGCGCCAGAGGTCCGGGCCCGCGGGCTCGTCCGGCTCGGCCTCGCCGTCCTGCCGCCGCCAGCCTTCCCCGCTCCGCGTGTAGACCTCGAAGCGGACGCTCGCGATGGGGGAGCCCGCGCCCTCGGCCCGCACCGCGACGACGGGGGCGGGCGCGAGGGTCCAGCGCCGGTCGGCGGGGAGGGAGGCCCGATCCCCCTTCACAGGCGCGTGACCCATCTTCGAGATCGAGAGTTCGAAGGGCCCCCCTTTCCCCATGCCGCGCAGGACGAATCGCCCCTCCGCCCCCGTGACCGCCGTGGCGTGGAGCAGTGGTTCGATCGCCTCCCGGCGGAGCGCCGTCACGATCGCTCCCGGGACCGGGGTGCTCGCACCGTCGACCACGGTCCCCTCGAACGCCTCCTCGGGCTCTAGCCGGAACTCCGCCCGGCTCGTCCCTCCGGCGAGGAGCGACACCTTGCGGGAGAGGAGGTCGGCGAAGCCGGCGGCCGAGATCCCCACGGCGACCTCGGCGCGCGGGAGGAACTCGATCTCGAAGGAGCCGTCGGGGCCCGAGACGGCGAGGGGCTCGTGCCTCTCGTCGACGGACGGGGTGACGAAGAGGCTCGCCCCGGCCACTCCCTTCCCGCCGGGGTCGAGGACCCGGCCCCGCAGGGTCGCCGGGGATTCGAGGACGATCGGGCCGAGGTCGGCCATCCCCGGGATCGACGGAAGATCCCGGATCCAGAGGGGGCCGTGATGGGTAGAGAGCACCTCGAGCTTCGCTTCGGGCCCGAGCGAATCGGCGTGCAGCGTGAAGCGGCCCTCCCCGTCGACTTTCGCGGTGGAGCGGGGGCGGCCGAGGCGAAGCAGGGCCACGTCCGCGCCCTCGACCGGTTTCCCCTGGGCGTCGAGGACGGTCCCCCGGAGCCCGTAGGGAGGTAGCGCCTGCTGCGAGATGGGGAAAAGGAGGGTCGCGATCGCCGCGAGCATCGCCGGCATCGGGTTCATCGGAGCGGGGAGCGGATCGTAGCCCGCGCCGAGCCGGGCGCGCAGGCCCTACCGGTCCGGCCCGAAGAGGAGGAGGGGAGCCCAGAAGAAGGGGTGGCGCCGGTCGAGGGCGCCCCTCGTGGCAGGCGCCGGCGAGCCGCGCAGGGCGAGGGCGGCGGAAGGCCTCTCCTCACGCAGGTAGCGGACCTTCGCCTGCCGGAGGGCCTCGGCGGGCCCGAGGCCGTCGCGCAGGATCCCCTCGTGAAAGGCGATCGACAGGGAGGCCGTGGCGGCGTCCTCGACGAGCCACTCGGAGGCGACGACGGCCCGACAGCCGGCTCGCAGGAACTCGCGGGCGAGGCTGAGGACCCCCTCCCCCTCGGAGAGGCGCCCGCGGTTCGTGCTGCACGCCGAGAGGACGACGAGGTCCGCGAGCATCTCGCGCGAGGCGAGGGCGGAGGCGGGGAAGAAGGAGGCGGCCTCTCCCGCGGCGGCAGGGGAGAGCCACAGCCCGCACGCCGAGGGGTCCCGCACGTCCGCTCGCCCGTGGGTGGAGAGGAGGACGTGCCGGGCCTTCACGAAGGGGCCGTCCGGGGCGAGAGCGGCGGGGCCGGCTCCCGTGCCGAGCCGCAGCGTCCGTTCCGGCTCCGGAAAGAGGTCGGCGACCGCCGTCGCCTCCAGGCGGCTGAAGGGGAGGTCCTCGAGGTCCCGTCCCTCCCCCCCGCCGGCGGACGCGGGCCGCGAGGCGAGGCCCGCGACGCCTCTCGTTCCTCCGTCGAGACCCTCGCCTCCGCCGTACGCGGGATCGCCGACGGCGAGGAGGCCGGTCCCGCGCTTCTCCGGCACCGCGGCGAGCGCGACGAGGACGCGCGCCGAGGGGACGTAGGAGAAGGAGTGGCGCTCGACCGCGTACGAGATCTCGCCGAAGGAGGTTGCGCCGGGAGGAGCCTCGAGCGGCAGGGCCTCGAACGGGATCCCCGCGAGGAGGTCCGACGGAGCGATCGTCACGCTCCGGCACCCCGCAAGCGCGCCGGCGAGCGGGCTCCAGGCGACGTCCCGGAGCCTCCCTCCCGCCTCCGCGAAGGCGCGCACCGCCTCGCTCGAGGGCGGGGAGGGCTCCGCGCAGTGTCGGCGGAACGCCGCCGCCAGGGCCTCCACCTGCGCCGTCTCCCCGAGATCGATCCGCCTCAGGCTCTCCCTCCGGAGGACGAACGCGTGGAGGTGGTCGAGGCCCTGCGCGTAGGAGACGAACGCGCCCTCCGCGGGGAGGAGGGCGCGGAGGACCTCGAGCGTCGCGCCCTTCGGTCGGGCCCGGCCCTCGAGCGCCTCCGCGAGCGCGCGACCCTGGGCGTCCTCGGCAGCGGCGAGAGCGGAAGCATCGTCCCCGAGCCGGACGTAGGCCTCGACGCCGAGGGGAGGCAGCTCGGCGAATCGCTCCTGCAGGACGATCCGCCAGGACTCTTCCAGGGTGGACGGCCTCATCGACGAGAGGGCCCGGACGGCCTCCCGGTAGGCCTCGGCGGCCTCCCGCGCGTCCCCGAGGCGGAGGCACGCCTCGACCCGTCCCGCGAGGGAGGCGGCGCGGATCGTCGAGTCCGCCGTCCCGCCCGTCGCCTCGACCGCCCGGCGGAAGGCCGCCACGGACGCCTCGTAGTCGGAGGAGGCGAGGGAGGCTTCCCCCTCGATCCACTCGAGGAAGGCGCGAAGGACGGGACCGGGATCGTCCCCGAAAGCCCGGCGCGCCTGCCGGAGGAGGGCGCGCGCCGACTCGGGCCGACGGCGAAACTCGAGGGCGGCCCGCTGGGCGAGAATGCGGCCCTCGAGCGCCGGGAGGTTCCCCGCCCGGGCCCGCTCGGCGGCGCTCTCGAGGAGGCGGACCGCCTCCTCGGGATTCCCCTCTTCCGACTCGACGAGGGCGTACCCGAGGCGGGCGTCGATCTCCGCGCGGAGGGACTTCGGCCTCAGTCCGACGGCCTCGCGCAGGCATTCGCGCGCCGCGGCTTGCTCCCCCACGACGGTGAGGAGTTGACCGAGACGGGTGAGGACCGGACCCAGGACGTCGGGGTCGCCCGTCCGGCGCGCCTCGCGCAGCGCCTCCTCGAGGAAGGCGCGCGCCTGCTCGAAGCGGCCGGCCCGGCGGGCGACCGTTCCCAGCGTGAGGAGGATGTCGCCCGACCGTCCCCCGGGGTCCGCGTGCTGACGCTGGAGTTCGAGCGCCCGTCTCGCTTCCCTCTCCGCCGCCTCGAGGTCTCCCGCCCGGTAGAGGATGCGGGCCTCGATGTGGAGGTCCTGCGCGAGGACGTCCGGCTTGCCGCGCTTCTCGTCGATCGCCCGGGCGAGCCGGATGAACCGCAGGGCGTCGGGAGGCGGCGCGTCCTCGGCGTCCGTTCGATCCTCGAGAGCCTCCGCGTACGCGCGGAAGGTCTGGGCCGCGCGGAGGTCCGCCGCGCCCTCCTTCGCGAGCGTCTCGGCGGCCGGCGCGAGGTACCGGAGGGCCTCCTCGGGAGAGATCTTCTTCAAGGCGGAGTAGAGGCTCGAGCGGATGGCGGCCGACTCGACCGTCTCCCCACGCCGCTCGAACACCTCGAGTGCGACCTCGAAGTCCCGGCGGGATCCCTCCAGGTCGCCGAGGTTTCCCCGCACTCCCGCCCGACCGCGGAGGGCCCTCGCGAGGAGGACCTCCTCCCCGATCGAACGATGGATCTCCGCCGCGCGGGAGAAGCCCTCCTCCGCCTCCCTCCAACCCGCCCGGGCGCCCTCCGGATTCGACCGCGCGAGCCGCACCGCGAGGCGGCCGCGGGCGACGGCGATCCCCCGCTCGACCTCGGCCTCGCCTCGCCGGTCCCCGAGCCTTCGGTGGATCGGCAGGGCCCGGCGCGACGTCTCGATGGCTTCCTCGTCCTCCTGGAGATCGCGCAGGGCCTGCGCTTCGGTCTCGAGGGCCCGCGCGAGGAGCGGGGCGTCGTTCGCCTCCTCCGCCGACCGCCGGGCCGCGCGGAGGAGGGTCCGCGCCTCCGCGCCATCCTGGGCGGCGGCGAGCATCCGGCCCAGCTCGAGCCGCACCAGGGTCGCCCTTCTCGCGTCGCCGAAGGACTCGAAGGCCGGGAGGAGGGAACGGAGGGATCCGATCTCCTCGGCGGCCCGGAGCCTCTCCAGCGCCGCCCGCCACTCCGGCCTCCTCGGGGGCGGGATGCGCAAGGGAGGAGGCGGGTCGATCTCCCCGGCGGAGGCGACCCGCCCGATCCTCTCGAGCAGGGCGAGGTCCTCGACTTCGGGCATGAGGACCGCGAGGGTCCACCGATCGAGGAGGGCCGGAAGGAGGTCTCTCTCCTTCCGGAGGAGGGAGGCGAGCGCATCCCGATCTTCCCGGGCGACCGCGCCGGAGATCCGGACCTCGAGGGCTCGCTCGGCCTCGGTCGGGGGCGGTCCCGACGGGTCGCCCGGCCAGAGGAGGATCAGTCCGGCGAGCATTCCGGAGACTCAGCGCACGGCGAAGATCGCCCCGTCCGACATGGAGAAGGTGGCCGAGGGAGTGACGCACGCCCACTGCGCGAAGACCTCGCCCGAGATCCCGGGGGGGATCGCGACCGGGATGGAAGCGCCCCCGGCGGGATTCGAGACTGCCGGCACGATCATCGGGAACGGGAAGAGGCCGATCTCGAAGTTGCACGCGGGCGAGGCGGCCGGCAGCCCGAACGCCACGAGGGGCGTGGGGAGGGGCATGCCGAGGCTCGCGTTGATGAGCAGGGCGAGCGGCGCGCTCGGCGGAGCGTCGTCGAGCTCGATGGCCATGACCGAGGGGGAGAGGGGCGCGCCGCTCGACCCGATCCGCGGCAACGGGGCGCCGGCGGGCGCGCACCCGACCCCGTATCGCTGGAAGAAGGCGACCGGCCCGCCCTGGAGCCCGCCGTTGCCGACGTACCAGCCGGGGAAGGCGTTGGCGACGCCGTCGATCGAGTCGAACCGGAAGCGCACGGATCCGCCGTCGCCCAGGAGCGAGGAGAGGGGGGAGAGCGGGTTCGCCGCGGTCTCGCTGACCGAGGCCACCGAGGGGCAGGCGGAGTTCCCCGGGATCGGCATGGCCGTGGAGCCGAGGGGGAGCCAGGGCTGGCCCGCCGGGAAGGTCCTCCTGACCTCGACGAAGCACTGGTCGAACGACGTCGAGCCGCCCGCCTCCGTCTCCTTCATGTAGTCGAAGGAGAACGTCAGGTCCTTCGTTCCCAGGGGGATCCCCGTGGGCATCACCAGGGCTCCCGTGTTCGCGACGGAGCCTCCGGGGCCCTGCGTGTCGTAGTTGTAGATTCCCTGGTCCCCGAGGTTGTAGGCCACGACCGGGCCTCCGAAGGAGGAGGGGAGGGGGACGGCGTTCGGCGTCAGCTCGACCGTGGAGAAGGTCCCCCACGGGAAGTAGGAGTTCGAGGCGCCGCTTCCGGACGGGTCGTACCACGGTGCGCCGCCGACTCCCTCGACCCCGACCGTGGCGCTCCAGGGAGTGGAGCTGGTCGTGAGGGAACCGTAGTTGAACCGCACGGTGTCGGCGACCGGCGACGGGGAGAGCACGGCCTGGAAGGTCGCGAACTCCCCGCTGCCGTCCCCGGGATACGCCTCGACGTTGTTCCACTCGATGACGAGGTCCCCGGAGGGGAGGAGCTCCGACAGGACGGAGCCGCTGGAGCCCGTGTGAAGATCGTCCCACCAGGCCGCGGCGAGATCGTTCGGCAGGCTCGGGTTCCCGAGGGCGACATTCGTGAAGAACCCCGACCCGAGGACCTGGTCGAACGCGACGAACCCGTTCGCGCTCACCTGGAAGCTCGTCTTCGGGACCCCGGCGAACCGGAACGGGAACGGGAGCGGGGTCGCCGGCCCCATGTTGTCGTCGACCCCCGCTCCGTGGATCAGGACGGCGCCGGGGCTCCCCGCGATCGAGGAGAAGCCCGGGAAGTTGGGACCCGGGAAGGTGTAGGTCCCGTCCCAGGAGCAGTAGGGCTCGGTGTGCCAGAGCGTGTCGTCCGGAATCCCCAGGGGATCCTCTTCGAAGATCCCCGGCGGGGGGGCGGACCCCGGCGGGGAGCCGGTCCCCGAGACGATGCTCGTGAAGGCGTAGTTCTGGGTGAACAGGCCGGGGTCGAGGATCGAGATCGCGTCGACGTCGTCGGTCGGGAGACAGCCGAGCTTCGAGGGAGGGAGGAAGGCGATCGGCCCGCTCCCCGATCCGACGACGATGGTGTAGACGGTCGCCGGGTTGAGGCCGCTCGCGGCCGCGGAGCCGACGGGTCCGCGGACGGAGAAGTAGACCGTCCCGGGAGACCCGGGGACCGTCTCCTGGATCGCGACGGCGTCCACCTCCCCCGACGGGGTGAGCGAGAGGTCGCCGTGCGGGACCGCGATCTCCCATTCCCCCTGTCGATTCGACGCGAGGATGTCGCCGCCGGTCACCGGGGGCCCCGGGCCCGCCGTCATCAGAGCCGCGGTCGCGGCGTCCACGGAGAAGTAGACTGGCGTCCGCCCGATCCGGTAGGCGAAGGGGATGTCGAGCGTCGAGAGCTCGTCCTGGTTGAGGGCGGGGACGGGAACCGAGCCCGGGAACGGGACGAGGACGACGTCCGGCGCGTCCATCTCGAGGGTCGCGCCCCGCAGCGTCGGACACCCCCCCTTCGTGGCGAGGACGAAGAGGTCCCCTGCCGCTCCGTCCGTGTTGACCTCGGGGGTGACCGGGTATCCCGCCCCGACGGTCCCGAGGCGGACCGAGTAGAAGAAGAGGACGAGGTCGGGGCCGCAGTCATCCATGCCGGCCGTGAAGGCGTCGACGACGCCTCCCTGGGGGAGGAGCGGAGTCACGGTCGCCGGAACCCCGAGCTCCTCCCTCGAGATCACCCGCCGGGGGGGTGGCCCCGGGAGCCACAAGTCGCCGGGCGACCCGGTCGGGAGCGATCCGGCGAAGGAGGGGGAGTTCGTCTCGAGGGAGAACACCGGCTCCCAGAAGTTGCGCTGGGGCGTGGCCGCGGCGCGAGGGGCGAGGACCACGAGGAGCGAGACGAGGGCGAGTGCGGGGATCGATCTCATGGGCACCTCCCATGCTCGGCGCGGGGGGGCGACCCTCCCGGCGCGGGAGCATCGACTCCGATCGCGGTCAGGACCTTACTCTCCGACGGAACGGTACAGCTTCCCGTACGACATGCGAGGGGGGAGCGGGGTTCCCCGACCTGGCTCACGGGCGGTGCTCCAGCGCGAGGACGCGGACCGCGCCGAACGCCCGGGCGAGGCGGGACTCGAGCGCCCCGGGGGTCCTCGCCTCGGCGGGGAGGGATCGCCACTCACGGGCGAAGCCGAGGAGTTCCTCCGCCACGACCCGATCGGCGGCGACGAGGAAGAAGCGCTCCGTCCCGGGCCGCTCGTCGAGCCGGTAGGCGTCGTGCGTCGAGGGGGGGATCTCGATCGAGGATCCGGCGGGGAAGGGCTGCCGGAAGTCGAAATCGAGCAGGCGCCCCGGCGCTTCCTCGAAGGGGAAGAAGAGGTTCAGCGCCCCGGAGGCGTCGAGGTTGAGGATCCCGACGTGGGCCCTCTCTCCGAGCGCGAACCGGATCCGGTAGCGGTCTCCGGAGCGCGCCTCCCCGATGGGTGCGGCGGCGCTCCGGACGCCCGGCACCCGCTCCGACACGACGGCGCCTTCCTCGAAAGCGAGGGGATGCCTCCCATGGAAGAGGTGGGTGACCCCGAGGAGGACGGCCGCGGCCGCGGCCAGGGCGCCGGCGAGGAGCGTGCGGGGCGCGACGCGGCTCCGGCCCGGGATTCCGGCGGCCTCGGCGAGGGCTCGCCCCTCGGCCTCGGCCATCCGCCGCGCCAGGGCGGGGGAGGGTGCGCTCCCGGGAGCCTCCCCGTACGCGCGGCGGGCGAGATCCGACATCGATCGCACCTCGGCGAGCCGCTCGCCGCATTCCGCGCAGCGCGCGAGGTGATCGGCGATCGGCCCGGGGGCCTCCTGCTCCCCCGCCAGGAGGAGGTCCCGTTCGGAGGGGTGCCCGTTCACGGCTTCATCCCGTAGCCCGACGCCTCGAGACAGCGCTTCATCTTTCGCACGAGCCGGAAAAGGGTGACGCCGACGTGGTTCGCCGTCTTACCCAGCCGGCGGGCGACCTCCTCGTAGTCCTGCCCCTGCACGAACCTCCGCTCGTAGACCGCGTCCTCGAGGGGGGTGAGTCGGCCGCGGCAGCGCTCCAGGGCCTCGCGAAGCGCGAGGTCGGGGGCCGACGGCCGTGGATCCGCCGGCTCGGCGACTCCTTCGAGGGGGGCCGCGGCGGGGGGGGTCCGGCCGCGCTCCGCGATCGTGTTCTCGGCCGTCCGTCGGACGTAGGCCGCGAACGACCTCTCGATGCGCAGCCGGGGAAGGGTCCGCGAGATGCGCAGCACGACCTCCTGGTACAGCTCGGCGATCTCCTCCTCCGTCCGGAGGCCGTGGCGGCGGCAGGTCCAGAAGACGAGGTTTCGCTGCCCCTCGAGGAGCCGACCGCCCGCCTCGCGATCCCCCGCGCGCCATCGCTCGAGGAGATCCTCCTCGAGCCCCTTCTCCGCGATCGGCCCCGGCGTCCCGGGATCGGGGGCCGGGGGTGAGGCGGAGAACTTCCGGGCGGTGCCCGACTCTTCCACTCGATTCCTACCGGGGGGGATCGTAGCCGGACGGCGAGCCCTCGCCACGCGCTAGACTGATTCTCCCCCATGGTCGAAGCGCTCCTCGTCGCGGTCCTCGTCCTCCTCGGGGCCCTCCTCTTCGTCCTCCTCCGCCGGCCCCGCGAAGGGGGGGCCGTGTCCGACCTGCGCCGCGACCTCCTCGAGATCCGCGCCGCCCAGGAGGCGACGAAGACGGAGGTCGCCCGCTCGCAGGCGGAGGGGATTTCCCGGGTCGGGGGGAGCCTCCAGGGCGCCCTCGACCAGTTCCACTCGCGGATCGCGGAGCTCACCCAGGGGCTCACCAAGGGCCAGGGGGACTCGGCCGAGACGCTGCGAGCGGGCCTCGAGCAGGCGCGCGGGACGCTGAACGCGCAGATCGCCTCCCTTACGACGACCCTCCAGCAGGGGCTCGCCTCCTCGCAGGAGTCGATCGGCTCCCGCCTCGCCGAGACGACGAAGGTCGTCGGCGACCTGCGCGCCCAGGTCTCCGCCCTCGAGGAGGCGGCGAAGGGGATGGCCGCCCTCGGCAAGGAGGTGGCGGAGCTCCAGAACGTGCTCCGAGCCCCAAAGCTGCGCGGCAACCTCGGGGAGGCCCTCCTCGGCGAGCTCCTCGCGGAGATCCTCCCCCCCGCGACGTACGAGACGCAGCACCGCTTCGCCGACGGGACCGCGGTCGACGCGGCGATCCGCTTGCGCGGCCAGTGGGTCCCGGTCGACGCGAAGTTCCCGCTCGAGGCGTTCAACCGGATGCAGGCGGCCTCCGACGACGCGTCGCGCGCGGCGGAGCGGAAGACCTTCCTCGCGAGCGTTCGCGGCCGCATCGACGAGATCGCCGAGCGGTACATCCGCCCGGCCGAGGGGACGTTCGACTTCGCGCTCATGTACCTCCCCGCCGAGGGGATCTACTACGAGGTCGTCGTCCGGGACGAGGAGGCGGGGCTCCGCGACTACGCCCTCTCGAGGAAGGTGATCCCGGTCAGCCCGAACACCCTCTACGCCTACCTCGCGACGATCGTGATGGGCCTGAAGGGGATGCGGATCGAGGAGGGGGCCCGCGAGATCCAGAAGCAGGTGGCCGACCTCCAGCAGCGGTTCGCCCGGTTCTTCCAGGTCTTCGAGGGTGTCGGCAGGAATCTCCGCATCGCGACGGAGAAGTTCGAGGAGGCCTCGAGGAAGGCGGAGAAGGTGAACGACCTGATGGGGGCGATCTCGGGCGACCGCGCGGAGCTTCCCGAGCGGGAGCCGCTCGCCGAGCTCGAGCCCGCGCCTCCCGCGAGGATCCCGGCGGACCTCGGTCGCGAGCGCGCCTGAGGCCCCCGCCCCTCACCGGGACGGAGGAGCCTCCTCCACGATCTCGATCGGCTTCGGGAGCGCGACGAAGAGGAGGCAGCCCTTCATCGACCTGGGCGTGTGGATCGAGCCCGGCGGATGCCACACGTAGGCTCCCTTTCCCCAGCTCTTCCCCCCGTCCTCGATCGATCCCTCGAGGACGATGTACTCCTCGCCCGCGGGATGGCGATGCGTGCCGTAGGCCGATCCGGGCTCGAACCGGAGGAGCACCGCCGACTGCCCGGTCGCCGGGTCGTACCGCAGCTTCTTCCACCGGACTCCGTGGTAGGGGGACACCCTCCAGTTCTGGGCGTCGGCGTCGACGTAGAGGGAGGAGGGCATGCGCGCCGGAGGCCCGACGCGGGGGATTCTAGAGGTCCGTGGCGGTCGTGATCTCGAGGTTCGTCAAGAACGCCGGGGGCCCGACCCCCGCCTGCCAGTAGAGGGACAGTCCCACGAGCGCAGGGCTCGGGGGCACGAGGATCGACAGGCTCGCGCGACCCTGCGGATCGAGTGCGCCGCCGCCCGCGACGATCAGGGTCGCCGGGTCGAGGCGAAGCGTCCCGAGAGGGAAGAGCGGGATGCTCGCGTTCCCGAGCGAGGTGCCGAGGACCCAGAATCCGCTCGCCGGGCCCCACAGGTCCAGGACGAGGGGCTTCCCCACCCTCGGGATGCCGCGCCAGGCTACCTGGCGGGTGAGATTGGTGTAGGAGCGGTTCGGCCCGTTGCCTCCCGCGAACGCGTCGAGGTCGCCGTCCCCGTCCACGTCCCCCAAGGCGACCGCGGACGTGGTGTTCGCCAGGGCCGGGAGGTCCGTCGCGGTGACATCCGCGAAGACCCCTGTTCCCCCGTTGAGGCAGAGGCGGTTCTGACCGACGTTCCCCACGAACGCGTCGAGGTCGCCGTCCCCGTCCACGTCCCCGAGGGCGACCGCGGTCGTGTGGTCTAGCAGGACCGGGAGGTTCGTCGCGGTGACATCGGTGAAGACCCCCGTCCCGCTGTTCAGGTGGAGGAGTTCCTGGTCGTCCGGACCAGAATTGTCGAAGTTCCCCACGAACGCGTCGAGGTCGCCATCCCCGTCCACATCCCCGAGGGCGACCGCCGTCGTGTAGCCGAGCAGGGCCGGGAGGCTCGTCGCCGTGACGTCGATGAAGACCCCCGTCCCGCCGTTCAGGTAGAGGCGGTCCTGCTCGCCCGGACCGACCTGGTCCCAGTTCCCGACGAACGCGTCGAGGTCGCCGCCCCCGTCCACGTCCCCGAGCCCGACCGTCGTCGTCGGGTCGACCAGGACCGGGAGGTTCGTAGCCGTCCCATTCGCGAAGACCCCTGTTCCCCCGTTCAGGTAGAGGCGGTCTTGCAGGTCGTAGTTCCCCACGTACGCGTCGAGGTCGCCGTCCCCGTCCACATCCCCGAGGGCGACCGCCGCCGCGTAGCCGAGCAGGCCCGGGAGGTTCGTCGCCGTGACGTCGATGAAGACCCCCGTCCCGTCGTTGAGGTGGAGGCGGTCCAGCCCTCCGTAGCACCCCACGAACGCGTCGAGGTCGCCGTCCCCGTCCACGTCCCCGAGCGCGACCTCCTGCGTGTTGCAGAGCACGGCCGGAAGGTTCGTCGCCGTGACGTCGGCAAAGACTCCCGTCCCGGCGTTGACGTAGAGGCGATTCTGTCCGTTGCCCCCCACGAACACGTCGAGGTCGCCGTCCCCGTCCACGTCGCCGGGCGCGACTCCCGCTGCGAAGGTAGGGGGGGGAGGGAGATTCATCGCCGTGACGTCGGTGAGGACTCCTGTCCCGGCGTTGAGGTAGAGGCGGTTCTGGCCGCCGGAGGAGTTCCCCACCAACACGTCGAGGTCGCCGTCCGCGTCCACGTCCCCGAGCGCGACCGCGTGCGTCGACTCGGAGATCACGGCCGGGAGGCTCGTCGCCGTGACGTCCGTGAAGACCCCCGTCCCGCCGTTGAGGTAAAGGCGGTTCAGGGAAGGGGCCCCGACGTTCCCCACGAACGCGTCGAAGTCTCCGTCCCCGTCCACGTCTCCGAACGCCACCGCGTACGTGTTTTCGAGGAGGGGCGGGAGACTTGTCGCCGTGACGTCCGTGAAGACCCCCGTCCCGTCGTTGAGGTGGAGGCGGTCCTGAGCGCCCGGGCCACTTAGGGAATTCCCCACGAACGCGTCGAGGTCTCCGTCCCCGTCCACGTCCACGAGCGCGACCGCCTGCGTCCAGTCGAACAGGGCCGGGAGGTTCGTGGCCGTGACGTCCGTGAAGACCCCCGTCCCGCCGTTGAGGAGGAGGCGTTCCTGACCGCCCAGGCCACCGCCGTAATTCCCCTCGAACGCGTCGAGGTCGCCGTCCC
>JAKEFM010000103.1 GCA_022616055.1 Planctomycetota bacterium
ACCCGGAACGGGAACGGACACGTTCGCCATCTCCCTGAGCACCGGCTACTCCGCGAGCGGGACCCTCGGGGGGGGAACATCCAGCTCCACGACAACTGCCCGTAGTCTCCCGACGAAAGGCACGCTCGGCCGGGGCGGTCGCGTGGTTCGGGCCGCCCCGGCCTCTCCCGCTCCCTCGCACGGTTGGCGGAACGGGCAAGGGGACGGGCTAGAAGAACGGAAGGAACGGAGAAGAGGGGACCCGCTCGAGGAGTCCCGCGCCCATCGATCCAAGGGAATCCCCCACCACCGTGCCGACCCCGGAGACCCTCCGGCGCGCTGGGACGGCGCATCCGGGGGACGGCGGTCCCCTCCCCCGCGCCGCGGACATGCTTCCCCGAGACCTCGATCCGAGGGATGCGGCCCCCGCAGCCCTGCAGGGCGCGTCCCGACGCGAACCCGGACGAGTCGAGCGGGCTCGTGCGCTTGTGCGGCTTCGCGGGAGCCGGGGATCGGGTCCCCGGAAACGAGTCCAGGCAGCGGGGCGGGTGGGAGGAGCGGGGCGACGAACTCTCGATGCGCCTCCCTTAACCCGCACCTCCACGAGATCACCGGGAACCTGAACTTGAAAAGACGTGGGCCGCTCGGAACTCTGCCCGTCCAACCGATTCGCGGATGACCCAGGTTTCAAACCGAGGTGTGACATGAGAAACGCAAAGAGCCTCTTCCTGTCCGCCACCTTCGCCTCCCTCCTCTTCACCGGCAAGCCGTCGGCCGCCGGGAGCGAGCGGGGCGCTGTCTCCCCGTCCTTCGCGGTCGAGCTCTCCTCGCCGGCCGGAGGCGAGTTCCTCCTCCGGCACCTCGAGAGCGACCTCTACGGCGGACCGAGCTCCTTCTCGGTCCCCGGTGGGGAGGCCTTCCTGTCCTGGTTGACCGGAGGCGGGGCCGTCCTCTCGGCCGCGCCGACCGGGCTCGACGGCCCGCCGACCGTCCTCCTGGGGATCGTCTGCAACGAGTCCGTCACGGGCGGCGGGACGATC